>JBGMQU010000158.1:0-7505 GCA_048060725.1 Gemmatimonadota bacterium | reverse complement strand
GGCGGTGCTGTGGGGAGACGGGACGACCGCCGCGGTCGTGTCGACGAAGGTGCCGTCCCGGATCGAGATCCTCGGCAACACGCTCGAATCGAGCCCCGCGGGATGGGGCAAGGTGGTCGTGCCTCACTTCGGGCATTTCTGGCAGGAGGGCCGGACGGTCCAGATGTTCGCCATCAAGAAGACGGTTCGAGTCCTGAGGGGCTTGCAGGAGGACTTCGAGGAGTCGGGCCGCACTCTCCATTTCGTCGGTCACCAGGCGAATCGGACGATGTTGGAAGCTGTCTGTTCACGGTGCGACATTGACGCGGCGCGCCACCATCACAACGTCACCGACTTCGGAAACACGGGCGCCGCAGGGGCTCCGAGCGTGGTCTCGATGCGGTGGGACGAGTGGGGCGACGGGGACGACGTGGCGGTCGTGGGCGTCGGCTCGGGTCTGACCTGGGCGGGTCACCTCCTCCGGTTCGGTGCCACCGGGTGAAATACGCCGAGTACCGCGAGCGCTCCCACCTCGACCAGCAAGAGGTCCTGGCGATGGCGTACGGGCGGTTGATCGACGACCCTCCCGAAGGCTTCAAGACGCGGCTTCCACTGCCCCCGATGCTCATGGTCGACCGGGTGGTCGAGGTCGAGCGTAAAGGGCGCCGCGGCAGGATCGTCGGCGAGGCCGACCTGCGTCTCGACGCGTGGTTCTTCCACTGTCATTTTCTCGGCGATCCCGTCCAGCCGGGCTGCCTTGGAGTGGACGCCGTGTGGCAGCTGGTCGGTCTCTACTGCTCGATGAACGGCGCGTTGGGAACCGGGCGCGCCCTCGGGTGTGGAGAGGTGGAGTTTTTCGGACAGATCCGCCCTCACGACAAGCTCGTGCGTTACGAGGTCGACATCGTCCGCTATCAGAACCTGCCGGGTTCCGGCTCTTCGATCGCCATCGGGGACGCCCGCGTACTCGTGGACGGCGTGGAGATCTATCGCGTGAATCGCGCGAAGGTGGGGGTATTTCAGGACATCGACTACCCGGACTATCCGTGGCCGACCCGCAATTCCCGGGGCGGCAGGACGGAAGAGGAATGACCGCATCGAGCCCCGCCGGGACCGCGCTCGGTCCGACCGAGATCCTCGAGTTGCTTCCGCAACAGGAGCCGTTTCGGTTTGTCGATGAGATTCTCGAGGTGGATGAGGACCACATCGTCGCGACCTACCGGTACCGCCCCGAGGCGGACTTCTACCGCGGACATTTCCCGGGCAACCCGGTGACCCCCGGCGTCATCCTTCTCGAGACGGTCGCGCAGGTGTCGGTCGTCGCCCTCGGGATCTATCTGGTCGGCCTGGCGGGTGGCCGCGAGGCCGTCCGGCGCACCCTGGCCCTGTTTGCCGACGCCGAGGTCGAGTTCTCCGGCGTCGTTCGACCGGGAGACCGCGTGACGGTGCGGGCGAAGAAGGTGTACTACCGCCGCGGGAAGCTCCGATCCGAGGCGGAGATGATTCTCGACGATGGGTCCGTCGTCTGTACCGCGACGCTCTCGGGGATGGGGGTGCCGGTGTGAGTCGACGCGTCGTCATCACCGGCATGGGAGTGGTCGCACCCAACGGCGTCGGCCTGGAGGCTTACGAACAGGCCCTCCGGGACGGGGCCTCCGGCATTCGGCACATCCCCCTGCTCGACGAACTCAAGTTCGGCTGCAGAGTGGCCGGCGTTCCGCAGGGGGTCGACGAGCTTGCCGAGGAGATGTTCGGTGAGGATGAGCTCCTCGCCATGAACTCGAGCCACCGCTACGGGTGCATCGCGGCCGTCGAGGCGTGGACCGACGCCGGGTTCGAGCGGCCCGAACACGACGACGAGACCGTGAAGTGGGAGGTCGGGGCCATCATCGGGACCGGTATTGGCGGGCTGGACACCACCGGTGAAAAGCTGGTTCCGATGGTCGACGCGGGACGTGTCCGCCGGCTCGGGAGCACGATTGTCGAACAGGTCATGGGCAGCGGCGTGTCGGCGCGCGTGTCCGGTCTCCTGGCTCTCGGGAATCAGGTGACGTCGAACTCGAGCGCGTGCAGCACGGGCGGCGAAGCCGTCGTGGAGGGCTACTACCGCATCCGGGAGGGTCGCGCCGAGCGGATGTTGTGTGGCGGCACCGAAGGGGCGAGCCAGTACGCCTGGGGCGGGTTCGACTCGATGCGCGTGCTTTGCAGGAAGTTCAACGACGAGCCCGAGAAAGCCTCACGCCCCCTCAGCGCGTCCGCGGGCGGCTTCGTTCCGGGGAGCGGAGCGGGGATCCTCCACCTCGAGAGCCTCGAGAGCGCCGAGGCGCGCGGGGCCCGCATCTATGCCGAGATCCTGGGCGGCGCGCTGAACTGCGGCGGACACCGCGGCGGCGGTAGCATGACGGCGCCCAACCCGGCGGGCGTGCAGCGGTGTATCCGCCAGGCAATCGATGCGGCGGGCGTCGAGGGGCACGAGATCGACGCGATCAACGGCCATCTGACCGCGACCGGCGCCGACCCGCGCGAGGTGCACTCGTGGGCGACCGCGCTCGGCCTGACTCCCGACACGTTCCCGCTGATCAACTCCACCAAGTCGATGATCGGGCATGGGCTTGGCGCCGCAGGTGCATTAGAGTCTGTCGCGTGTATTCTCATGTTGCAGGGTGGATTCGTACACGCGTCCATCAACTGCGAGGATGTTCACCCGGAGATCGAACCGTTCGCGGCGTCCATTCCACACGAGACCCGCGATACGCCCGATCTCCAGACGATCATCAAAGCGGGCTTCGGTTTCGGAGATGTGAACGTGTGTGTCATCTTTCGTAGGTGGCCGGACCAGGCCCCTGCCTGACAAGGACGAGAGTTGCGAATGGACACAAGCGAAGTTCAGTCGAAGGTCGTCGAGATCATCGGGCGCTACGCCAAGAACAAGGAGGCGTTGGCCACGGCGACGGAGGCGACCAACATCCTCGAGGATCTGAAGGTGAACTCGGCCCGGCTGGTCGACGTGATCCTCGACTTCGAGGACGAGTTCGATATCGAGGTCGAGGACGAGGATGCCGACGCCGTGAACACGGTTGGCGACGCCGTGGCACTCATCCAGTCGAAAGTCACGTGAGCGTTCTTGTCATCTGATCCCGGCCTCACCTTCCGCGGAAGACTGAGCCTCGGCGTACAGCGCACGGTGGGGAGGGTCCTGTCGATCTTCTGGGTTCCCGCCACCGTCTTCGCCATGCGTGTGGTGATGCGGTACCGGATCCGCGACGCTTCGAACCTGCGCAAGCGGTTCCGCAAGCTCGTGAAGGAGAGCGACGAGCCGGTGCTGATCTGCGCGAATCACCTCACGATGGTCGATTCGGCCGTCGTGGCGTGGGCCCTCGGCGGCTCGTGGTGGTATCTGTTCAACTACCGCTGGCTTCCGTGGAATCTCCCCGAGTACACGAACTACGGGTTCACGTGGTTCAATCGACTCGGCGTGTGGATTCTGAAGTGCATCCCGATCCGGCGTGGCGGACGCCGCCAGGATGTCTCGGCCTCCCTGAAGCGGGTGCAGTATCTTCTTTCGCGAGGCGAGACGGCGCTCATTTTCGCGGAGGGGAGGCGCAGTCGGACCGGTCGCATCGACCTCGATTCGGTGGCGCACGGGATGGGCAGGATCGTCAACTCGGTTCGAAAGTGCCGCGCCCTGTGCGTTTATCTGCGAGGAGATCGACAGCTCGCGTATTCGACCGTGCCGGCGCGTGGCGATTCATTCTACGTGGACTTCGAGGTGTTCCGGCCCGTGTCGACGCATTCGGGGATGCGCCGATCGAGGGACTTCGCGAACCAGATCGGCGAGCGGCTCGTCCGCATGGAGGAAAAGTACTTTGCTGGTCGGGAATGACGTTGTCGATCTCCGCGACCTGGAAAATCAGCCCTCGGCGATCCACTCGCGGTTCGACGAGCGGGTCTTCACACGAGCCGAGCGCGCTCGGCTGACGCTGGAAGCCACGGCCCACCGCACGCGGTGGCGCATGTGGGCGGCCAAGGAAAGCGCGTTCAAGGTGGCCCGGAAGATCGATCCGGCCGTCCGGTTTCTGCCGCGGCGGTTTGCCGTCCGGTTCGAGGGGAATGCGCGCGCGGTCGTCCAGCACGCGGTCGGTCGCTTCGACGTGTCGTTCTCCGGTGCCGACGACTGGGTGCACGCCATCGCGACGCTCTCAGATGGCGTCGCCGCAAGGGTGCCCGCGGCGATGGTGCCCGCGGCGATGATCGAGCGGGTCCACCGGGGTCGATCCGCGGCGGCGCATGCCAGCGCCCGAGTGCGGACGATGGCGAGATCGGCCGTGGGATCGCTGCTGTCCATCGCGCCGGCCGAGATCGAGATCGCCCCCGCGGGTCGTATCCCCGTCGCGACCTGGAGGAAGCTGCCACTGCCGGTCGATCTGTCGCTCTCGCACCATGGCCGGTTCCTGGCGTGCGCCTGGAGTCGCCGCGGGCGGTAGATCGTCGGGTCGGTCGTCCTTCCGACCGGTCAGCCTCTCAGCGTCAGGAACTCCTCCGGGCTGAACGAGTCGACCTGGATGACCTCGTCCCGGACCTCGTCGGCGTCGAGCACCTGCTGGCGCTCGTCCTCCGTGATGATCCCCGCCTCGAGCGCATTGTCCAGCAAGATGTCGCCGGGCGCCTTATCGAGCCGGCCGGCGCGGAGGGCGTCACGGATCTTCGCCTCTACGGCGAGCGCCGCCAGCGCCTGATCCAGGGCCGCATCGAGTCGTCCCAGACCGGGCTCATCCGGCGGGGGCACGTAGATGTCGCTCGTCAGGCTCACGCACGTCTGCCGGTTCTCCAGCAGGGCCCGGGCGACGGCGCCCCCGAGCTCATCGCTCGGCGGCCGATGTCGGGCTCCCAGCGGGAAGATCAGGGGTCTCACGAGCCAGGCGGCGGCGCGATTCGGGAGGTTGTCGAGGACCCCCGCCAACGCGGTCTGGATCTCATGGAGAGCGTGAGCAACCGACCAGCGAAGGAACGGAACGTCGCAATCCCGCTCGCCGTCGTCCTGGTATCGATTCAATGCGGCAGACCCCAGGTACATCCAGGCCAGGGCATCGGCCAATCTTCCACTGATCTTCTCGCGTCTCTTGAGGCCGCCGCCGAGCGTCATCATGGCCAGGTCGGACACGAGCGCGAAGGCCGTGCTCATCCGGGTGAATTGCCCGTAGAAACGTGCCGTATGGCCTCCCGCTGGCGGCCGCACCAGCCGGCCGTTCGTGAGGGCGAGAAGTGGTGCACGCACGACGTTTCCGACAATGTGGCCCATGTGCTTGAAGAAGGCTCGGTCGAAGCCGGAGACGTCTCCGGCAGAGACGGCCTCGATCTCGGCCTGGGCATACGGGTGGCTGCGGATCGCGCCCTGTCCGTAAATGATCATCGAGCGCGTGAGAATGTTCGCTCCCTCGACGGTGATCCCGATCGGGACCGCCGAATAGGCGTGCGCGAGGACGTTTCGCGGGCCCCTCGAGATGGCGGCGCCGGCCCGGATGTCCATTCCGGCGATGACGACCTGGCGCATGGCCTCGGTGAGATACGCCTTGACGATCGCCGAGACCACCGCGGGCTTCTCGCCGGCGTCGACGGCCCCCGCGGTCAACGTTCGGGCCGCGGTCATCAAGTAGTTCAGCCCCCCGATAAGGGCCAGCGGCTCCTCAATCCCCTCGAACCGGCCGATCGGGGTGTCGAACTGCTCGCGTACGGTGGCGTAGGCGCCGACGACTCGCGTCGTCAGTTGAGCCGTCGCGGCCGAGAGCGAAGGGAGCGAGATGGATCGGCCCGCCGCGAGGCTCTCCATGAGCATGAGCCACCCGCGCCCGGCCCCCTCGCGTCCGCCGATGATGAAGTCGAGCGGAACGAACACGTCGCGGCCCCAGTTGGGTCCGTTCTGAAACGGGACGCCCATCGGATCGTGGCGATCCCCGATCTCGATCCCGGGGAGATCCGCCGGAATGAGGGCAGCGGTGATGCCCAGATCCTCTTCTCCCCCGAGCAGCCCCTCCGGGTCCCGCAACTGAAACGCGAGACCGATCACCGTCGCCACCGGTCCCAGCGTGATGTATCGCTTGCGCCAGGTGAGCCTCATCCCGAGCACGTCCTCGCCTTCATACGTGCCGTGAGTCACGATCCCCACGCTCTGCATGGCCGACGCATCGCTGCCGGCTTCCGGTCCGGTGAGGGCGAAGCACGGGATCTCCTCACCGCTCGCGAGCCGCGGGAGATAGTGTTGCTTCTGTTCGTCCGTGCCGTAATGCAGAACGAGTTCGGCGGGGCCGAGCGAGTTCGGGACCATCACCGTGACCGCCGCCGTTCCGCTACGGCTCGCGACCTTAGCGACCACCGCCGAATGCGCCGCCGCCGAGAACCCGAGCCCTCCGAATTCCTTCGGGATGATCATCCCGAAAAAGCCCTTCTCCTTGATGAATTCCCAGGCCTCGGGCGGAAGATCGCGGCGCTGTATGATGTCCCACTCGTTGATCATCGCGCACAGGTCTTCGACGGGTCCGGCAAGAAAGTCCTGTTCCTCGCGGGAGAGCTCTTTCACCTTGAACGCCAGGAGTTTTCCCCAGTCGGGATCGCCGGAAAAGAGGTCGCCGTCCCACCAGACCGTGCCGGCCTCGAGCGCGATGCGTTCCGTCTCGCCGATACGGGGAAAGAGCGGCTTCATCCGCTTCATGAGCCACCCGCTCACGAGCGTGCGTCGGACGGCCGGGATGCCGAAGACGAGAGCCAGGGTCGCGAACAACCCTCCGGTCACGTAGAGCGCTGGAGATCGCGCTCCACCAGAGAACGGAACGGCAAGCAGGATTGCGCCCGGCACGACCCAGGCCCAATACGCCCGTCCCCGGTAGAGCAGAGTCACGAGCAGGATGAATGACAACGCGATGGTCACGGCGCCCATGTATCCCCCAATCGATTTCCAGAACCTACTCGATGTCGCCGAACTGTGGTGACCTGGTCGGCAGAACTGGTCAGCAGAGAAAGGATGACGGGAAACCGTCGGTTCCCGGCCATGGGGGATCCGTGCCTCGTGCAGATGCGTTCTGTGGAGGTGCTCATGGGGCACGCCTTCCCGATGGAGAAAAAGATGACGATGATGACGGACGAAACGGACGTTGCACTCGGGACCGCCGAGGCCCGGGCCCGCAAGACGGTCGCGGCTTCGCGCGTGGAGATTTCGCGACTCATGCGACCCCAGGACGGCAGGGGGATCTCGATCGTGTCCGAGAATCCGCAGAACCCGGGGAGCGGACGCCGTACGAATCGCAGCTTCATCACGATGGTGGCGGTGGACGACGCGGGGAAATCCGTAATGGTCCCGGAACTCGTCCACGAGACGGCCGAGGATGAAAAGTGGCGTTGCGAATCGGAGCTACGAAAGGATTTGCGACGTCGCTATCGCGAGCAGATCGAAGCGGGCGCCTGCATCATGTCGCCGCGTTAGGGAACCTCTGCACAAGTAGGGTGCACCGCGCGCAGGGGTCTCTCGGGGTTCA
>JBGMQU010000157.1:0-7506 GCA_048060725.1 Gemmatimonadota bacterium | reverse complement strand
AAGAAGTGGACCTGGCCTTGACCGAGTACCATGTGGATCTGACGGCCCCCCACCTCGAATTGCGTGTGGTGTGCGAATTCACTACTTCCCTCACCGATGGACTCCGACATCTCGCTGAGCAGCGAATCAGCCGTCTCCTCGCCGGCGAATTGGCTCAGGAACAGGGTGGCGTTTCCCGTTTCGCTGCGGTACCGGCCGACGTAGCTCTCGATCGGCGCCACGTCCTCGCCATGCATTTGCCCGAGCATATCTGCCGCCTGCGGCCCGGCCATGACGTCCACTCGCACCATTCCCTGGATCATGAGGGGGAGCGGCGCAACCTCGAGGTCGGCGGCGGTGTCGTCGGACGCTTGCCCGGAGCACGCCGACAGCGTTACCGAGGTGAGGAGCGCGATGAGGGGACGGAGATCGGCACCCCTGGTCGTCATCTGCCGAACCGCGGTGACCGTGGCGAGTCGGCGTTCTCTGCCTGAGTCGTCTCCGCTACCGGCCAGGTTAGCGTGCGGATCGGAACGTCGGGAACGTCCCGGATCTCGATCGTGAACTCTTCGGGACGGCTCTCCAGGCGAAATTCGAGGGTGGCGTTCCCGTGGTGTCCACTCAGCTCGCCCGCTTCGTCGGGCGCGAAGGAGTCGGTACCGATGACGAGCCGCACCTGGGCGGCCAGATCCAGGGATTCGAGGGGGACGGAGTGCGTGTTCGCCTCGACGTCGACGAACAGAGCGCCGTCCTCCCATCGGGGCTGCACGTCGAACGTCACCTCCCCCTCGCTCGTCCTCGACGCGTATCCGGATTCCTGAGGTGCGACTAGGTGGCTGGGCGACCGCGGGGTGCTCTCCGGCGTCTGGCCGGACACAGGAACGGCGATCGTGCTCGCCGTGACGATCAGGGCGGTAGTGTAGAGGGCGGGGAGTGTGTGGATCTGCACAGCAGCCTCCGGTCGGGAGAACGTGGGAGGCGCACCGCAGCAACGGACCGGGGAGGGACTGGCCCCGCCGTACGGCGGCCCATTCCTTTATTTCTTTGGGAAAAAGCTACCGTCTCGGACATGAAGATTTTGTGAATTCTGGATGTGGATTCCGTTCAGAATTCGGACCCCTTCCATGCGGAGACCCCATGCGGTAGCCTGGGGCGAATCTCGCCCTCCCAGCCCTTTCATATCTTCTAGAGAATTCCGGCACCCTCCATGCGCCACGAAGCCATCGCCGTAATCGATTTCGGCGGCCAGTACGCCCATCTGATCGCGACGAAGGTGCGCGCCCATGGGGTGCTGGCGGAGATTCGCCAGCCCGAGGATCCCATCGAGCGCTTCCAGGGCTACCGGGGCATCATCATCTCGGGCAGCCCGAGCCTTTCGTCGCACGATGAGGATTCCGACTACACGCGTGAGATCTTCGATCTGGACATTCCGATCCTGGGTTTGTGCTTCGGCCACCAGGAGATCGCCAAGCACTACGGAGGCGAAGTCGAGCACGGGGGCCGCGAGTGGGGCCCGGCGAAGCTGCACCTGGCAGCTCCACACCCACTCTTCGAGGGCCTGGAGGCGGTCGAGCCCGTCTGGATGAGCCACTACGACTCGGTCGTGGCGTTGGGTCCGGACTTTCGCGAACTGGGCCACACGACATCGGGCCAGGGAGAGCGGACTCAACGCTTCGCCGCGATCGGCTCCGACTCGCTTCGGCGTTACGGCTTCCAGTTCCATCCCGAGGTGGACGACACCGTCCATGGGGAGCGCATGCTCGCCAACTTCGTCTTGGCCATCTGTGGCTGCCGTGCTTCGTGGACGATGGACGAGTTCATGCGCGCGGAGATGGAGGCCGTCGTCCACAAGGTCGGCGACGAGACCGTTTTTCTGCTCGTGTCGGGAGGCGTGGACTCCACCGTGGCCGCCGTCCTGCTCGGGACCGCCCTCTCCCCCGGGCAGCTCCACCTGCTCCACATCGACACGGGCCTCATGCGCAGGGATGAGAGCCGGAGCGTGTTGGAGTTGTTCGAGCGCGTGGGCCTCGCTGACCATCTCCACTTCGTGGACGCCGGCGATGCGTTCCTTGCGGCGCTCGACGGACTGGTCGAGCCCGAGGCGAAGCGCAGGGCGATCGGCGACACATTCGTGCGGGTGTTCGAAGAAGAGGCGCTGGCGCTGGATATGGGATCACACCTGCTGGGTCAGGGCACGATCTATCCGGACACCGTCGAGACGGGGGGCACGCGCCGCGCCGACACCATCAAGACCCACCATAACCGAGTGCCCGTGATCGAGCGCATGATCGCCGAGGGGAGGGTGGTGGAGCCGCTCGCCGAGCTGTACAAGTCGGAGGTGCGAGAGCTGGGCGCGCGCCTCGGGCTGCCCCGCGAGGCGCTGAACCGTCATCCGTTCCCGGGTCCGGGTCTGGGCGTGCGCCTGCTCTGCAGCGACGGCGTCCTCGACAGCGTGGGCTTCGAGGCCATGAGGGACCCGCTCGCGGAAGTTCCCGGGCGATTCGGCGTATCGGCGCTCCCGCTGCCGCTGCGCTCGGTCGGCGTCAAAGCGGACCTGCGCGCCTACGAGCATCCTGTGCTGTTGAGTGGACCGGCGGCCTGGTCGGAGCTCACGGCGGCGTGTTCCTGGATCACCGCCACGGTTCCAGGTGTGAATCGTTGCGTCTGGAATCTCGGACCCACCGTCCCCGCCGAAGCCCGACCCCTCGCGGCTACGGTGACCCGGGAGCGGCTCGATCTCCTGAGGGAGGCCGATCGCCTCGTCACCGCGGCTCTCGTCCGACACGGGCTCTACGACGACATCTGGCAGTGCCCGACGGTGCTGGTGCCGCTTGAAGTGGACGGCCGCGGGCAGGAATTGGTGATCGTGCGGCCCGTGCGCTCGAAGCGCGCGATGACTGCGGCTGCGGTAGATCTTCCGGCGGCCTGCCTGGACGACCTGCGGCAGGGCATCCTGTCGCTGACTGGCGTCTCGGGTCTGGCTCTGGACGTGACCTCGAAGCCCCCGGGCACCATCGAGTGGGAGTGAGCCTTTGCGGGGCGGCTGACGGGCTTCCCGCCTCCTACCTCCCTGCGGTTGCCGCCGTCTGATGCGGCTGTGCGGGGAGTGGCAGCCGGTCGATGACCTCGAGCGAGTTCGGATCCAGCTTCACGAGCTCCTGGGAGCCGGCGGCCGAGATCAGCAGCGCCCCCCCGGGTAGCCGGAGAAGGTGGGTGGGGACGGGTGGGGTTTCGATCTCATCGATCCTCTCCAGCGTTTCCGGGTCGAGCACGGTGAGCGTCTGGGCACGCCGGTTCGCGACGAAGAGTCGAACCGGATCGCCTGCCAGAGCCACCGCATGTGCGTCCGCGCCGGTGTCGACCGTACCTAGAACCTCGAGCGTGCCGGCGTCTGCCTTGGCCACTCCCCCGCTCGACAGCGTAACGAAGAGGGCGGTCCCGTCCTCCGACACGGCGATGTGGTTCGGAGGCTCGTCCACCGTCTCACGCGCCACGACCTCGAATGCCGGCAGCGCGATTTTCAGCAGTCGATGGGGGTAGAGCGTCGTGGCGTAGAGGAAGGAGCCGTCGGGGGATACGGCAACGTAGTAGGGCGTCCCCTCCGACCTGATGTTGTCGACGGCGCCACTCTCGGGATCGACTCTGGCGATGCCGCGTGGCCCATCGGACCCCGTGCCGCCGTAACCCCACGTCAGATAGACGTGGCGGCCCGACGGATCCATCGCGGCGTGATGCGCGGGCGCGGCGAACTCCATGACCCGGACGACGGCCCCCGAGGCGACGTCGATCACAGAGATGGCCTGATCCGCCTGCGAGAGGCTCAGGGCGAAGGCGAGGGTCCCGTCGGGAGAGATGGCCGCGCCGTGGATGTTGTTCAGCCCTTCGACGATCCGCATCACTTCGAACGTCGACAGGTCCACTAGCGCCAGCACGCCCGGCGCAACGCCGGCAACGGCTGCGATCGCTGGTGGTTCGGGCTCGGCCTCCTGGGCCGCCACGGTCCGTACGGAAGCGAGCGCGAGCGCGGGCACGAGGAGCAACGGAGCCGGGGTCGCCAACAGCTTCTTCATCATCCTGGTCTCGATCCGTTAAAGCCGAAACAGGTAGCTGAACTTAACGAAGAAGCCATCGCTCACTCGCCGAACGTTACGAAACGAAAAGGCATCCGATTCGCTCAGGCTGGACCCGTATCCGGCGAAGACCACGGTCCCCGGGGTCGGCCGATACGAGAAGAGCCAATCCACCCGAAGACTGTTGGTGGTCACCGTAGTCGACCGGACGTAGACCCCTGTCGCGGGGTCCAGGATCAGAATCGGGGCGTCCGAGCGCGGGTCCCGGAGGGCATCGCGCGTCTGCGCGTTGTACTGAGTCACGATGCGGATGAAGAAGGGCCGCGAGATCTGGTACTCGATCTTGAGTCTCGGGATATTGGCCATCGAGAGACGCGACCCGTCACGCTCGCGGGTCAGTCGCGCGTGGGTGTAGCGGAGCTCGGTGCGTAGCTGGCCCGTCGGTCGCCAGGTGAGGGTCCCCCCCACGGAGACGCGGTTGCCTCTGGCGGGCTCGAAGTACGTCACGGCCTTTCCCACCTGGGCGTTGAACTGGGCCGCAAAGGTCGGGAACTGCGGTGTCGAGAGGCTGACGCCCATGCCGAACACATCGTTGATCCGGCCGGGTACCGAGAACGTCGTCGTATCTGTTCCGCTCGCCGTGACCTGCTCGACCGCGTATCTCGAGTAGAACTCCGGATCGAACTCGGCCGTTTCCCATGCCGGTGTCGCACCGAGTTGCCATCCGCCCCGGAGGGTGAAGAAGTTCCGGATCCGTGCCGCGGTCTCGAGCGGTCGGCCGCCGTCGAAGAAGGTGGCGTAGTCCCACACGCCAGTCATCATGATGTGGGCGGTCCAGTTCTCCAACGTCGCTCCAGGCCGACCGTACACGGTGACACGGTTGGCGAAGAGCGGCTCGACGACTCCCGTTCTCGGCACGAAGCCGCTGGCGGCGCGGAAGTCGGGGTCGACGCCCTTCAGACTGTAGCGGAATCCCCAGTTGCGCCCCGTCCGATCGATCGAGAGCTGCCACAGGGGGCCGCTCGTGAACGTCTCGTCGTTCCGGCTGAACCTGCCGGCGAGCTGCGCCGACGCCGTGTACATGCGGCCGAAGACGATCCGCGCGTCGGCTTCCGCAACCCGATTGTAGTCGGCGCCCTCGCTTCGGCCGGTGTAGGTCGCCCCGAGCGTGGAGTTCTCTCCAAGGTCGCGCCGAAGGCGGACGATATTGAAGATCGGGTAGCGCTCTCCGCCGGCCGAGCTTCCTCGGTCGTCCACCGCGGACATCACTCCGATGCTCGTGCCGGCGACCTTGCCGGTGAGCTTGAGGCCCCCGAGCGGATTGCGGATGCGACGCATGTATATGAGTTGATTCGGCGTGTCGAACAGCTCGATTCCCTCGAGAAAGAAGGGACGTTTCTCGGGGAAGAAGAGGCTGAACCTCTCGTTGATCGTGACCTGGCCCACATCGGCCTCGACCTGAGAGAAGTCCGGGTTCGCGGTAGCGTTCAGGGTGAGGTTGGACGTGACACCCCAACGTGTATTGCCCCCGATCTCGGGCACGATCGCGTAGTCCCATCCATTGGGGCCGGGCTGGCCGGTGGCCTTGCCGGTGGTGAACGGATTGAGGTCCAGCACAAGGCCGCGCTGTAGGCCGGTGAGTCCCGTCAGCGTGCCGGACTGCGCCAGGAACGATGCGTTGGCGCGCCGTGCCGGAACCCAGCTGTCCTGATATCCGGAGTGTTGCACCTTCCGGATGATGTTGAGCGCCCATGTCTGCGTCTCATCCGGCTTGTACCGGAGACTCTTGAAGGGCACGAACATCTCGACCTCATACCCGGTCGCGGTGACCCGGCCTCTCGACTGGAAGACGAAATCAGGGTTGAGGTCGACGTTCTCGAAGCGTCCGCCGGCGCCAGGTCCTCCCGCCGCACCCATCGCCCCCTCGCTCCGGATCCCGTCGGCTTGCACGCCGAGTGGGTTGACCCCGAAGACGAGCGCGCGGCGTCGGTCGTTGAAGGTGTCGAGGAGGATCTGGACGTAGTCGTCCGTATCGATTCTGTCGCGGTCCGCGAGAGTGGCGTTGAGCACTCCTCCGTGCACCTCGAACGCGCGGATGCCGAAATAGATTCCGTGCGGTGCGTACCAGACGAGCACGTTGGTGGAGTCGGAGGCCGGGGGACCGTCCACCGGGATGTACTGTGAGAAGCCGGTCAGGACGGCCGCGCGCTCCCAGGCGGGCTCATCCAGCACGCCGTCGATGGTTGCGACCGCAGAGATCCGCGGCGGCTGCACGGCGAGGTCGCCGCTCCGGCCGTTGTAGACGTCGTGGTCGATGCCGGCACTCTGCAGCGATACCAGGAGCAATAAGAGCATGAATGACGAATCTCGTTCTTCGTAGGCCGGACTTCAGACGTCTCCTTCGTCCCCCGGCACGGGCGCGCGGCCCCACGAGCGCCACGTCCGAGGAGATGGCGCCGACCCTGGGGGAAGACGTGAGATGCGTCCGCATCACCGCGAAGCTTGGTGGAGCGCCCGTGAAGGAACGCTGAAGCCGAGGTGAAGCCGTCCTCATCTGCCGTGGCGGCTCGGGTACCCGTGCGAGAGCACAGGTGGCGGCGTGCCCTACTTGTGCAGAGCTTCCCTAGGACGGTGGCACCTCGTCGCCCGGCTTCCATCCTGAAGCCCTGACCGACTCCACGAGGTCGAGCACGGCTCGGCGGTCGGACTGCGAGGAGAGGAGCAGGAAGTCTCCCGCCCGTGCCCACTCGAGCAGCGCGCGCGCCGCCGCCACTTCGTCCGCATGGGACGAGATCGCGTCGTCTCGTGCTCCCAGGGCCGACAGCTCCGCCCGGATAATCGCGGGGACCTCGCCGAGCGCACGACCCCTCAGGTACCCCTGGAGCTCTTTGATGGCCACGCGCTCGGGTCCGAGACCCCACGCCGCCCGCACCAACTCCTGGATCGACTCGTCGTCACGGTCGCCCGCGTGACCGATCATCAGGCCGACACGCTTCGGGGCCAGGCGGTCAGCCGTCTTCGCCATGGCGGTGAAGCCGTGCGGATTGTGGACGAAATCGACCAAGACGCGCACCCCTCCCAGATCGAACAGGTTGCCGCGACCGGGGCTCCGTTCCGGGGACGGGTCGAAACCGACGAGCCCGGATCGGATCGCTGCGTCGGACAGACCCAGCGCACCTGCCAGCGCGGCCGCACCCAGCGCATTGCTGATGTTGTAGGCCGCCGCCCCGCACAGGGTCGCGGGGATCGCCTCTGCTTCGACCAGGGGCACGGAGAGATCGCCATGGTTTCGCACGAGCCATCCGGCATCCACGACCCATGCCACATCCGTGGGCCCCGTTTCGGCCCGCACCCGTGCCACCTCGTCCAGTGCGATCCACGTCAGAGGCCGGCCGAGCGTTCGGGCGACACGTGACAAGCATGGGTCGTCGGCGTTCACGACCATCGGTGCCCCGTG
>JBGMQU010000156.1:0-7520 GCA_048060725.1 Gemmatimonadota bacterium | reverse complement strand
GATGAACTGACCACGTTGATACGAACCGACCCAGATGTCGTACTGACCTTCCGGCGGGTTATCGAGGATGATCAAGGGGTCGAGCGAGCCTGCGTCGTCGTTGCAGATCCACGTCCCGTCCGGGAGGTTGATCAGGAGCGAAGTGTCCTCGTCCTCGTCGGCCGTAAAGAAGATCCGAAGCTCGTCGCTGGCGCCGCTCCAGCTCAACCGGACGTCCGGCGCCTCGGCCGCGAAACCGACGCAGTCTCCGCCGAGGTATGAGGCGTCCACCGGGCCTCCGGCCACGATCTCCGAGACGTTGGGGTCGGGGCTGAAGCCGGCCCGCAAGTTCACCACACCGAAGTAGGGATCCGCGGTGTAGTGCAGCTCGGTTGGCCCGACGGAGACGGGGTCGAGGTCCAGCTCGGTGATATGGAGGGTGCCTGAGACGAACGCACCCGGCTGGAAGCTCCCGACCCACACGTCGTACTGCCCGTCCGGCGGGTTCGGCAAGACGACCAACGGATCCAGGGTTCCCTCGGCATCATCAGCACAGACCCAGGTGCCGTCCGGGAGGTTGATGAGCAGCGTCGTGTCACCGCCGTCCTCTCCAGCGAAGAAGATGCGGAGCTCCGACGAACTCCCACTCCAGTCCAGCCGAAAGTCTGGTGGGACGGCCGCGTATCCCGTGCAAGCGCCGCCGAGATAGCCAACCGCCACCTCGCCGCCACTCACCATCTCGAGCGTATGCGGATCCGGCGTGAACGCCGCAGAGAGCACCGCTGACCCGAAGGTCGGCGGTTGACCGAAATCGAGGGTTCCGCCCTCGATCACCGGCGCGGTGGTGGCGGCGGCGATCCGCGACACATCGGTCTCCAGGCCTCCATCCAGTGCTGCCCGAACGGCATTGACGGCCAGGATCCCGCCCAGGCGCCCGCCGGTGCGCTCTTCGGTCCGAACCGCGGTCGGAATCCCCACCATCTCGCCCCGCGCATTCACGGCGAGGCCTCCGCTGTTCCCCGGGGCGATCTGCGCGTCCGTCTGATACCACACGGGCATGCGCCGGTCGTTCATGGTTCCATTGCGGACAGTGGTCAAGGTTCCCTCGGTGAAGGCCAGAAAGCCCTCACCGATACCCGGATATCCGAACACGAAGATCCCGTCTCCCCGGCGGGCGTTTCCAGCCATCGACGAAAGAAAGGGCAGCTCGATCTGGTCGGCGGCGATCGACCGACCGGTGTCGTCGCGGTCGATCTGAAGCAGCGCGAAGTCCACGTCCATGGAATAGCCGACCAGGCGCGCCCGGTACCGTGGTACGGGGAGTTCGTTGGGATCCTCGAGGACCTCCACCCCGAAATCTTCGGCCCCCTCGACCACGTGTCGATTCGTGTAGATGAGGCCGGCGGGGTCGATCACCGTGCCTGACCCCGAGGACACCGCTTCCCCGCCCTGGAACGCCACGATTCGCACCACGGCCCGCGCGATACGGTCGATGTCGTCGCTCCCGAGGTCCGTCTGGGCGGTGGCGGCGGAGGCCGCGAGAACCAGCCCCGTGGCAACGAGTGGAAGAGCGCGGAGAAGCGGTCGGTTCGTCATGGTGAAGCAGCATATGCCGCGGACAAGGAGCGAGGCAAGCACTTCGCCGAGTGTTCTTCCGACGGCTCCGAGCTGTACTCTTGCCCCGGGTTTCGGGGCGACCCCAACAGAAAGAGAGACGATGGACCCGAGCGACAAGCGGTACGAGGCCACTCGATGATCGGTCGGCGGACGACCGGCGCGTCACGTCTCGTGGGAGAATTCCTGCTGATCGTGGGCGGTGTGACCGTCGCCCTGGCCGCCGATTCGCTGTGGTCGGCTCGGCAGGAGCGGGTGCGCGAGACCGAATATCTCGTGCAACTCCGCTCGGACCTCGCTGAGAACCGGGAGCGACTCGAGGCAGCGATCGAGGACGAGGAGACAATCGGCGCCGCCGCACTCACCGCGTTGAACGCCGTGAAGAGTGGGCAGCGGATCTCCCGCGACTCGGCCCGGGCGTGGATCATCGAACGACGCGGTCTCTACTACTCTGATCCTCGCCTGCTCACCGGAACTTTCTCGGGACTCGTGGAGTCGGGCGACCTTCGGCTGGTCCGGGACGCCGCGATTCGAAGGGCGATCATTGGATATCTTCCGCAAGTCTCCTCTGACCGCGGGGAGTTTGACCGCTGGGTCGACGCATTTATCGCCGGAATCGCCCCGATCAGGACCGTGGTCCTGACCCTGCCCAGCTATGCCGGGACGCTGGGCGAAACGAGTGTGGACGCCGTCTCCGCTTTTCCCGCACATCCCCTTCTCGCCGAGGTCCTCGATTCGGCGATATGGACGAACGAGATCCGGCTCATCTATTTGCGGCGGATGCTGGAAGCTACGGACTCGGCCGCGGCGGTTCTTTCCCAACCCGATCGAGCGCGATGAGCGGGAAAGGTGTCGGTTTCGCGCCGAGTTACCTGGAATCGTCTGTGCAACGGAGAGGGTGGGATTCGAACCCACAAGCCCGTGAGGGCGCCGGTTTTCGAGACCGGTGCATTGCCGTTCTGCCACCTCTCCATGCTACGAAGCGTCCGCGCACCGCTGGTGTGCGAACGCCTGCTATACCGCTACGGACGGGGTGGGATTCGAACCCACGAGACATTGCTGCCTACACACTTTCCAGGCGTGCGCCTTCGTCCACTCGGCCACCCGTCCATGGCCTCCGGCGCGCCGGAGGGACTGCAAGCAGTACTGCAAAGCGGAGGGGGTGGGATTCGAACCCACGAGACTCTTTCGAGTCAACGCCTTAGCAGGGCGCCGCCTTAAGCCACTCGGCCACCCCTCCACGGCTTGTTCATGTCGTCCATTGGCCCGCCAGGGTTCGAACCTGGAATCTTCTGGTCCAGAGCCAGACGTGTTGCCAATTCCACCACGGGCCATCGACCGTCCCACCCCGTAATACCGGGCAAAACGGGCGGTCGAGTATACGTAATCCCTCTGACCCGTTCAAGTTCCGCGCCGTGGGTTCGCGCGGGATTCTCTCCGTCGGGGAGCGAGTTCCGACGAGGGTCTCCCGGTTCGGGGGCCCGGCACGTCGAGGTACGTGCGAAGCGCGACGATCTGGGTCTCCGTGAGGAGCCGGATGGGGTGGGCGGGCGCTCGTGTCGGCGGTACAGCGGATCGCGAAGGCTCGTCGAACAGGACGAGGCGCGACGCGTGCGCTGCCCGGTGTACCGCACGCGTATCGGAAGGATCGAGTGCGAGAAAGCTGATGCCGCGTCCGAACTCGCGCGCCGCCAGATCCCGGGCGTAGCGCCGCACCGACCGGCTGACCGTCACCAGGGTCACCAGACCTCCCCGGGCGGTTCGGCGTACGAAGCCGCGCTCACGGGTCCCGCCCGCGAGGTGGAGCGCGATGGTATCGAGACCTCGAGGGCGCGTGCGCGCCACCCTCTCGGCCAGCTCCGCACGAACCAGCAGCGGGGGGCTATCCCAGGCTTTCGTCCCTCCGAGGGTCGCGCGCGCGTCCACCCGAACGTCGAGCCGCTGCGACAGTTCCGCCTCGAGCAGACGACGGAGCCCGGGACGGGGCTCGAAGAGTATGACCCGCCGGCGATTCATCCGGGCTCGCTCCGCTACGCTCGTCGCCGTAATCGCGAGCGCGCGAAGCGTGGCTTCGCGGCTTACGCCGCGCTGGACCGCCGTCCCGAGTAGCCCTCCGATCGCCAGGCCCGCGATGTCTTCCGCGGTGGCCCCGACGCGACTGCTGTCCTCCGTGAGGTCGACGTACAGACCGGCGAACGTCTGCCCCGAGGCGCGGGACCGGACACGTACCCGTGCACCCGCGCCGCCCACGACGCAGCCGCGTCGCCGGAGCCTCGCGTAGGCCGCGGTGACGGTGCTCCGGTGGAGCCCGAGGCGATTCGCCATTTCGCGCGTGGAGGGCAGGTGCGACCCCGGCCCCAGGTGACCGTCGCGGATCGCCGCCTCCAGACCGGCCGCGAGTTGTCGGCGCAGAGCGACGTGATGATCACGGACCACGACGTCCGGCATCCGCCCTTCCCCACTCTCTCCACTGGTCATGCGCGCGCTCCTGCTGTTATCTATGTCGCCGTTTCGAGGCTGGCGGCTCCCGAATCTCGCCGCACCCCAGTCTCAGGGCTTCCGTCAACGGAGACGCAACCGCTACATGAACATCCTCGTGCTGGGTGCGGGGCTGCAGGGCTCGTCGTGTGCGTACGACCTCTTGCGGCAAAACGATGTGGAGACCGTGACCGTGGCCGATCTCGAACCCGACGGGCTCGCCGGCTTCGTTCCCGACCATGAGAAGCTGAAGAAAGTGCAGGCCGATTTTTCGGACGCCGCGGGAATCCGTGAAATCATGGGATCGCACGACATCGTCCTGTCGGCAGCCCCGTACTACTTCAACCTCGACATGGCGAAGGCCGCCATCGGCGCGGGCTGTCACTTCAGCGATTTGGGCGGAAACACACAGATCGTTCGCGATCAGTTGGCGATGACCGACGAGGCGAAGGCGGCCGGGGTGACGCTCGTGCCGGACGTCGGGCTGGCTCCCGGAATGATCAACGTGATCGCGTCCGAGGGGGTGCGGCGGTTCGAACGCCCACGGTCGATCCGCATGTACGTGGGCGGACTCCCCCAGAACCCCCGTCCCCCCCTCAACTACCAGGTCGCCTACTCGCTCGAGGGCATGCTCGACTACTACGACACGATGTCGTGGATGCTGCGTGACGGGACGCCGCAGGAGGTCGAGGCCCTCACCGAGCTCGAGATGCTCGACTTCGGCGAGTTGGGAGAGCTCGAAGCGTTCCACACGGCAGGCGGGGCGTCGCTACAGCCGTGGGACTACGCCGATCGACTGGACGAGTTGTTCTACAAGACGCTCCGCTACCCCGGCCACGCGAAGTTCATGCACGCCTTCAAGGCGCTCGGGTTGATCGACCTCGATCCGGTCGATGTGAAGGGCACCGCGGTCGTCCCGCGTGACGCGTTCCTCGCCTGCATCGAGCCGCACCTCAACCTGTCCGAGCCCGACCTCGTGGCGCTTCGCGTGATCGCCGAGGGCGAGAACGCCGGAGTGCCGTCGAAGGTCACGTTCGACGTACTCGACACGGGTGACGAGGAGACGGGGATCACGGCGATGGAGAGGACCACCGGCTTCACGCTGGCGATCGTCGGGCTGTTCCTCGGCCGAGGCGTCATCGCGGAGCGGGGCGCGGCGCCGTCGTATCGCCTGATCCCGTACGACCCGTATGTTCAGGAGTTGGCGAAGCGCGGAATCGAGGTGCGGGTCAGCTAGTCGCAGGGCGTACGGGGCGGGGCGCGAACGAGGGGGCGGGCGATGAAGGTCGGCAGAGGCGCGCTGAGGGCGGTGGGGTGGCTCCTGCTGCTGGTTCCGTTCGTCCCTCTGCGGGCGATCTTCGCCGATCCGCCCGGCACCACCTGGCTCATCCCGCCCGGTGAATGGCTACTCGGCCTGGTCGTCTTCGTCACGATCGGTGGCCTGGCGGCGTGGCTCCTGCCCGGCGGAGTGGAACGCCTCGCCGGTGCGGTAACGGCCGCGCTGGCCCGACCCGGCGATCGAGCGTTTCGTTTCGGAGGCCTCGCGGTCCTCGCCGTGATCCTGTTCGTCGCCTCGACGTTCGCGTTCTCGCGAAGTCCCCTCCTCATCGACTCGATCATCCAGCTCTTCCAGGGGAAGATGTTCGCGTCGGGGGTCGCCTCGACGACGCCTCCCACATACGAGGCGTTCTTCACGACCCAGCACATGCTCGTCGACGGCGACCGCTGGTACTCGCAGTACCCGCCGGGTCATCCGGCCGCGATGGCGCTCGGCGTGTGGATCGGGGCCCCATGGCTGATCCCGATCATCTTCTCGCTCCTCACGGCGTGGCTGATCGCCGACACCGCGCGTCGTCTGTTCGGCGAGGCCGTCTCGCGAGTGACGCTCGTTTTCCTGATTCTCTCGCCGTTCTTCTGGTTCATGGGCGCGAGCTTCATGAACCACGTTTCGGCGGTGCTGTTCGTCGCCCTGTTCCTGTGGAGCGTCGTCCGCTGGGAGAAGTCGGGGGAAGGACGAGACGGCCCTCACCCAGGCTGGGTCCTGTTGGCCGGCCTCGCGCTCGGGACCGCCTTCCTTTCGCGACCGCTGACGTCGGCCGCGGTGGGGGCCGCGCTGATCCTCCCGGCCGTGCGCATCGCGGGTCGTCGCTGGCTCACCCACGGGCTGATCGCGGGCGCCGGGTTCGCGGCGACCGCGTCGTTCTACTTCATCTTCAACTCCGTCACGACGGGGGATTGGCGAACGGCGGGGTACGTGAAGCTCTGGGGGGCTTCGCACGGCCTGGGGTTCCACGTCTCGCCGTGGGGCGACGCGCACACCCCGTTGATGGGGCTTCGGAACGAACTCATCGACCTCGGGCTGCTGCACGGGTTCCTGTTCGAGTGGGCCATCCCCGCCCTGCTTCCGCTCGGCGCGTTCCTGGCCCTGGGGTGGGCCACCAGAAAGTGGGAAGGCCGCCTGATCGCGGGGTTCTTCGCGATTCCGATCGCCTACTTCTTCTACTGGCATCGAGACGCGTTTCTCGGGCCGCGATACCTGTACGAGGGCCTCCCCTTCCTCATGCCCGTGCTCGCCGTCTCGTTCGTCGAGCTTCGGCGGCGCTGGAATCGCGGTGAGCCCCGGCTTGGGGGCCTCAATCCGTCGACGGTGCTGGTCGCCGTGGTCGGTCTATCCTTCGCCTACTCGATCTTCTACGCCACGCCTCAGCGCTTTCGGGTGTACGCCACGGGGATGGAGAGCCTCAAACGCGATCTGGTCGCGGAGGCGGAAGCCGCGGGAATCGACGGCGGACTCATCTTCGTGGCCGTCAGTTGGGGGAACCGGCTCATCGCCCGCGCCCGCGGCGCCGGGGCGAGTGCATCGGTCGCCGAGGTCGTGTACCGGAGTTCGGATCACTGCGAACTGGAGCTGGTGGTTCGACGAGCGGAGGCCGAGGGTTGGTCGGGCGAGCGCCTCGATCGGGAGATGCTCGGGGTGATGCGCCCGGAAGACGAGATCGCGGTCGCCCGACTGAACGAAGACCCGACCCTGCGGCTCGTCCCGGACCGTCCACTCGCGGACGTCTGCGCGCGCGAAGTCCTGTACGACCGCGACGGGTATTCCAACTACACGCCTCACCTGGCCGCCAACGACGTCGACCTGCGAGGCCGATTCGTGTTCGCGCGAGACCTGAAAGAGCAGAACGCCAGGCTACGTGCTGAGTACCCTGGCGTTCCGGCCTACCTCTATCGCGACGGGACGTTCATCCCGCTCCCGTAGCTTTTCTTGCTCCCGTAGTTATCGAGAGGCTGCGGAAAGCCCCTCCGTCTACGGCGTGTACCAGATCGGGGACGTGTACCCCCGTTCCTGCGTCGATACGGGGGCCCCTTCAGGGATCGGAACCCCGAAACGGACAGCATCGTACGTCGACCACCTCGGCGTGGGGATCTCGATCACGCGCGCGTAGTAG
>JBGMQU010000155.1:0-7534 GCA_048060725.1 Gemmatimonadota bacterium | reverse complement strand
GTTCTTCGGTGTGGACCGGACGGCGGCCGACATCACGGCGCAGCAGCCGGACGCAACGATTACGGTGCTGAACCCGGATGTGAACGCCGATGGCATGGCATGCACAGATCCGGGCGACTGCCTTCTCGAGTTCGACGCGTTTGATCCGATCCTCGACAGCGGCGATCCGGGTAGCCAGGTCGACGAGACGGGCTGTGATCCATGCACGTTCGTTACGGCCGAGATCGTCGATGGACCGGGCACCATAAACGATGGGACGTTTCTGAACATTGGCTTCTTCGGCACGCCGACGCAGGTCGATCCGGACTTCCGCGCGTTCATGACGTGGGGCTCGGCGACGTTCCCGCTAGCCGATGGCGACTACGAGATCGAGATACAGGTCCTCGACGGAGCGTCCCCGCCGAACGCGGCGATACACACGTTCATGTACATTCTCGACGACACGGCTCCGACTTTCGGGGCCCTGAACCCGGCCCCGGTCGGGAGCACGGGCACGGATGCGACCGCGATCGTGATGACGATTGGTGGGACGATCAACGATGCGAACATCATCGATGACGCGCAGCTCCAGGTGTATGTCGATGGGACGGACGTATCGGGTACGGGCTCCAACGGTGTCTGCGACGCGACGACGGACTACAAGTTGAGCGTCAGCGGTGGCGAGATCGACCGCAACGACATCGATCACGCGAACGGGACGGACACGGTCGGCTTCAACGAGACGTTCGCGATCCCGCAGCCGAGCACGGCGGCCGTGACGGTCACGTACTGCTTCATTCATCAGGCGGAAGACGAGGCCGTACTGAGAGATGGGACGGACACCGGGAACAGCAGCACGCTCGCTACCCAGGTCGACGTCACCTGGAACGCCGGATAGCCGAACGCGGGGGGCCTTCGGGGCTCCCGCACGGTCCAGGTAGTAGCTGCCACCTCAGGGAGAAAGGCCTCGTCCTAAACGACGGGGCCTTTCCTTTTTTCCGGTATCCGCGTTACTCTTTCGCGCCCTGCGGGGGCGGCGCGATCATCGGGAACGGAGCCCGGACGCGTCGGGGACGAAACCGGCCCCCACGGAGCTTCGTACGAGTTGCGGCACGTGGGCACGGATGGCTGCGAGATCCGACATGGGTGTCTTCTTTTTCATCATTATTATCGTGGGGCTCGTGACCGGCGGCGAGATCGTCTCGAAGTACCTCGATCGGCGCGCCGCGCCACCGGTCATCGGGCCGGCCGGCGACGGAGAGGTCACGCAGCTTCGGGAGCAGGTCGAGTACCTGACGAGCCAGGTGGAACGCCTGTCGGAGGAGCAGCGCTTCATGACGAAGCTACTCGAGGGTTCGCCGGGTGGGTCGGTTGGGCGGAGAACCGGAAATGCGGACGCCCAGTAGGCTGCTGAAGCAGCTCCTTGAAGGTTCGGACCGCAAACCCAGGACAGACCGATGGTCAAACGAGAGGATATCGAAAGTTTCCTCATACGGAGCGAGGTAGACTTTCAAGAGGTCGGAGATGGCATCTGGTACGTGCTGACGAACTCCGAGGAAATCAGAGAGCGGCCCGGGATCGTCGTCAATTTCCAACCCCCCGTGATCGTCTTTCGGGCCGACATCCGCGACCTTCCGATCGACGACGAAGAACAGTTGCAGTTGTACCGGCGGTTGCTCGAATTGAACGCGGTCGATCTCGTGCACGGCGCGTACGGCCTCGAGGACGGTAACGTCATCCTGAGCGACACGCTGGAGTTGGAGAACCTGGATTTTTCGGAGTTTCGTGCGTCGCTCGAGAGCCTCGCGCTCGCGGTCACCTCGCATCTTCCGGAACTGACACTCGAGATTTCTGAGTAGGGGCGATAAATGGGCATCGTAGACCGCCTTTCACGGTTAGTTCGATCGAACATCAACGATCTCATCGCGCGGGCCGAAAACCCGGAGAAGATGCTCGGTCAGATCATCGAGGACATGCGCCGGCAGCTGGCGCAGGCGAAGCAGGAAGTCGCCGTAGCCATTGCCGACGAGCGCAAACTGCGCGCGCACTGGGAAGAGGAACGCTCCGGGGCCGAGCAGTGGGAGAGACGGGCGCGCCTGGCCATCCGCGAGGGGCGAGATGACCTGGCGAAACAGGCCCTCGTCCGCGGTCAGGAGCATGCGGCGCAGGGGGCGGAGCTCGAACAACAGTGGCAGAAGCACCGTCACGAGACCGAGAAGCTCAAGGATTCGCTCCGGCAGCTGAACTCGAAGATCGAAGAGGCGAAGCGGAAGAAGAATCTCCTCATCGCCAAGCAGAAGCGGGCGGAGGCTCAGAAGCGTATCCACGACACGATGGCGGGCCTTCAGGACAAGAGCGCCTTCCGGGCGTTCGACCAGATGGCCGAGAAAATCGAGTCGGCCGAACGGCAGGCCATCGCCTCCGCCGAGGTCACGGAAGAGCTGTCCGGCGACACTCTGGTCCACGAGTTCAAGGCGCTCGAGGCGGGCGGCGACGCCGTGGTCGAGGAGAAGCTCCTCGCTCTCAAGTCCGAGATGGGCCTGTTACAGGCCCCTGAGCCGGAGAAACCGAAGGCTCTCGAGGCCGGCGAGGCGAGCACCGATGGAATTCCCGAGGCCGAGCTCATCCCCGCAGATGGAGCGGACGGGGATGCGTCCGATGGCGATGACACGGCCGAAGTCGTGGAAATGACCGAGGTCGAGACCGTGGAAGGCGCCGAAGAGCGTACGGACGCCTGACGCGACCCGGCGGCGGGGCCGCGTCCGGCGGCCTCGTCTGCACCCGTCACAGGTCGATCGCTTGACCGCTCCTCACTTCACGATCCTCGCCGAAGGCCAGTTCGGCGTCGAGTCGGCAAAGACCGCCAGTTCGGCCATCCGTTACGTCCCCGAACGCATCTCCTCGGTTCTCGATTCGGAGGTTGCCGGGTCGACGGTGGAGCGCGTGATCGGGTACGGTGGAGCGATCCCGATTTTTTCGACGCTTTCCGAGGCCCTCGAAGGCGATCGGCGTCCCGATGCGCTGTTGATCGGCATCGCGCCACAGGGTGGAGCTCTGCCGGCGGCGTGGCGTCCGGTGCTGCGGCAGGCGCTCGACGCGGGCCTCGACATCTGGAGCGGGCTGCACGTGCACCTGTCGGATGACGACGACCTGGCGGGACGGGCCGCCGCGAACGGCGTCCGGCTCGTCGATCTCCGCAAGCCGCCCGACGACCTCGTCGTGGCCACCGGGCGCGCTCAGGAGACGACTGCGTTTCGTGTGCTGACGGTCGGAAGCGATTGCAACGTTGGGAAGATGACGACCGCGCTGGAGCTGCGTCGGGAACTCGAGGCCCGGGGCGTGGCGACCGGGTTCGGGGCGACCGGTCAGACGGGGATTCTCCTCGAAGGATCCGGGATCGCGGTGGACGCGGTCGTATCGGACTTCATCTCCGGCGCCACGGAGCGACTAACACTCGAGGCGGCCCGCGACGCGGACGTCGTTCTGATCGAAGGTCAGGGATCGCTGATGCACCCCGGGTACAGCGGCGTCACGCTCGGCCTGCTGCAGGGATCGCTGCCCCAGGCGATGATCCTGTGCGCGATGCCGAGTCGGCCGACGATTTTCGGAGGGCACCACGACTGGGTGCGCCTGCCGGCTCTGGACGAGGTCGCCCGCCGCTACGAGGACGCGCTGGGGTGGGCCTGCCCGGACGTCCCGGGGAAGATCGTGGCAGTGTCCCTCGCTACATACGATATCGGCGAGGAAGAGGCACTGAGGGCGGTGGAGGACGCCGAGCGAGTCACGGGGCTGCCCGCGACGGATCCGGTGCGTTTCGGTGCGGCCCTGCTGGCCGACGCGGTCGAAAGCCGCCGTGCTGAACTCGCGGCCTCCCGGACGCCTGCGGCCTCCTAACCGAGCACCGCGGCCAACAACTCGCCGAACGCGGCGTCGACGATACGGTTCCCGGCCACGAACGCACCGGGGCCCGGAACGAGGGGGCCACTGATCCCGGCGAACGCCCCGCTCGTCTCGAAGCCGCCCCGGGAGGGCCCGGCGAGCGCGTGTCCCTCGCCGACCGGGAGGCCGCCGAACGTCCCACCCGCCTCCGTGACGATCAGGGCGCCAGCCGCAACATCCCAGGGCATGAGCCAGTGCTCCCAGAACGCGTCCAGACGGCCGCACGCCAGGCTGCACAGGTCGAGAGCCGCCGCACCCGCTCTCCGGACGCCGCTGGTGGCCGCCAGAACGGCGCCGAGCGTATCCAGATAGTCGGGGAGCAGTTCGGCGCGCTTGAACGGGAACCCGGTGCCGATCAGCGCCAGGCGAAGCTCGTCGACGCCGGAAACGTGGATCGGGTCGCCGTTCAGGGTCGCCCCACACCCGCGAACGGCGGCGAACTCCTCCGCGCGGGCCGAGTTGAGCACCGTGGCCGCGCGCAACCCTTCCCCGTCGAGCGCGGCGATCGACACGGCGTACTCGGGGTAGCCATGAAGCCAGTTCGTGGTCCCGTCGAGCGGGTCGATGATCCACAGGATGTCGCCGGCCGAGAGGGCGCCACCGCCATCGCCGGCCGTGCCCTCCTCGGCGAGGATCCGGTGACCGGGGAACCGGGACAGAATGGCCTCGACGATCAGGCGTTCGGATTCCCGGTCGACTTCGGTCACGAAGTCGGAGGGGTCCTTCTCTCCCCACGAGGCCGGGTCGAGCGTGCCGGCCGCCGTGCGGTGGAGGTCCGCCGCAGTTCGCGCCGCGGCGACTGCGGTGTCGAGTAGCGCCTCGTCGGAGGGCGGCGGTGCAGGCCCGGTCGTGTCGATCGTCGATCCCCACTGGTCGGTTCAGTCGCCCGCTCTCTGTCCGATCCAGAACTTCGGCCGGGACTCGCGTGGAGCGGAATGTGCCGCGATACTACGCGGATCATGAGCCAGCGCAAGCGAGTTTTTAGCGGAATCCAGCCTACGGGCGCGGCGCATCTTGGGAACTATCTGGGTGCGTTCCGACGGTGGGCGGAGATGGTCGACGAGTACGATTGCTTCTACGGCATCGTGGATCTGCATGCGATTACGCGGGAGTACGAGCCCGCCGACCTGAAGCGGCGGGTGTTCGAGCTCGCCGTCGCGCTGATCGCGAGCGGCGTCGACCCCGAAAAATGCACGCTCTTCGTGCAGTCGCATGTCCCGCAACACAGCGAACTCACGTGGCTGTTCAACACGGTGACGCCGCTTGGCGATCTCGGCAGGATGACGCAGTTCAAGGAGAAATCTGCCGGGCTCGAGTCGGTGAACGCCGGCCTGCTCAACTATCCCGTGCTGCAGGCCGCGGACATCCTGCTCTACCTGGCCGACTTCGTCCCGGTGGGGGAGGATCAGCGGCAACACCTGGAGCTGAGCCGCGAGATCGCCCGTCGGTGGAACGCTCGTTTCGGCGAGTACTTCCCCGAGCCCGAGACACTCGTCGGCCACGGCGGGCGGGTGCTGGGTCTCGACGGGGTATCGAAGATGTCGAAGTCGAAGAACAACGTGATCCCGATACTGGCGACCCCGGAGGAGACGTGGGCGGCCGTGCGTACGGCCGTCACCGATCCGGCGCGAGTACGGAAGAGCGACCCCGGGAATCCGCACGTGTGCAACGTGTTCGCCTTGCACGAGTTCTTTACCGATCCGGCGCAGCGAGAGGACATCGAGATCCGGTGCCAGACCGCGACGATCGGGTGCGTCGAGTGCAAACAGCGGCTCTCGGACAATCTGAACGACCATCTCGCCCCGATCCGGGCTCGGGCCGCCGAGCTGACGGCCGATCCGAGCCGGGTCCACGAGATCCTCGCGGCGGGAGCAGAGCGGGCCTCCCGGGTCGCGGAGGCGACGCTCGCACACGTGATGGATCGCATGGGACTCGGACGCGGGGCTGCGGCGCAGTAGGCACGCGGGGCTCGGCGCCGCGGCGCGACCCCCCGGGATCCTCCAGGAGCCTCGTAACGGGCCTGCTCGCTTGAGGTTGCGGGCTCGGGTGGGCCGGAGGGGCCCGCCTCACGCAAAACAGCGACGTCGTGGCGCTTTGCCCCGCGTTCCCGACCGGCGCTCCGGGTCACGGCGTGGGTTCCCCCCGCGTTGGCGCGCGACGAGTCGCCGCAGCCGGCGGGTCCTCGTCCGTCCGTCCGCTCGATCCGCAATCTCCGTAATGCCATGCCCGCGAGGGGGTTAGCCAGGCGATCCCCGCATTCACGCAGGGCGCTCGCCTCTCGTTCACGGCGCGCCGACTGCGGAGCGGCCCCCCAGCGCCGGCCGCTCCGCGGCAGGAATCCTCCAACACCCGCGTGGAACGGCGATTGCGCCTTGCGGGGTCTGTCGTTTCCCGTTCGGCCGTCTCGAGAGATGTCGACGCGACCGAGCCAGGGACGTGGACGAGGCCTACACGGAGCGCGCAAACCCATGCAATTGATGGAACGCCTGATTCGAGCTGCCGTCGCGCGAGGCGCGCAGTCGATCCATATCAAGGCAAAAGACGTATTTCGCGCCCGGATCCATGGCGACCTCGTACCGCTCTCCGAGACTCCGTTTACGCCCGAGGAGACCCGGCAGATCGCGCTCGAGCTCCTCCCCAACGAGACGTTTCGACGAAGAATCGACGAAATCTGGGACCTCGACTTCGCATACGAGCTCCAGGACCTCGCGCGCTTCCGCGTCAACATCCTGCAGCAGCGCGGCACGTTCATGGTCGTGTTGCGGACGATTCCGTGGCGCGTCCCGACGCTCGAGGAACTCAATCTGCCGGGCGTGCTGGCGAAGATGGCCGATGAGCCACACGGGATGCTCCTCGTGACGGGTGCGACGGGAGTGGGGAAGAGCACCACCCAGGCGGCCATCGTCAGCTGGATCAACCATAACCGGAAAAAGCACATCATCACGCTCGAGGATCCGATCGAGTACTGGCACGACAACCACATGAGCACGGTCACGCAACGCGAGATCGGAAGCGACACCGAGTCGTTCCGGCGCGGGCTGCGTCAGGCCCTGCGTCAGGATCCCGACATCATTCTGATCGGCGAAATGCGAGATCTCGAGACCACCGAGATTGCGGTCGAAGCCGCCGAGACGGGTCACCTCGTCATCTCGACGATGCACGCCCCGACCGCGACGGGGGCGCTGAAGCATCTCTTCGGGATGTTCCCGGAGCAGCACGAAGAACTCGTGCGCTTCCGTGTGGCCGATACGCTTCGCGGCATCGTCTCACAGCGGCTGGTCCGCACCGCGGACGGGAACGGCACCGTCCCGGCCATGGAGGTCATGCGCGTGACCCCGGCGATCCGCGACTGCATCCTGCGTGGCGAAACTCAGACGGAGATCGTAGAACTGATCCAGAACGGTCGGCAGCAATACGGTATGCAGACGTTCGATCAGCACCTCATGGATCTCGTGGAAGACGGCCAGGTCGCGTACGAGACCGCGCTCGAAATGGCGTCGAACCCGAGTGACTTCGAGCTTCACATGAGGACGCTGCGCGAGGATACGGCGGAGTTCGCGGCCGCGTCCGAGGACGGTCTACTGATGGGTGGGTCACGCTTCTAGGAGGCTGCTGA
>JBGMQU010000154.1:3520-7547 GCA_048060725.1 Gemmatimonadota bacterium | reverse complement strand
CTTCCGACGCGACTGGCGGAGAGCGGCCGCGTCGAGCAAGTGCGGGGCAGTCTCGACCGTCCCGAGCGGTACGCGGGTGGGCTCGACGGGTCCACCGCGATCCTCCACCTCGCCGCCCGCGTCGGCAGGGCGAAACCCGCGCAGTTCCGGCACGACAACGTCGAGGGGACGAGGACGCTGGTGCGCGCGGCGGAGCAGCAGGGCGTGGCCGGCATCGTAAACGTCAGTTCGATCGCCGCGAAGTTTCCGGAGACCGCGTACTACCCGTACGCGGAGTCGAAGCGCGCGGCGGAAGCGATCGTGGCGAAGGGCCGGCGGCCCTGGATCACGATCCGTCCCACCATCGTGCTCGGGCCGGGCTCCCCGATCTGGGCCAAATTCCGACAGTTGGCCCGCGGGCCGCTCCCGGTAGTTCCCGGCTCGCCTTCGACCCGAATCCAGCCGATCCATGTAGACGACCTTGCCGCGATTCTTCTCGATCTGGCCGAAACGGGGTCGTTCGACGGCACGGTCTGTGAACTCGGCGGTGCGGAGCCCGTCACGATCGAGGAGTTCTTGAAACGAGTCCACGAACGGCTATCGGGCCGCAGGGGCGTGACGATTCCGGTGCCGATCGCGCTGGGGATGCCGCTCCTCAGGGCTCTCGAACGCATATCTCCGGTGCCGCTTCCGGTTACCGAAGGCCAGCTCTCGACCTTCCTCTACGACGGTGTAGTGGACCCAAATCCAGTCCAGGAGCGGTATCGAGACCGGCTGCGGGGGGTGGACGACATCCTCGACGCGCTGATTGACCGCCAGGCGGGCTGATCGACCGCTGGAAGGCTGTGGAAACGAGGCTTGGGCCTCGCGCGGCACAGACCGTATCTTGGCGTCATGCTACGTCTCCACCCCTACTCCTATCATCGGCCCACGACGCTCGAGCAGGCTCTCGAGTTGCTGGCGGAGCACGGCGCCGACGCGGTCCCGATCGCGGGGGGCACCGACCTCGTGCCGAACATGAAGCACGGGCTGTTCACCCCGGGTCATCTGGTGGCCCTGCGGTCGGTGAAGGAGATGACGGGGATCGACGTGGGACCGGAGGAAATCCGGATCGGCGCCTGCGAATCGCTCGACGCCGTGGCCACCCATGAGGGCGTGCTCGGGGTGCTGCCGGCGCTTTCTCGTGCGGCGGGAATGGTGTCGGGACCACAGCTCCGGCGCATGGGCACGCTCGGCGGGAACGTCTGTCTCGACACCCGATGCACGTACTACAACCAGACTCGATTCTGGCGCAAGGCGCTCGGCTACTGTTTGAAGAAGGAGGGCGACGCCTGCCACGTGGTCAGGGGCGGAACCCGGTGTGTCGCGGCTCACTCCGCCGACACGCCGCCCGTCCTCATGGTACTCGACGCCGAGCTCGACATCGCCGGGGCCGATGGCGAGCGCACGGTCCCGATCAACGGATTCTTCACGTCGGATGGCGTGTGGAATCGCACCCTCGAACCCGGCGAACTTCTCGTGGCGATCCGGATCCCCCGCCCACGGGTTTCGACCCGCACGGCCTTCCAGAAGCTGCGAGCGAGAAACGCGATCGACTTCCCTCTGGCGAACGTCGCCGTGTCCGTCACGTTCGGTGACGATTCGAGGATCGAGGGGCTCCGCGTGGTCGCCTCAGGGATGGGATCCTATCCGCGAAACGTGGGGAAGGTCGAAGACGCCGCCGTAGGCAACGTGCTCGACCCGGACGTGATCGACGCGATCGCGGAGCAGGCGTTTCGGCAGTGTCATCCCCTCGACAACATCACGGTCGACCGGGAGTGGCGGCGCGCGATGATCCCGGTGCTCGTACGCCGAGCACTCGACGAGATCGCCGCGGCCGCCTGACCCCGAAACCGCGTCTACCTCACCCCGAAAATCTCACCGAGCGGACGGAAGATCTCGTCGGCGAGGATCAGCACGTCGTCGATCCCGAACAGGATCTCGTCGAGCGCCGCGATCTCGGAGGGGGTAAACCCGCCGCCATCCGTCCACTCGTACTCGGGTAGTTGAACGGTGCCAGAGACGATGACTTCGGTACGGCCGCCGTGCGAAATCGTCCCGTCCTGGAAGCTGTCGACGATCCGGAGGTCGACCGAGGTCGCACCCGCGGCCCCACCGATCTCGAACACGAAGTCGAGATCCGAGAACGATCCGTCGCTCGCGATTTCGCCATCCACGCGGAGTCTCGTGAGTGACCCTTCATCGGAGGTCACCCGGTGATCGAGCGAGATGAACGTCAGGCCGGCGGTGTCGTCGGTCTCGAGCGTCTCGTCGAGCTGGAATTCGAACCGCCCGTTGTCATCCACGACGAACCCATCCGAGAGCAGGTTCACGATGATCCCCGACGAAGACGCCCCGAAGGCCCCGTCGATGACGTAGTTAGCGAGCGGCAACGAGCCTCCCGACGTGTCGAACGCCACGACGCGCAGACGCGTGGATGTCGCGTCGCTCTCCTCGATCAGATCGACGAAGCCGAAGGGTGTCAGCGGCAGCGACGGCAGCCGACTCGAGGTCTCGAGACGATACAGGATGAAACGCACCCCGTTCTGTGGAGCGTTGGAGACCCCTGTGTCGCGGACATAGCTGTCGATCACGTCGTCCCACACGAAGGTCGCGCCGAGGAAGTTGCCCGGGAAAAGCGGCACCGACTTCGCACCCATCGACAGTCGGAGCGTTCGCTTCGCGACCAGATCTCGGAACGTCCCGGGCCGGAACGAGCGCGCGATCTTGCCGCGTTCGACCTTGCCGCGCTCGTATCGTCGGGGGACGGCGCTGAACCCCGGTGTCGTGAGGCCCAGCGCGTCGGTGATCGTCCCCACCTGTACGACGGCGATGTTGTCCGCCGCATATCTCAGCGAAAAGATCGAATTCGCCACGTCGGCTGGAGAGAACCCGAGATTCGGCGGCGGTCCGACGAACCTGTCCCTGGAGGAACAGGCGCTCAGGGTGGTGGCGATCGCCGCCGCGAGCACGATGCGCCGCCTTGCGGAACGCTTCATCGTCCCGCGCTTGCTCGCCACTGTCGTCTCGTATCTGTCCACGTCGGTCCCCGTATCAGTCAATGTCTGGAATCCACGGGGCGTACCGCCCGCCGGCCGCCACCACCGGGGAGACGATAGACAGACGGGGGAAGTCACCCGGGGGTCGCGTCCCGGTGAACGCGTCGGGCTGACGCCCGGAGCGTTCCGTGAGACGCCAGCCGTGTTAGCTTGGCGTCCCAGGAGGATGCTGAAGAAGCGCGGTGTCAGCGACGCTGAACGCCGCCTCGACCGGGAAAAGATTCCAGGAGAACTCGATGCATACGCTTCCAGACCTTCCGTACATGCATGACGCCCTCGAGCCGACGATCGACGCTCGAACGATGGAAATCCACCACGGAAAGCACCACGCGGCCTACGTCAACAACCTGAACGCCGCGCTTCAGGGGCACGATGCGCTCGCGGACAGGTCGATCGAGCAGCTGCTGCGCGAGATCGAGCTCGTCCCCGACACGATCCGCGGTGTGGTGCGGAACAATGGCGGCGGACACGCGAATCACAGCCTTTTCTGGACGATCATGTCGCCGGGCGGCGGCGGCGCGCCGGCCGGTCCGCTCGCCGACGCGATCACGTCAACGTTCGGCGGGTTCGACGACTTCAAGTCCGCGTTCCAGAAGGCCGGCGGCACGCGGTTTGGCAGCGGGTGGGCCTGGCTCGTCGTGACGGACGGCGGCAGCGTCGGCGTCTACTCCACGGCCAACCAGGACAGCCCCTACATGAGCGGCGACACGCCGATCCTCGGCTGCGACGTGTGGGAGCACGCATACTATCTGAACTACCAGAATCGCCGGCCCGACTATCTGTCGGCGTTCTGGAATGTGGTGAACTGGAACGCCGTTTCGGCGAACTACGCCGCGGTCGTCGGAGGCTGACGCTCGGTCGGTCGGGGCCGATCCGGCCCCGCCCGCTCCGGACCCCCCCTCCCCCCCGCCGATCCCCCCGAGGCGCCCCGCCCCCACCCCCCCACCCTC
>JBGMQU010000154.1:0-3510 GCA_048060725.1 Gemmatimonadota bacterium | reverse complement strand
TCGGACCCGGCCGGCTCAGGACCGCTAGTCCCCGAAGCTGATCCCGAGAGAGCGCCCCGTCATCACGACGTCACCTTCGACGGGCACGCGCTTTACCCCCTCCAGCGCCTCGGCCAGCGGCACGGGCCGGACGTTCGGCGGGTCGAGCGCGACCATCGTTCCGAAATCACCGTTCGCCACGCACCGTACGGCCGCCGCCCCGAAACGCAGCGACATCAATCGGTCGTAGGAGGTGGGTCGACCGCCACGTTGCAGATGGCCGAGCACGAGCGAGCGCGTTTCCTTCCCCGTCCGGTCGGCGATCGCCCGGGCGACCTGCTCGCCCACCCCGCCGATTCGCACCTGCTCGCCCGTCCCCCGCGGGACGGTCTTCATCACGACCTCGCCGCCGATCGGCGCGGCCCCTTCGGCCACGCACACGATGCTGAACCCCCGGCCGGCGGCTTCCCGCGCGCGGATCTTGTCGCACACGCGGTCGATGTCGTAGGGGATCTCTGGAATCAGTATGACGTCGGCAGTTCCTGCGAGCCCGCTGTACAGCGCGATCCACCCCGTATTTCGCCCCATCACCTCGACGCACATCACGCGCTGATGGCTCTCGGCGGTCGAGTGGAGCTTGTCGATCGCGTCCGTCGCGGTCTCGACGGCCGTGAGGAACCCGAAGGTCAAACTCGTGACACCGAGGTCGTTGTCGATCGTCTTCGGTACGCCGACGACCGGAAGTCCTCTCTCGGAGAACTGTCGGGCGAGCCGGAGGCTTCCGTCGCCGCCGATGGCGATCAACGCGTCCAACTCGTGGTGCTGGAAGGCCTCGAGGACTTCGTCGGAACGGTCTGTCACGGTAACCGAGCCGTCTTCGGCGCGCTTCGACCAGGCGAACGGATTCCCCCGATTCGTCGTTCCCAGGATGGTGCCGCCCTGGTGGGTGATCCCACGCACGTCCTCGGCGTCGAGCCGCATGAGATCGCCGGGTTCGTCCGCGAGTAGCCCCCCGTAGCCATTCTCGATCCCGACGACCTCCCACCCCTCGTGTATGGCGCCCAGAACCACCGCCCGGATGACGGCATTGAGTCCGGGGGCGTCTCCACCTCCAGTGTTCAACGCGATTCTGCGGATCGACACGGACGGGACCACGCTTTCTTTCGGGGACGCTCAAAACCCTTCCGGGACCGTGACAGCGCGCCCACGGCTGTCCCTGATATGTTGCGGCCGTAGGCCGCATGGCAGCAACTCCGACAGGGTGTGTGAAGTGTGGTGAAGCACGACGTCATGTTGTTCGATCTCGATGGGACACTCGTCGATTCCGCCGATCTGATTCTCGAATCGTACCGGCACACGATGAGAACTCACTTCGATGAAGTACCGCCCGACGAAGTGTGGCTCGCCTCGTTCGGAACGCCGCTGCGTGCGCAGTTCAGGCAGTTCGTGGACAGTGCGGAAGAGGTGCAACAACTCGTCTCCACATACGTCGAGCACAACCTCCGGGTTCATGCCGACCTGATCCGCCCGTTCGACGGCATGCGAGGAACGTTGGAAACGCTTCTGGAACGTGGCTCCCGTCTCGGCATCGTCACGAGCAAGGCGAAGCGAGGGACGGCGGCGAGTCTCGAGGCCTGCGACCTCCCGGCGGAGTGGTTCGAGGTGATCGTCACGTCAGATGAACCCATCCCGCACAAGCCGGACCCGGCGCCCGTCAGGCTGGCCCTGGAGCTGCTGGGCGTCGACGCCGACGTCGCGTCGTTCGTGGGCGATTCCGTATGGGACCTGAGGGCGGGCCGGGCTGCCGGCGTGTGCACCGTGGCGGCCCTGTGGGGCCCCTTTTCCGAAGATGAACTCGTCGGCGAGGCCCCCGACGTGATGGTCGACTGGCCCGCCGACCTCCTGGCTTCGTAACCGTGACCCGACAGGGTTTTTCAGCAGCCTCCTAGCCTTCAGCCCCGACCGGCTCGGCAGGCGCTTCGGCCTCCGCATCGGCGGCCTGGCCCCCCGCGTCCGTCGCGGCGGCCTCCTCCGAATGTGTGGAGGCAGAATCGTCGGAGCTTCGCCCGTTCTGCGAGAACGACAACTCACCGTCCCGAAGTTCGACGTCGGCCAGAGCGAACGCGAGCGCTTCCCTGAGGGTGTCCGCCAGCCGGAACGTCATGGCCTCGCGGATGTGATCCGGCAATTCCTCGAGGTCGCCCTCGTTGTCCGCCGGAAGGATGATCCGCTCGATGCCCGCCCGTGCCGCCCCCAGCACCTTCTCCTTGAGGCCACCGATCGGCAGCACCCGTCCGGTCAACGTGATCTCGCCGGTCATCGCCGTGTCGTGCCGCACGGGGTGGTTACCGAGCGCGCTGACCAGAGCCACGGCCATGGCGATTCCGGCAGAAGGCCCTTCCTTCGGGATGGCGCCGGCGGGTACGTGCACGTGGACCTGGTGGTCATGGAGCCGGTCCTCGGGGATACCGAGCGCGTCGGCATGGCTGCGCGAGTACGTCAGCGCAGCCTGCGCGCTCTCCTTCATCACGTCTCCCAGTTGGCCGGTCAGTACGAGCCCGTCCTTCCCCTTCATCACGCTCGTCTCGACGAGCATGATGTCGCCGCCTGCCGGCGTGTAGAACATCCCCGTCGCGACGCCGACCCGGTCTTTTTCCATCTTCTTCTCGGGATGAACCTTGGGCTGCCCCAGGATCTCGCGCAGACTATCAGCCTCGACTTTCACGACCTCGGCCTCCTCGGAGGCGATCTTTCGGGCCGCCTTTCGGCAAATCGATCCGAGTTCGCGCTCGAGGTTTCGCACTCCGGCCTCGCGCGTGTACGCCGCGATGATCTTTCGAAGAGCGCCATCGGAGACTTCGATCTGTGCGGGTCGGAGACCGTTGAGGCGGACCTGCCTCGGCAACAGATACCGTCGGGCGATCTCCAGCTTCTCCGCCTCCGTATACCCGCGAAACTCGATGGCCTCCATCCGATCGCGAAGCGGACCGGGGATGTTGTGCATCACGTTTGCGGTCGCGATGAACAGCACCTGCGAGAGATCGAACGGCACGCCGAGGTAGTGATCGACGAAGCCGTCGTTCTGCGCCGGGTCGAGCACCTCCATCAGCGCCGACGACGGGTCTCCCTGGAAGGAGACACCGAGTTTGTCGACCTCATCGAGGAGAAACACCGGGTTCTTCGTGCCGGCCCGTTTGAGCCCCTCGATGATCCGTCCGGCCATCGCGCCCACGTACGTGCGTCGGTGGCCGCGGATGTCGGCCTCGTCCCGGGCCCCCCCGAGCGACACGCGGACGTATTTTCTGCCGAGGGAATCCGCAATGGACTTCGCGATCGACGTCTTGCCGACACCCGGCGGTCCGACGAACAGCAGCGTTTGCCCCGTGCGGTCGTCTTCATGGCCGATGCAATCATCGTCGTCCGACTCGTCCTCCCCCTCCGAGGTGTCCGCCGCGGCGTCCTCTGGCTCCTCGTCGGCCGTTCCCGACGGCGCATCGTCAGCCGCTTCAGACGGCTCTTCGTCAGCCGCTT
>JBGMQU010000153.1:0-7585 GCA_048060725.1 Gemmatimonadota bacterium | reverse complement strand
GTGTCCGCAACTGTTGCAGAACCTGTCGGTCTCATCGATCTCCGCGCCACACTGTGAGCAGAAGCGGGAGGATCTGCCTCCGGCCTGCCGCGTGTGCGCCGAAGCCGGGCGAGCGGCAGTCTTCCGGCCAGGGCCGGTCCGCGCCCGCTTGCGGCGCGACGACGCAAACAGCCCATAGCCCACCACTCCGAGAAGGATGATCACGGCGCCTATCAGAATGCCTGTCATCGTGCGACTCTGGGATTGCGGGACCTCTCCGCCCGCCTGGTTCCCGGCCACCGACGTCTCGCGGTCGGTCTTCCGATAGGCGACCGAGACGGAGCTCTCCTCACCCGCGGGCACCGGCCCCGACGACACGACATAATAGCTGAACCCCTGCTGGTCCTGTACTACGTCGGACGTGGGAGGACTGACCCCGAAGCCCGTGGCGCGCAAGGGCTGTTGCACGCTGACCTTCAGGTCCTCGATGGGGAACGGGGACACGAGCGGGTAGCTGAACTCGCGTTGTTCGGCACCCGTGAGAGGATCGTAGTAGAACTCCATGTAGAACTGGGGGTGCTCGAGACGGTAGAAGATCTCCTTCGTCCCATCACCGCGGTCGTTTTCCTGAAACAAAGCGTGGACGTGCCCCCCGTTCGTGTCGATGGCTCCTGCCATGTGGACCTGGGCGCCGCTCGGAACGATGAAGGCGAAATCAGTCGGGAGAGTCTGGTCCGCTGCCATGGTGCCCCGGTACATCACCAGAACGCGCGGATCGTCGTACTCGGGCCAGACTTCCACCCGCATGGTCGCGATCCTCGTATCCGCCACGCTTCCCGTGGGTGGAGTTTCCTGGGTCGAAGGGCCTGCCCACAGACCGACCGGCAGGAGCAGCGCGGCGAGGGCGCCGCCGTGAATCTTCAGCTTCGGCATGGTGAAAACCTCGATCAGGTGAACGCTCTGTGTGAGACGGCCGCAGGCAGGATCTCGGTTCGCGCCTCGCCGCAAGTACGGCAGAATTGGTCGTCGGCCTCGAACCCGGCCCCGCACGAACCGCAGAATTGTGCCCGGGACACGCCTTCGGGACCCGTCTCCGACTCGCCGATCCGCTCCAGGACATGGAGTGCCCGCACGCGGAGGGCCTCTCGCAACTCGGCATAGTCGGTCGTGGACAGCTTTCCGGTCTCGAACTCGAAGTCGAGGTCCTTGATGTCGGCGTAGATCACATCCTTTTCCGCCACGAGGAGCCCGAGGGTCTCGTCCCCCTCCACTCCGAACGCCCGGGGCACCGCCGCGCGGTTTCGTGGAAGCACCGGATAGAGGACGAACGCCGCCCCGACTACGAAAATGGCGGAGAACAGAAGGATGTCCATGTCAATCCTCGAGGTCGCCGAGCTCACGATCGAGCATCGCGCCGTAGCGGGATTCGAGCTCCCTGGCCGTGGCGAGCCCGAGTTCCTCGACCCGGCTCGTCGCCCGCACGCGAACCCATGCTCCGATGACGAACCAGATCAGCGCAATTCCGGCAAACAGGACCACGAACGGGGTCACCCACGCCGTCAGGTTGAAGCCGCGCTTGGTGGGTGCCGCCAGTACCTTCTCGCCGTACGTATCGGTCATGTAAGCAACGATCCTCTTCTTGCCCCACCCCTCATCGAGCTTGGCCGCGATGACCGATTTCATTTGAGTCGCCGTGTCCATCTCACACACGTTCAGAATCTTGCCGCAGCCGCACAGGCAGATGAACTCGCCGGCGATGGAGCTCACGCTTTCCTGAGCCGCAAGGGGGCCGGCCGAGAACAGGGCGACCGCCAACAGGACGGCTAACGGCGCGCCGAACGCGCGCTCCCTACGTAATGCCCGCATGAATCGGCAGCTTCTCTTCGGTGTCCAACCTGGGCTCGGCCGAAGGCGCGAGCCTGTTCTCCGCCGGGATCGACCTGGATCTGGCGGGGCGCGGGCGCTTCGCGTCGGTCGGCCACATGGCGATGAGCGTGCCCACGGTGAGGACGACCCCGCCGATCCACAGCCATGCCATGAGAGGATTGATGAGGAACTTGAACCCGGCCGTCTGCGCGTCGAAGCTGACGAGGATCACGTAGAGATCCTCCACCAGCGTAGACCGGATCGCCGGCTCCGTCGTCGGCTGGTCCCACGTCCGGTATAACCTCTTCTGCGGTATGACAGAACCGACGGAACGGCCGCCCTTGACGACATCGAGCGTCGCGGCGAACACCTGTCGGTTGAGGCTGGGGTAGGTCGACATCCCTCTATACGTCAGCGTGTAGTCTCCCACCTGCACGCTCTCGCCCTCGCCCAGGAGCGCCTCTTTCTCGGTGACGAACGCGCTGCCCGCGACCCCGATCGCGAACAGGACCACTCCGAAGTGCACGATATAGCCGCCATAGCGTCGTCGATTCCGGCCCACAAGCTCCGCCAGCGACCGGATCCACCCATGCCCCGATCTCCGCCGACGCACGCGTGCGCCGCGATAGAATTCCGACACGATCGTCGCGGTCACGAATGCGGACAGGGAGAACGCGAGCAAGGCATAGACATGGCGGATCCCCAGAGCGAACAGCGTCACTCCGACGAGAAGGCCGAACAGGCCCGGTCGCGTGAAATTGCGTTTCAGATTCCGGGCGGACGCCCGCCGCCAGGCGATCAGGGGGCAGATCCCGGAGAGTGCGAGCAGCCCGAGAAAGATCGGGATGTTCACCTGATTGAAGTAGGGAGCGGCCACCGTGATTTTTACCCCCCTCACTGCCTCCGCGATCAAGGGAAATATGGTTCCCAGAAAGACGGCAAAGGTGGCGACGACGAACAGAAGATTGTTCAGGAAGAAGCTGGATTCGCGCGAGACCACGGAATCGAGCTCGTTGCGGCCCTTCAGCAGATGCATACGGTTCGCCATCAACCCGAACGAAAAGATGAGCACCGCCCCGATGAAGGCCAGGAAGACCGGTCCAAGGCTGGACTGGCTGAACGTATGCACCGACGACAGGATTCCGCTGCGCGTCAGGAACGTCCCGAACAGCGTGAGTGCGAACGTGATGATGATGAGGAACATGTTCCACACCTTGAGCATGCTCTTCTTTTCCTGGATCATCACGGAATGGAGGAACGCGGTGCCGGTCAGCCACGGCATCAGCGACGCGCTCTCGACCGGGTCCCACATCCAGAAACCGCCCCAGCCCAGCTCCACGTAGGCCCACTGTGCGCCGAACAAGTTCCCCCAGGTCAGAAAGAACCAGCCGAACATCGTCCAGTTCCGGGTGGCGGCGGTACGGATCCACCGATCATCGAGCTGTCGAGTGAGCAGCGCCGCGATGGCGTACGCGAACGGGATCGTGAAGGCAATATAGCCCAGATATAACGTCGTCGGGTGAAACACCATGCCCGGGTTCTGGAGCATGGGGTTGAGGCCGTTGCCGTCGGCCGGCGTGAACGCCAGCCGTTCGAACGGAGGCGTGACGAAGATCAACACGAGTTCGAAGAAAATGAGCACGACCCCGAGCACGCCCATTATGTAGGGCATCAACTCACGGTTGTCCTCCCGGTGCTTCCAGGCGACGATCACGGCGAACAGCGCGAGCACCCATACCCAGAGCAGAAGGCTTCCTTTCTGCCCCCCCCAGAACGCGGAGATCGTATAGAACACGGGAAGATCGCTGCTGGAATAATTCGTGACGTATTCGACCCCGAAGTCGCGGGAGAGGAACGCGTACAGGAGCGCGATGCTCGCGATGCTCAGCAGACCGAAGCCGAGGAAAAGGCTACGTCGGGCGCTGCGAACGAGGTCGGCCCTCCGCTTTTGCCCGCCCGTGAACGCGGCGACCGTTCCATATAGATTGACGACGAGCGCGAAGGCGATCGCGAATGCCCCCAGTGTGGTGATCACCGGAATTCTCCTGATCGTCGAGGATCGGGTCCGTCCGCATGCTCAGCTCCAGCGCCGTACGAAGCCTCCGAAGGATTCCTGTCGCCCCCCGACCTCGGGCCTGAGCGTGAATACCAGAAGTTGCGCAAGCCTCTCACGATCGCGGCTACCACGACGACGACGACGAGCGACGACGCGGTCAGGCCGAGGAAGATCGTCATGAGATTGCCCGACGTCGGAGGGGGCTTCCCCTGCAGGGCGGCGCCGAGCAGGAGCGTGAACGATCCGAAGAATGCCGCGCTGGACATGGCTATCCTTCCGGGCTCGCAGGCATTCGGGAGGACGGTCCGTCCGGACGGACCTGAGCCGGGGGACTTAACCCGTCGATGGCCCCGGCCCTCACGATCGCCCGGACTGCGGTTGGTTCGGCCCCGAGCAGTTTGGCCAGGCCCCCCCCGGCCATGGACGGCTCGATGGCCAGCCAGCTCAGATTGGCGTCGTCTGCGAAGAAGAAGTGAATCTTGCCCTGTCCCAGGACCAGATGCACGAGCGTACCGGCCACATCCATCGTCATGTGGTGGCTGAAGCCGCTACTCCCCTCGCCGATCTCCAACGACATGTCTTCGAGCGTCTCCCTCGCGGCGGCGGCGTCTTCGAAGCGGCTCGTATAGAGCATCGTGTGAGTGGGGCCCTCGCCGTAATGGCCTACGTAGCTGGCAAGCGGCGCGATGTCCTTCCCGTGCAGCTTGCCGATCATTGCCTGTGCCTCTGCCCCCTCGACGACCCGGACGCGGCGCATACCCTGGATCTCCGCCGGCAGGGGGAAGTCCGAATCGCGCGCGGCCTCGGGCGGCGAGCAGGCCGCGACGAGAGCGACAGCGACGACGAGGGTGGAGAGCAGAAGGCTGGTTCGGCGGATGGTCGGGTTCATACGCGACTCCCGGGACAGACGTGAGTATTGAGTATGCAGCCCTATTTCGACGTATCTTCGATCGGCCAAGTAAGCGTTCTGACGGGGACGTCCGGTACGTCTCGGATCACGACCGAGAACTGAGCCGGCGCCGCCTCGAGTACGAACGTGACGCTCGCCTTGGCGTGGTGGCCATCCAGCGACCCGGCCTCGCTCGGTTCGAGCGTGGCCTCGCCGACCTCGAGGCGGATCAACGCCGTGAGGTCCAGCCCGCTGAGATCCACGGAATGCGTGTTCGCGCTAAGATCAAGCACCAGCTTGCCTTCCGCCCACTGCGGCTCTACGTCCAGGGTGACCTCACCCGCGCTGCTCTGGCTCGCATAGGTGGTGTCGGCGACGACCGGAGCCGGTTGGGGGGCGGCGAACGCGGGCACGGCCAGAGCGAACACGGCGGTGCTGGCAGCGAACATTCCGCTGAACGTATGGGCCAATATATTCACGAGTGTCTCCAGTTCAGAGTCCACGAATCCCGGCGATCCGAAGCGGCACATAGCTTCGGTGGAACGCCGACATTCTTCTTCGTGGATTGAATTTACGCGCCCGATCATGAAAAAATGATGAAGTCACAATGAACGGTGCTTTCAGATTTGCGGCTTCCGGTGCAGAGCCCGGAGGCTGAAGACTCCCGGAGGGCAGCAACGCCAGTCGCGGCACACACGAAGGCGGTGTCTCGAGGCCTGAGAGGAGTTCGATGGTCCCCGATCGGTGAGGAAATCCTCACCTGCGCCTCATCCGCCGTTCACGTGAAACGGGCTAGAATCGAGCGCGGAGAAGAGGTCATCGGCTGTACGGCTGCAGCAGGGCCGTAACATGGAGGAAGTCAATGAGCGGCAAACGAGCCAAGAGTCAACGCAAGCGCAGCAGGTCAGCTCCGGACGCTCGGCCACGTGGGCGGTCGTCGTCCGGAAACAAGCGGACCGCTTCCAATCGCGTCCGGAGGCTACGAAACACGAGAGGGGCGACCTTCTGGATTATCGCGATCGCGGTCCTCGCGCTGGCCGGCTACCTGATAAAGCCTGCCATGTTCGGCCGCGGCGGGCCACCGCCCACCGCCGAGATCATCGATGTCGCCGCGAGCATGAGCGGCTTCGACAAGAAGCTGATCAGGGTTCGAGCGGGCGAACCGGTCACGATCCGGCTCACGAGCCTGGACAACCGGTTTCACAACGACGGCGGCGGCAAGCATCAGTTTGCGATCGACGGATTGGATGTGAGCATCATCGCGCCGCCGCTGGGTTCGGCCACCGCCACGTTCACTCCTGAAGAACCGGGTCAGTACGAGTTTTACTGCGATGTGTGCTGCGGCGGTCGCGCCAATCCGAACATGAACGGTACTCTGATCGTGATGTCCTGACGTGTCCCGGTCGGGCTCACGCTCCACACTCGTACTCGCGGCCCTCGGTATCGTCGCTCTGGGCGCGCTCGCACTGGCCGGCTGGGTGCACCCGAACGCGCCTTCGGGGACGGGACTCCAATACCTTCCGCAGATCACGCTCGGGACCGTGGTGGTGGCCGCCGCCGTGGACGGAATCAACCCCTGCGCGTTCACCATTCTGCTGCTGGTGGTGACCGCGGTGATCGCCACGCTTCAGTCGGGCTCCATCACCGTCGGCGAGGTTCGAGCCCGGATCATCAAGCGGGGCGGGTTGTTCGTGGTCGCGATCTTCCTCACCTACCTGGCCCTCGGCGTTGGCGCGATCGGAACGATCGACCTGTTCACCGGTCGTCACTGGCCCGCCCGCGTCGCAGCGCTTCTGGCGGTCCTGTTCGGGTTGTGGATGATGAAGGATTATTTTCTGCCCGACTCGCGTTGGCAGCTCCGCGCGCCGGCGCGAGTCGGCGAGGTTGCCCGCTCGGCCGCGAGAAAAGGCACGGCGCCAGCACTTCTCGGCGGTGGATTCCTGATCGGAATCTGCACGGTCCCTTGCAGCGGCGCGGTGTACCTCGGCGTGCTCAGCCTTCTCGCGCTGCAGCCGAGCCGGGCGGTCGGATTCGGTTATTTGCTTCTCTACAACGTGATCTTCGTGCTCCCGCTGTTCGCGATTCTCGCCGTCGCGGCCGCTCGTCCGGCTCTGAGACGTCTGACAAGCTGGAACCTGCACCACGGCCCGCGAATGCGGCTGCTGCTCGGCGGCGGAGTGGTGATCGGCGGACTGTTGATTCTGGCAACCGTCTGACACGGACAACGCTTCCGCGGATCCGTGCGTAGCGAGGCCGTGGTCCAGGCGCCGCGGCCCTCTTTCCTGACGGTGGTCATGCGGTCAGGAAATCCTGCCGCACACCAAGCGATTCGTCGGTCATGCGAATCGATTCTTCGCCCTCCTGCACGGTCCCGGCGAGCGCGCGGACGGCGTCTATGTTCTCGGGGATCACGATCGACTCGTTGTTCACCTGATAGGTGTAGTAGAGTTCCATACCGTTCACCGTCAGAACGTCCTCCCAGAGGGCGACTTCCCACATGTCGCCCCGGGGACGGCCGAGATCCTTCATCAGCTCGATGGTGCTGTTCAACGCCACGATCCCATCGCTCATCCGGACGAAGGCGATCCGGGGCACGGCCCGGAAGGCTTCCAGCACTTCCTCTCGGCCGGCCGGCCGTTCGAGGGTGACGATCCAGTAGTGATTGTGCATCTGCGTGTGCGACGCCTTCGCCGCGATCGTGATCACATCCAGCTCGGGCACCACCGTTTGCGCGTCCGGCCCCTGATGGCTCGGGATGTGAGGTTCCGGCACCATCGTGTTCATGATGCCACCGT
>JBGMQU010000152.1:0-7594 GCA_048060725.1 Gemmatimonadota bacterium | reverse complement strand
TCTGGATCACGACTCGCATCGTCGGAGTCCGCCTCCATCCTCTTCCTCGATACCCCGCGCCGAGCCCGCCCGGCGCGGGAATAATCCACACGCAGTGGAAAGATGCCGAGCCCGAGTCGCGCTGGCGATCCGAACCTTCGCCATGGACAACAATTTATGTTTTTCGACATCTTGTCCACAATCCTTTCCACACTTTTTTTCTAAAAACTACCGGAGGACGAATGCCGATCGAACGGCGCAACAGGAGAGGGGTCGCCGCGGTCGATCCGGGTGATAGAGTCGCCGGGACCCGCCGTCTCGGCCGCGCACACATGGCGGAACACCGGGATGGTCGTTCGGCTGGCACCAGGATGCACTCAGCCCCCGACACCCTTGCGGGCCTCAGGGGCTGAGTAAGGAGGTGTTTTTACGACCTCTGTAGCACGATCCTGCCAGACTGCGCGGCCTTTCAGGATCTCCACAAGCCTGGTACCGTGTGTTCGACCAGCTGTTGGAAGCTTCCGTTTTTGGTAGTCGCTCGGCTCCGTTGCCGGTGCGTCGCTTCCGCCTTACCTGAGCTTGCGCTCAGGCCCTGGTCGCTTCCCGTCGAACGGCTTGTAGCGCCGTCTTCCGCCTCGGCCTTCGCGAGTGGCCGGTGCTTCCTCCTTTGCACGCAGAGATAGTAGAAAAAAATCTTTTTGGCGTCAAGCGAAAGAGCGATCGGACGCCAGTTTTTTGCAAAACTAGATGTGCCGTCCCTTGATTGTCGCGATCATCGGGACCTCAATTCATCGCTTTCCGTTTGTTCGTAGCGTGGCATGGACAGAGTGGCGGCCGAAACGACGTCGCCAACTTCCGCGATGTGGGCCAGGATTCGATTGAGAAGAGCATCGTCCGGAAGCGTCTGCTGTAGCCCTTCAACGGACGCGACGAGCACCAGCATCGACTGAGCCCGGGACAGCGCGACGTTCAGCAGGCGCGGGAAGTCGCCGTTTCTGCGCTCGTCGAGAAACCAGCTTCGTCCCGGCGGAGCATCGACCGTGTCGATCACCACGAGGTGCTTCTCACGCCCCTGGAATCGGTGGACGGTGCTCATCTGGAGTCCGCGCGGGGCGGATCGGCCGAGTCGTGTGCGGACCACCTCATGCAGGTGGCGGGTTTGGGCGCGATACGGCGTCACGACGGCGACGTCGGACAGACCGGACACGGCCGCCTGGCCGAGGTAGCCGACGATCACATCCGCATGTACCCGGTTTCGTTTCGAGCCATCCACCCGCTCCACCGTGGGGTCGAGACCGCTCGTGTCGATCAGTAGCAGTGGAGAGCGGGCTGGCACCCGGCTCTCGATCTCGGGCGCGTCGCGCAGACGACCGTCGTAGAAAAACTCGCTGACGAGCGCCCGAATGGAGGGATCCATTCGATACTGCACGTCGAGCATCGAGCACAGCTGATCGCGCGGCGACGGAAGTTCGTATCTCCCGCCGACGTCGCGAACGACCTCCGTCTCGTGGAAGAGATCGCGCTTCAACCAGCGAGCAGCCGCCGGCCCCCGGCTGCTGACGATAGGAGGGAGCTGCTGGAAATCGCCCACGGCGATGGCTTTCGACCGAGTATACGCCGCGGCAAGCGCTACGTAGGGCAGCAGCGCCGTACTGGCCTCGTCGATGATGAGCGAATCGAACCGCAGATCACGCAGTTCCTCCCGAACCGCGAGCCTCGCGAACGTCGTCAGGACGACGTCCGCATCCCGGAGCACCGCAACGGATTGCCGCGACAGTTCCAACTTCATGCGGCCGAGCGTCCGCGACGCCTCCGTATCGCCCCGCGTGCGCGCCAGGGCGAGAAGCCGCGCGGCTCGCGCGTGCGGAGGAGGAGCGTTGCCTGTCGAGCCGAAGGAGATTCTGTACTTCGCCTCGAGGCTCTCCAGCGTACGGGCGATGCCGCCCGCCCCCGCTCGTACGCGCCGTTCGAGCGCCGCTTCCAGCGCGATCTCCGGTGTCGCCGATCCGCCCAGTTCCGACCCGACGCGAACGAGACGGTTCGCCATGATCGCCTCGGGATCGGCCAGCCGGACGAGACGCGAGGCGATCTCGTCTACCGCGCCGTTCGTCGTCGCCGTCACCAGCACCCTGCCCTGTTGACCGAGTTCGAGGGCCGCTCTCGCCACCAGCCGCGATTTTCCCGTCCCCGGAGGCCCCCACACGAGTTGGGTCGCGCTGCCGAGCAGCCTCTCCAGCGCGTCCCTCTGGGGTACGTTCAGATCATCCGAGGTCGGAAGTTGCGCCGTGGCCCGGTCGAGACGCGGGGCCGTTCGTCCGAAGATCCCGAGCACGGTGGCGGGGTGAAACGCACCGGGATCCTCGGCGATCTCGTCGAGTCGGGCGGCGAGTTCGCGCAGCAGCCATGTGGGATCGAACTCGAGTTCGGGCCCCGCCACACGCTCCCCCAACCATTCGAGTACGAGCGCCTGTACGAGACCGAGACGTCGATCATACTCCAGCACGACTCCGAGCGTCTCGCGGCCCGAACCGCGGATGCGAACGCGGTCGTCCGCGCGGATGTCGTATCGGCCTGGAGGGATCTGAAACCCGTACCGAAACCCGATCCCGGCCTCCCCTCGCGAGCTTCCGGCGACCGCCGAAATGGGGTCCTGCAGGCCCCGCCGAGCGAGTTCCTCCCGGACCGCATCGATCTCCTCCGAAATCGCTCTCTGGCAGTCATCGAGCAGGACCCATAGAACTTCGTGGCCATCGGCGTTGCCGTTATCGATCATTCACGATCGCACACCTCTCCCGCAGCACAGGTGACAGATGTCGGATGTTCAGAGGGTGACCTCCCCGATTCCCGACGGAGCCGCAGACTGGACTGCCGACGAGTTGGCCGCCGCGCTCACCGCCACGTCGGAATGGGCGGTTCGATACCGGGAGCGGGTGGCGGAGTTCCCCGTCTTTCCGCAGGTCGCACCGGGAGAGACTCAGGCGCGGCTCGCTCCGTGTCCACCCCGAGACGCCGAGTCGCTCGATCGGGTCCTGGCGGACATGGACGACATCATCGTTCCGGGACTGACGCATTGGAACCACCCCGGGTTCTTCGCCTACTTCTCGAGCGCCGCTCGAGGACCAAGCGTGGTGGCGGAACTGCTGATCGCCGCAGTCGGTGTCAACGCGATGCTCTGGCGCACGTCCCCGGCGGCGACAGAACTCGAGGCCGTCGTCGTGGATTGGCTTCGGCAGGCCGTGGGCCTCCCCGAGGAGTTCCGCGGGATGATCCTCGACACGGCGTCTACCTCCAGCTTCACGTCGATCCTCGCCGCGCGCGAACGAGCCGATGGCGCGGTGCGCGAATCCGGCGTCGACCCGGTGGGGAGGCCTGCATTGATCAGCTACGTGTCCGACCAGGCGCACCCGTCGATCGAGAAGTCTGTCATTGCCGCCGGGCTGGGCCGTGCAAGCGTGCGGCGGATTCCCTCGGATAGCGAGTTCCGAATGGACCCCGGCGCCCTGGAGACGGCGATCGGACAGGATGTGACAGCCGGCAGCCGCCCGATGGTGATCGTGGCGACGCTGGGAACGACCTCTACCGCGAGTATGGACCCGGTATCCGAGATCGCCCCGATCGCGGCACGGTGCGGCGCATGGCTGCACGTCGACGCTGCCTACGCCGGCTCAGCCGCGCTTCTCCCGGAAACTCGTGGCGCCTTCGAAGGGTGGGAGCGCGCCGATTCGATCATCATAAACCCGCACAAGTGGCTCGGCACGTCGCTCGACTGTTCGGTGCTGTTCTTCCGCGATGGGGCACCGTTCCGTGAGGCTCTGTCGCTGACGCCGGCCTATCTGGCCTCGGAGCATGACGACGTCACGAATCTGATGGACTTCGCTCTGCCGCTCGGACGCCGATTCCGTGCGTTGAAGCTGTGGCTCCTGTTCCGCTGTGTCGGAACCCGGGGGCTGGCGGACACGTTGCGAACGCACATCGCGTGGGCCCGCGAGTTCGCCGAGGCCCTGGAAAGCGGCCCGCACTTCGAGCTAGTGGCACCGGTCGGCTTCAGCACGGTGTGTTTCCGGGCGATCGGCGGAGGCGAAGGCCACGCGTCGGATGTGTTGAACCGGTCGGTGCTCGAGCGGGTAAACCGCGCGGGAGATGCATTCATCTCGCACACCGAAGTCGGCGGGAGTTATACTCTGCGCGTATCGATAGGGAGTGTTCACACGCGCGCGGCGGACGTCGAGACTGCGCTACGTCGCCTCGAGGAGGCCGTGGACGCCGAACTCGAGGACCACGGGAGGACAGGTTGAGGCAAAGACGGACCGAACGACTGCGCGGACTTGCGCTGGCGGTGATGGTGGCGGCGGTGACGGCAGGATGTACCGCGGAGGCCGAAAGCGCCCAGGAGCGGTCGATCGTTCCCTCGGACATGCAGGTTGCCGCCGAACGCGCTGATCGCGCGCGAATGAGGGGGAGCGAGGACGCGATCATCCAGATCGTGGAGATCTCAGATTTTCAGTGTCCCTTCTGCCGCCAGTTCTACAATGAGACGTACGGGCAGGTCGACAGCGCCTACATCGAGACGGGCAAGGCGCGATACGTGTGGATCGGGTACGCGAATCCCGGCCACGGGCGCGCCTGGTCATCGATCTCGGCATCGTTTTGCGCCGGGGCGGTCGGCAAGTTCTGGCCCATGCACGACGTGTTGTTCGAGAAGCAGGAGGAATGGGGCGCCTCGCCCGACCCTTCCGTCGATTTCATCGCATACGCGGAGGAAATCAACATCGACGGGGAGTCGTTCGGAGCCTGCATGCGGAACAGTCTGCTCGCGCCGCTCATGCTGCGCGACTACACCAGCGTCATGCGCTCGGGGATCTCCAGCACGCCCTATTTCATTCTGGCCGACAGCGTGGCGATCAGAGGCGCCGCGGATTTCGCTACGTTCCGTTCGGCGATGGATACGCTGTTGGTGCTCAGGGGAGGAACGCGCAGCGCGGAGAGCGACACCCCCTGACTCCGGGAGGCTGCTGACTTGACTCCGGGAGGCTACTGAGAAGGCGTGGCCGCGGCGAGCGTCGCTACCCCCCGAGATCGATGATCGGACGCGTCAGGGGATCGGCTCGGCCAGAACCCTCCATCACGCGATAGGCCGCGTTCGGGGCGACTGATCTCAGCGTGTCCACGGTGCCCGAACCCGGCCATCTGATCTCGATGGAACCGATCCGGGCATTCGCCCCGAGCCCGATCTCCTGGCGAAGGGTGTTCGCGCCGAAGCTGCCCCCGGTAGACGCGGCGCGATGGATCCGCCGCACCCCGTCGGGGCCCTCCAGCTCGATCGTGATCCGGGCCCCCATCCCGCTCCGATTCGCGGTCTCCCCCACGAGTTCCAGCGTGATCCAATCGTTCCCGAACCCCGGGTTCTCGTAGAGGACGTTGCGGGACAGGTCGCCCTGGTGTGCACCGCCGAGAACCATGTGGATGTCCTGATCGCCGTCATTATCCACGTCGACGAACGAGACGCCATGCCCTTTGTCGATCAGGCCGAACCCACCGGTCGTCGTGACCTCCGCGAACCGGTTGCCGAGGTTTCTGAACACGCGATTCGGCATCAGTTGTCGATAATCGGGATCGCCAGTCCCGAGGAACACATCGAGCAGACCGTCGTTGTCGAGATCGCCGAAGTTCGAGCCCATGGCGTAGGAGATCCGGTTCATGCCGACGGCCGCGGTGACGTCGGCGAACGTCCCGTCTCCGTTGTTGCGGTAGACGCGAGGCAACTCGGCCTCGTGCGGCCGGCCGAGGTACTCGGCGGCGATGTCCGCGACCTGGGCCGCGTAGCCCGCCGCGAATAGATCGAGGTGCCCATCGTTGTCGAAGTCCCAGAACCACGTCGGAAAGCTCATGTACGGCTCGGCGACGCCCGCCCGCGCGGTAACATCCTCGAATCTCCACCCACCCGCAGTCGCCGGCCCCTCGTTGCGGAACAGTCGGTTGGGACCCTGGAGGATCGACACGTACAGGTCGGGTCGGCCGTCGTCGTCGTAGTCGCCCCAGGTCACGCCCTTCACGAAGGCTCCGACGTCGAGACCGACGGCGGCCGCCATCTCGAGAAAGGTGCCGTCGCCCTGGTTTCTGAAGAGTTCCGATCGATGGGTCGTCCCGTCGCGCGATTCGTTCCCGATGAACAGATCGAGCCACCCGTCCCCGTCGTAGTCCGCCCACGCAGCCGTCTGGGTCGGATGTTCGCTGTACAGCCCCGCCGCTTCGGTGACATCGGTAAACGTCCCGTCGCCGTCGTTCCGGAGCAGTGAATTGGGGTACCCGGTGACGAGCCAGCCCCCTCGCAATACCAGAACGTCGGCGTCTCCGTCGTTGTCGTAGTCGGCGTGTACGAGATTGAGCCCACCGACCAACCCCTCGAGCCCCGCCTCGGCCGTGCGTTCGACGAACGAACCCGCTCCGTCGCTTTCGAAGTACCGCAGGGGATCTCGAAGGCCGCGTGACGACACCATTACGTCCGGGAGATGATCGCCCGTGAAGTCGTCCACGATGCCGCCTCCGGACACCGAAACCACGTCGAGCCCCACGCGCCGGGCGACCTCCTCGAACCGCGGTATAGTGTCGCCGTCCGCGAACGCTTCCGGCGGAATGAGCCAGTCTTCCGGAACACTGTCGGGCCAGGTACCCGCGGCCATGAAGGCGAGGTTGAGTTGCCACCGAGCCCTCAGATCGTCGGCCCGATCATCCATCAGGGCGAGTTGCCAGAGCGCGGCGCGGCCGAGCGTCGCATCGGCCGAGTCGTTCGAGACGTCTGACGGCCGCGGCGGCACCTCGATCCAACAGGGGAAGACCCGCCCCGTCGCCTGATCGGGGCACGCCTGTTCGAGCCCACGCCTCAACAGACCGACCTCGATCAGTTCATCGAGGGTCCGCAGGAAGCCCGGCAGAGGCTCCTGCCCGGCCTCCATGAGGAGCTGGCGGATCATCATCAGCTGCTCCGTCGCGGGAGCGGTGTTGCCCGCGTGGAGCATCTCCTGAGCGATCAGCCCCTGTCGGAGGATCATGGCGGCCGGATCGGGCGGGGGCTCCGATTCCAAAAACTGCTGAAGCCGCTGGATGTTGAGCTGCTCATCCTCCATGGGATTGGCCGAATCGGCGAGCTGGGCGAGTCGTTCGGCCATCCGCACGCTGGAAGCCGGCTGCCGATCCGGCGCACCCGAGCCCTCGCACCCGAGCAGTGCGACCGCGAGCAGAACCATCGAGCCTGACTTCACCGCGGCACTCCCTGCTGGATCGTGATCTCGAGGGCTTCGGGGCTCACGGGATGCGTCGTAACCGACCCGTCCGGCCACCGGACGCGGACGCCCGTGACGCGAGCCCTGGCACCAAATACCTGCGTGACGCCGTTCTGCGACCGGTATCCCGACCCCGACTGCAACTCCCGCAACGGCCCCTCTCCGTCGGCGTAGGTCACCCGCACGGCGGCTCCGATCGCGTCCGGGTTCCCGGGCCCTTCGCCTCGTACGCGCACGCGAAGCCCGGGCTCCCCACCCACGCCCCTGAACACGGCGGTCAAGCCGCCGTTCTGGCCGACCGCGAGATCCCAGCGACCGTCTGCGTCGAAGTCGGC
>JBGMQU010000151.1:0-7757 GCA_048060725.1 Gemmatimonadota bacterium | reverse complement strand
AGCATGATGTTCTCGGGCTTGATGTCCCGGTGGACCACTCCGTGTTCGTGCGCGTAGTTCAGCGCACCGGACACCTGACGCGCGATCTCGAGCGACTCCTCGATCGGGAGCTGGCCCTCGCGGTCGAGGCGTTCACGCAGGGTCTCCCCTTCCACGTAGGGCATCGTGTAGTAGAGGAATCCCTCCGCCTGGCCGGACCCGTAGAGCGGGAGCACGTGCGGGTGGCTCAGCTTCGCCCCGATCTGGATCTCGCGCAGGAACCGCTCGGCGCCCACCGAGGACGCCAGCTCGGGCAAGAGCACCTTCAGCGCGACCTGGCGACCTTCCTCCTCATCCCACGCGAGGTACACCGTCGCCATGCCGCCTTCGCCGAGCTCACGCTCGATTCGGTAACAGCCGGAAAGAGAGGACTCGAGAGCTGCACGATCGATGTTCGCCATGGAACGTACCTGATCGGGGACACACGTCGCCGCGCTGCCGGCCGGAGCCAGCGGTCAGCGGTCTACCTTTGCCCTTATCACGCAAACGGACGCGGGTTCTTGTCACCGACGTCCGTGGTGTCGGCTACCTGGTGGTCCCGGCGGTGCAAGTAGTACCAGCCGCGCGTCGGGACGCTCCGGAAGGGCGCGGCGGCGGACATTGAGAAGTTTGGTCAAGTTCACCCTCGACGACAGACCCGGCTCGTAACCTCAGTGCCACCCTATGCCCCCGCACGGATCAGAACCACGAGTTCCAGAGCCCCCGCGGGCATCAACGGTCGTCATGAGCGATTCCTTCGTTGGCTAGAAGACGAATTCCAGCGCCAGTGAGAAGCTCCGCGAATTCGGGTACGCCTGCAGGTCCACCCGGTCGATCGTCGCCGACCCCGCCAGGCCGCCAGTGTTGCCGACCTCGGGGTCAAAGCCGCTGTACCCGGTGAATGTGAGCAGATTACGACCGATGGCGGAAAGGGTGACTCGGTTGATGCCACCGCCAAACAGCTTTCCGGTCACCGCGCTCGGAAGCGTGTACCCGATCGAGAGCTCGCGGAGCTTCACCCACCCGCCGGGCTCGAGGAATTGCCGCTGGTGGAGGAACTCGGCCTTCTCGATCCGATAGTACTCGACAGGTTTCTTGAGACCGTCCGGTTTTCCCGCCTGATCCAAGTTCGCGTCTCGACCGCCCTGACGGACGTAATTCATCAAGTCGAACCCCAGGGCCGCCTGGAACAGGAAGTTCAGCGAGAGCCCCTTGTGCCTGAAGTTGGTGGCGAAGGCGCCGTTCAGATCCGTGTTTGTGTCACCGACCGGGATACGTTGCTGGAGCGGGCACGCCTGACCCACTCCGGCGTCCTCGGGGTTTTTCCTGAGACAAGAACGATTCTGTGCCATGGTCTCGATCGGCATCCCCCATTTGAACGCTTCGCCGTCGACTTCCCCGGTCGTCCCCCAGAGCCCCCTGGCGATGCCGTCCGTTACATCGTTGCCGTCACCTACCCAGACCATGTAGTCATCGTCGTTCACGGCGAACTGCGAACAATCGAACCCTGCGGTCGAAAGGCGCCCCCCGCCCGCCGCGACTTCGGCGCAGTTGGTCGCCATTTTATTTCCCCAGAGTGCGCCAAACGGCTCGCCGGCGGCGCGAAAAAAACCGCCCTGGAAGTAGCTGGGGATATCGAGACGGGTGACCTGTGCGTAGGTCTGGTCGAGATTCATCCGGAAGGAGAGCCCCGTGTCCGGACCATCGACGGGAGCCCACCGAATCGACGCTTCCCAGGTGCGCGAGTCGATCTGGCCCGCGTTCACCCATCGCTCCTGAAAACCGACGTATCCGGGCTGCGGCGCCCGCAAGATCTGATCGTCCGTTGTGGCCCACGCGTAGGTGAGATCAACGGCGAGCGTGTTGAACAGAACCACATTCGCCCCGATCTCGCGCTCCAGGGAATGTTCGGGTCTGAGTGCCGTATTCCCGAGGATGCGAGGGAAGATGCCTCCGGCCTCGACGGCATACGTCTCGTAACGCGCGAAGAAGTTGGGCCGGCCTCCCGCCGATCCGATCGAGGCTCGCAGCTTGAGCTCGTCGACCCAATCGACTCCCCACCAAGGTTCCCGCGTCAGTCGCCACGCGGCGCTGCCACGGTAATACGTCTGCCAGCGTTCGTCGGGGCCGAACAGGGAGCTGCCATCGCGCCTGATCAGTCCGTCGAGGATGTAGCGTCCCTCGTACTCCACGCCCACGATCGCGAAGTATCCCCGCGAGCGGATCTGGCGATTCTCGTTGCCGAGGGCTATCGGGCCCGTGATCGCGCCGAAGTTCGGCACGTCATCGACGCTGAAGCGGCTACCGCGCGCGCTATTCTGGTCGTATCTCTGCGTCTCGCGAAGCACCCTCGCGCGCGCACGCGTCACCAATCTGCCGTCGAGGAACGACTCGGCGAACGCGGCGGTAAAGCTGGCGTTAACGGCTTCCTCGTCGAATTGATCTTGCTCGAGAGAGCCGTCTTCGTGGTCCTGGTTCCTCTTGTCTACGACGCGCTCGGTCAGAAACGCGGTCCGGTCATAGCTCGCGTTCGCCTCGACGCTCAGCCACTCCGTGATCGGGTACCGGAGATCGACACCCCCCATCGTTCGAGCGCGCTCGTTCACGGCCTGCGTCGTCGCCATCGAGTGGAGTGGGTTCCCCTGGAGGGATAGCGGATCAGCCCGTAGTAGGGGAATGCCGTCGTCGTCAAAGCGCGTGAGATCGACGAACGGACTGAACGCGAGGATTTGGTGAAACGCGTCGACCCACCTGGCTACATCATCCTGGGTTGAGCGGGAGTAGAACCCGCTCGCCGCTACTTCCAGATTTCCGGGGCGCGCGTCGATGTTGATCCGCGCGTTGGTTCGCCGATACCCGTCGTCTCGCACCGAATAGTCATCGCCGAAGTTCTCGAGAGCCACAGGATTTCGACACGCCTCCCCGCAGTCGACGATGCCGGTTTCGCTGTAGTAATCCCCCGAGACGCGATATCCGAAGTTCCGGTCGCGCCCCGCGAGGGCGCCGTAACCGGTCCACGTTTCCCCCGGGTCGTAAAATGCCTTGAGCTGATCCAGCGGCGCGTTGGGGTACTCGAATTGTTGGAAGGACGTGGCGGAGGTGGCGGGATCCCCACCCTCGTCGGCGAGCACCGGCGATCCCGTCGGGGTGCCATCCGGAAGCATGCCGCTGAACTCTAAATAGTCGACCTCGTTTCCGAAGCTGTCGATGAACTTTGTCCCGTCCTCGTTCATCAACCACGGATGATTTCTCGGGAAGGGAGAGTCGCCGATCAACTGCGCGGTGCCGTACTCACCTCGCAGTATGAAATCGGTCGTTGAGTTCTGGAGGCCAATGCCGCGCTTCGTCGTGATCTGGATGACACCCGCCTGAGCGCGTGAGCCATAGAGCGAGGCGGCGGCCGCGCCCTTGACGATCTCGACGCTCGCGATATCGAGCGCGCTCACGTCACCGAGCGTCGCGTTCTTCGACTGGATCACCCCGTCGATCACGATCAGCGGGCTCTGGTTCCGCCCCTCGTTGTCGATCGACGTGGGACCGCGAAGTATGACGTCACCGGTCTGCCCCGGCTGTCCGCTTACTCCGCTCACCTGAACACCCGCCGCGCGTGCGGCCAGCATATCGAGAGCGTTCGACGCCGGAACCGGCATCTCTTCCGCGTCAATGCGTTCCACGGTGAACGGGAGCATCACTCGAGGGGTCGCCCCAACCACTCCCGTCACGACGATGTCCTGCAGCCGAAGCGCCGTTTGCTCCAGTTGGAAGTCCGCCGTAGCGACCTGTCCGGCCGTGACAGTGACGATCTGCGACGCGTCGTGGTAGCCGATCAGGCGAACGGTGATCGTCGCGGCGCCGGCGGGGACGCCCTCGAGCCGATACGAGCCCTGCTGGTTCGTGACGGTTCCGATCACCGTTTCGGCGATGAAAACCTGAACTCCGGGCTGCGGGGCGAGCGTCTCGGCGTCGGTGATGGTGCCGGTGATGGCTCCCTGTTGGGCGCGCAGCGTCCCCGAACCCAGGACGGCGGTCAACGAGAATGCCAGGAGAGTGGCATACCCCAACCGGTCCGAGATCGCGGAGTAACGTGCGTGCATCCAGGTACCGTGCATCTGGACCTCCATCGGTCTCCCCAGGCGCGCCAGGAGCCCTGCAGGCGCTGTCAGGGGACTCCTCGCGGCCGCAGATCGACCCTGCGTGTTTGCGGCTCCTGTCTTGTTCACGCGAGAGTCCTCGGAATCTCGTCATCTCCTTGCGGGGGGAGTCGATGTGGGCCTTTCGGGCTGAGGCGATCGCATCCTTGCGGGGCGAGACCATCTGGCGCACCGTCGAAGCGTGCCGCTGACCGACGAACCCTGCCGGTTCGGGCTCCCTGTCGAGCCTTTGCCCTCTTCGGATCGAGACAGACATGCGCCACTTCTTCACGCTCGCAATCGGTGCCCTCTTCCTGGCGACCTCGCTGACCGCCCAATCGACGCCCGACGTCGACGTGCGGATCACCGTCTCCGAGGGGACGAACATGGCGGCCGCCGCGTCGCCGGATGGACGACGGATTGTCCTCGACCTCCAGGGGACGCTGTGGATCCGGGGGCCCGAGGGGACGGAGGCGCGGGCGATCACCGACCGGTTCTACGACGCGCGCCAGCCGGATTGGTCGCCGGACGGCGAGCGGATCGCCTTCCAGTCGTACCGCGATGGGAACTGGCACGTGTGGTCGATTCGACCCGATGGATCAGACCCGCGTCAGCACACGTTCGGGCCCTACGACGACCGCGAGCCCACGTACTCGCCGGACGGGACGAGAATGGCGTTCTCCTCCGATCGCACAGGCAACTACGACGTGTGGCTGCTCGACATCTCCTCGGGTGAGCTGTCGCAGGTGACCGACGACCCGCGAAACGACTACACGCCCGACTGGTCGCCTGACAGCCAGGCGCTGGCGTACGCGGCCTCGGGCGGGGGCCGCGCCGGGATCTACATCGTGGAGGCGCGCCCGATGGCCGGCGGCGGAGAGTTCCTCGCAACCGCGCCCGGGGCCACGTCGCCGTCGTTCAGCCCCGACGGCCGTTGGGTCGCCTTCCCCGGGGTCGGGCGAGGACAAACCGGGCTGTTCGTGGCCGAGCCGGGCGCCCCCGACGCGGCGCGCCGCATCTCCGGGGAGAACGCGGACGTGTTCCCGTTCCGGCCCCAGTGGACAGGCCCGGAGGACTTCTTCTACACCTCAGACGGCGTGATCACGACGGCGTCGGTCGACGGATCGCACGGGCCCGGGATCGCGTTCACCGCCACCTTCGAGTTCACCCGGCCGGGCTACGAGCGGGTAGTGCGCGACTTCGACCCGAGCGGGCCCGAGAAGGTGTACGGGCTCGTCGGGCCGCAGGTGTCTCCCGATGGCGAGCAGGTGGTCTTCACCGCGCTCGGCGACCTGTGGCTCCTCGACATCGGCGATCCGACGCCGCGACAACTCACCGATGATCCGTTCTTCGATGTGGAGCCGGTGTGGTCATCGGACGGGAGCCAGATCGCCTACGCCTCCGACAGGGCCGGATCGATCGACATCTGGATCCGTGACATGGAGACGGGCGCCGAGCGCCGGTTGACGACGACGCCCGGGGCGGAGACCGCCCCAGTGTGGTCGCCGGACGACCGCAGCATCGCGTTCATGACGGTTCTCGGTCTCGGCATGGAGCTGCACGTGGCCGAGGTCGCGAGTGGTCAGACCCGCCGGCTTCGAAACGACCTGTTCGCGCCCGGCCGCGTGTCGTGGTCGCCGGACGGATCGACCCTCGCCGTGTCCGTCCTCACCGCGTACTCGACCCGCTTCCGTGAGGGCCAGAACGAGATTCTCCTCCAGCCCGTCGACGGCGGGGAGCCCCGCCGCGTGACCGCCGCGAAGCACCGGGGGATGGGCGCACGAACGCTCGACGGCCCGGTGTGGTCGCCGGATGGACAGAAGATGGCGTATGTGAGTGACGGTCTGCTCTGGGTGGTCGACGTAGACGCGGACGGCGATCCGATCGGGCCGCCCGATCGTCTAACGAACCACCACGCCGATGCGATTTCCTGGACCGCCGACTCCCGGACGATCGTCTACCAGACCGTAGACGGCCTGCGCCGGGTCTCCCTCGACGACGGATCGATCGACGTGATCCCGGTCGATCTGACCTGGCGGCGGTACCCGCGCGACGGATCCTACACGGTGCACGCGGCCCGCGTGTGGGACGGCACGTCCGACGACGTCGACGAGCACATGGACCTGCTCGTCGAGGGGAACCGGATCGCTTCTGTCGTTCCGCACGACGACGCGAATCACGGCGGACGGGTCGTCGACGCGGGCCAGCAGACGGTCCTGCCGGGGCTTGTGGACATGCACGCGCATGCCGGGTTCGGGCTCGGCGAGGCGCTCGGCCGCGCGTTCCTGGCCTACGGCGTCACGACGATCCGCGACCCGTCGTCCGACGCGTATGACATCCGCGAGCGGCGGGAAGCGGTCGAGTCCGGACGCCGTGTCGGACCCCGCGAGTTCGCAACCGGCCGGCTGATGGATGGCACGCGGATCTACTACTCCTACGCGACCTCGCTCGACCGGAGCGCCCAGATAGAGCTCGAGCTGGAGCGCGCAGATGAACTCGGGTATTCCCTTATAAAAACGTATGTTAGGCTTCCTGATCTAATCCAGCGTCGAATTATCGATTTCGCGCATTCGAAGGGCATCCCCGTCTCGAGCCACGAGATCTACCCCTCCGTCGCGAACGGCGCCGACCATGTCGAGCACATCTCTGGGACGAGCCGCCGCGGGTACTCGCCCAAGGTGACGGCGATGTACCGCACCTACGACGACGTCATCCAGTTGCTCACTGCATCAGGCATGACGATCACGCCGACGATGGCGCTCATGGGCGGCTGGTGGATGGTCGCCGGCCAGGACCCGAGTTGGGTGGACGACGTCCGCTTCCAGACGCTCTTCCCCCCCGCCCTCGCCGAGCAGACCAGGGCTGCGGGCGCCGCAATGGGTCGGAACGCGGGCATCGCGTCGCTGCTTCGGGATGCCGGCGAGACGGTCGTCCGTGTCGTGCGCGGCGGCGGGAAGGTCGTGGCCGGGACGGACAGTCCGATCATCCCCTTCGGCGCGGCGCTCGTCGCCGAGGTCGAGAACTACGTGTGGGGCGGCCTGACCGAAGCCGAGGCGCTGAGAACGGCTACGTCGGCCGCCGGCGAAGCGCTCAACATGGAGGGCCAGATCGGTTCGCTCACCGGCGGCGCGCTGGCCGACATGCTGATCGTCGACGGCAACCCGCTCGAGAACATCAGCGATCTGCGCAACGCGCGGATCATCATCAAGGACGGTCAGGTGTTCCGGCTCGAGGATCTCCTTGAGCCTCCTCGGGCGCTTGTGCCGTAAGTGATGACAGGAACCCTGAACCTTCTGCGTTAGCCATGGAAAGGCGGTCGTCTGTCCACACCTGAGCAGGACGCCTTCGAATCACTCCTGAAGCGAGTTCAGGATGGCGATCGGGATGCGCTCAACGAGCTCGTCCCGCTCGTCTACGGCGAACTCCAGGAAGTGGCCCGTGGGCAGCGGCGTCGCTGGCGCGGGGGTGCGTCGATGCAGACGACGTCGTTGCTCCACGAGGCCTACATGCGGCTGGCGGGGCAGAAGGAGCCCGAGTGGCGCGATCGGGCCCACTTCCTCGCGGTGGCGGCGACGGCCATGAGACAGATCCTGATCGACCATGCGCGGA
>JBGMQU010000150.1:6315-7796 GCA_048060725.1 Gemmatimonadota bacterium | reverse complement strand
GCGTTGTACCCGTGCTTCCACGGGCCGAGGATCAGCCGCTGCGGGGCGCTCGACGTCTGCTGCATCAACTCCCAGTTACTCTGTGTGCCGGGATAGTCGTCGTCCCACCATCCACTGATCTGGAGCGTACTGAAGTTGCGTTCGCCTGCATCCCTGTACCAGTCCTGTGCGCCCCAGTACTCGTCATTTCGCCAGTGGTCTAGCATCTCGTTCCACTGTGGAATGTCCTCGCCCGTAGCGAACACGTCGAGATCGACCAGTGGGCGGTAGGCCAGGATGTCGCTCCACGTACGGTCGGGGAGGATGGGGCGCTCCAGCATCCAGAACATGTAGTACGCCATACCCAGAACCATGCCGCCTCCCATGAACGGCTGATCGCTGAACGCGGTGCCCATGGAGCTTTCAGGAACAATGCACTTCAGGGACGGGTTGTCGGCCATCGTCGTGGCCCACTGAGTGTAGCCGACGTAGGACCCGCCCTGCATGCAAACGCCGCCGTCGGACCATCCCTGTTCGGTGATCCACTCCAACGCGTCGGCACCATCGGCAGGCTCGTTGATCATCGGGTGCCAGACGCCCTCGGACCGGTTCGCCGGATCCCAGTAGGATGTGCCGCGGGTCGCCTGCAGGACGACCGCGAACCCGCGCATCGCGTAGTGGAAATAGTTGCCGATGAGACCGGTGAGCCCGTACGGCGTCCTGACGAAGATCGTCGGGAAGGGGCCATTGGCGGCGGGCAAGTAGACTCGCGTCGCGAGGCGAACCCCGTCCCGCATCCCGACCATCTCGGGCTCGATTTCGTGGTATCCGTAGTCGGGCTGGGAGACCGTGGGGGCTCGCCACCGCTCGACGGTAGTAAAGCCCTCATAGCCGCGGCGGACCAGGACGTGGTCGGTCGATGGGGAAATGGCGGCCAGCAGGTCGCCCTTCTCCCCGACGACCAGATCGATGGGCCGGGTCCCATCGCGTACCGCCCAGTAGGTGCCTCGAAGCGTCCGGCCATCCACGCGGGCCTCGACCTCCCGGTGCCGATCGTACGCGACGCCGGCTTCCGGCCACGACTCGGCCTCACCCGACCAGTCGAGCGCATCGACCCGGGCCAGCATCTGAATCGATCGAATGAGAGGCCGGGGCAGGCCCTCCGAATCGAACTCCTCGAGATGCTGCACGGCGACGACCACGGGGTCCGACCATCTCAGCGTCGTCGGCGTCCTCACCCGCAACGTATACGTGATCGGATCGGAGGTTTCGTCCACCACGACCTCTGCGAGCGCGACGCCGGCTGTGTATCCGTCGAACACGAGCGTCGCGGTTGAGGCGTCAGATCCGGCGCACCCCGCGAGGGCGGTCAGGACCGTGAAGCTGCATGCGGACTTGAAAGCAGATGTTGGACTCAATTGGGCTCCGAGCATCCCGGATTGTAACACCCACCCCCGCCGCCCTGTCGATAGCTCCACGAGCTCACGGGAATATCGTGGTGT
>JBGMQU010000150.1:0-6215 GCA_048060725.1 Gemmatimonadota bacterium | reverse complement strand
CCCACCCCCGCCGCCCTGTCGATAGCTCCACGAGCTCACGGGAATATCGTGGTGTTCCCCGGGTATGCATTACGTCTACATTCGCCAGATTCGCGACCAACTAATACTCCCTCGGAAACCCGGGGTTCGGAGGCTGAATGACACGCACGAGGCGCGGGTGGACCGTTCCCGGAGTCCTGCTTGGCGCGGCATTGATTTCCGGCTGCGGCGGAGACGGCTCCTCGGCCGCACCCGGATCGTGGGCGGGCACCGTCCGCGATTCCGCCGGGATCGCGATCGTCGAAAATCCGTCGACCGGCCTGTGGGGCGAAGGAGATGGTTGGACTGTCTCCGAGGTCCTCCGGATTGGCACCTCCGCGGGCGATCCGGACTATCAGTTCGGACAGATCTCCGGGATCGCCGAGCTCGCCGACGGTCGGATCGCGGTGTTCGACACGCAGGCCCAGCACCTGCGCTTTTTCTCCGCCGACGGCACGTACGACCGCACGATTGGTGGACCGGGGTCGGGGCCAGGCGAGTTCGCGCTCGGCGCCGGGCCGGTACTGCTCGGCGTGGCCGACACGCTCGTGGTACCTGATGTGACGAATCAGCGGGTCAACCGCTTCGATCCGTCCGGAGAGCCGCTCGGCAGTTACCCGCTGGACTTTTCGAGCGGAATTCCGCTGGCGTGGCTCGATCGGGAAGACGGGGCGATCTTCAACCAGCTTCGGCCGCTCGACTTCCCGGGGGCCGAACCGTCGGATGGGAACGACGTGCTGGTGCTCCGGCAGTCCGATGGGACCATCGTCGATACGGTGCTCGTCATCGAGTCCGGCGGCACGATCAAGATCACGGACTCGGGGGGGCAGATCGAGTTCTTCGCGCCGGAGCCGATCTGGGCCCTCTCCGGTAACGGCGTCATCTTCGGCGTGAACGACAACTATCGCCTCTCCGTGTACGGTCCGGACGGATCCATCGAGCGAATCGTCACCCGGCCTTTCGAGGCGAGACCCGTCACCGACGGAGACCGGGAGCTCCTCACCGACGCGATGATCAAGCTGTACGAGGAGTTCGGAATCGCGGGAGCGGCGCTCGATGCCGTGCGTCAGGCCCTCGGCTTCGCAGACCTCTACCCGGCATACGCGTTGATTCGAGGGGGGCCCGCAGGGTCGATTTGGGTCCAGCACCTGAGAACGCCCGGGGAAATGAGCGCCGAAGAACTCGAGAACTTCAACCCTCAACTGGGATTCGGGTCGCCGAACTGGGATGTGTTCGGCAGCGACGGAAAGTATCTGGGAATTGTCGAGATGCCGGAACGCTTCCAGCCGATCCGGTTCAGGGGGGATCGGATCTACGGAATCTGGCGCGACGAGTTCGACGTCCAGTACGCGATGATCCTCCGCGTCGAAGGCGCGTAGCGGCCCGGACGCGGAGGCCTCGAGGCTGCCGAAGAATCCTGCGGCCGTCGCGCTGGGCTACTCGCCCCGCGCCTCCGCGGCCGCTTTCCGCATCGCCTTTTTGCGCGCGTGCGGGTCGAGGTGACGTTTGCGCAACCGGACCGCATCGGGGGTGATTTCGATGAGCTCATCGTCGTTGATGAACTCCAGCGCGAGTTCGAGCGTCAGCTGACGGGGCGTCTCGAGCCGGACGTTTTCGTCGGCCGAGGCCGCCCGCATGTTCGTGAGCTTTTTCTCCTTCGTCACGTTCACTTCCAGGTCGCCGGGCCGGACGTGTTCCCCCACGATCATCCCGCTGTAGACCGCCACGCCGGGTCCAACGAACATCGTGGCCCGTTCCTGGAGATTCTGGATCGCGAACGCGACGGATTTCCCCTCCCGATCGGCGACCATGACGCCGCGTTTCCGGCTCTGGAGGTGGCCCGCTCTCGGACCGTACTCGAGAAAGCGGTGGTGCAGCTGCCCCTCGCCGCGCGTGTCGGTCATGAACTCTGACCGATACCCGAACAGGCCCCGGGCAGGGATTCTGAACCTGAGACGGACCGGGCCGTCGTCAGCGGGCCGCATCTCGACCATCTCGCCACGTCGCGAACCCATCTTCTCCATCACGACGCCAACCATCTCCTGAGGCACCTCGATCACCGCGTCTTCGTACGGCTCGAGCACCTCTCCATCCGGCCCCTCGCGGAGGATCACTCGCGGACGCGAGACCGAGAACTCGTACCCCTCGCGACGCATCGTCTCCATGAGAATGGTCAGATGGAGTTCGCCCCGGCCCGACACGGAGAACGTGTCGGGAGACTCCGTGTCCTCCACACGGAGTGCGACGTTCCGCTCGAGTTCCTTGAGCAGTCGCTCCCGAAGTTGTCGCGTGGTGACGTACTTCCCGGCCTTCCCGGAAAACGGCGCGTCATTGACGCGGAAGTCGACCGAGAGCGTCGGGCGCTCCACCGCGATGCCCTGGAGCCGGTCGCGGTGTTCGGGGTCGGTGATCGTCGTCCCGATCTCCACGCCCTCGAGCCCGGCAAGCGCGACGATGTCACCGGCTTCCACAGCATCGGTCTCTACTCGATCGAGCCCATCGAAAGTGTAGATCTTGATCACCTTCGACGGTGCTGCCTCCTCCCGCGCCACCACGCCCGGCTCTCCCAGCGGAAGCAACGAGACCTGATCCGCCACCGCCACTCGACCGCGCTCCACGCGGCCGATCGCGATGCGTCCCACGTAGCTCGAATGGTCGAGAGTCGAACACAACATCTGAAACGGACCGTCCGGATCGCCCTTGGGCGCGGGCACGGCGTCCAGGATGGTCGAGAACAGCGGGTCCAGATCTGTGCGTGCGTCGTGTTCCTCACGAATCGCCCACCCGTCCCGGCCGCTGGCATAGAGGAATTCGGCGTCGAGCTGCTCGTCGCTCGCATTCAGTTCGAGGAAGAGCTCCAGGACCTCGTCGTGGACCGCGTAGGCCCGAGACTCGACGCGATCGATCTTGTTGATCACCACGACAGGAGTCAGCCCCAGCGCCAGAGCTTTTCGGGTCACGAAGCGAGTCTGCGGCATCGGCCCTTCGACGGCGTCAACGAGAAGAAGCACGCCATCGACCATCCGCAGAATGCGCTCGACTTCACCTCCGAAATCGGCGTGGCCGGGTGTGTCGACGATGTTGATCTTCGCGTCTCCCCAACGCACTGCCGTGTTCTTCGACAGAATCGTGATTCCGCGCTCGCGCTCCAGCGGGTTGGAGTCCATGACGCGCTCGCGCACCTTCTCGTGCTCTTCGAAGACGCCGGCCTGGCGGAGCATCTGATCGACGAGGGTCGTCTTCCCGTGATCGACGTGTGCGATGATCGCGATGTTTCGAAGCTCCACTACAGTGACGTACCTCGTTCTGGTCGAGTCTGCCGGGTAACGGGTCGAAACGTGGTCACGCCGCGCGCCCGGTGAAAGGACACGATCACAGCAGGTGGCTGCACATCGTTCGGGTCACTTTACGGTACCAGGGCTCCCGATCCAAGCTGGGGCGGGCAAGGTCCGGCGTTCGCACCTGCCTCACCGGAGTGTTTTGACAGCCAGTCCGGAGGCGCCCGGGTCGATTTGCGACCCGCACGGAGACGCGGCATGGTCAGCCGGTCGTACCACGACGGACCAGGAGGTCGGAAGATGAGTCGGATCGACGGGGCCGGGGCGGGCCGGCGAAACGGGAGTGTGTAGCTCGCGTTCGCGACGTTGGATCATCATCGCCGCCGTCATCGCCGCGCTGACCGGGGTTGCCGTCCGTGCGCGCCTCCGAGAGGTCGGGCCGGTCGAACCTCCGGCGCGGCCAGCGCTTCGCGTCTGGGACATGCCCGGTTGCTACCGGGTGGCGGGGCAACCGTGGCCCGAGGGAACCGATGGAGTCGGTCAGTTGCCGGAGTTCTTCATGCTCGTGGCGGACTCGCTCGACCAGTGGGGGCGCGTCTACGACACGTATCGGGCCGAGCCCCTCGACGGTGAACGCGACGCGTCCTATCGCTGGTTCGTTCGGGCCGACACGCTCTGGGTCGTGTGGTCCGAGGCGGGGGTGCGGGGCGGACTTGCCCTCCGCGAAAGCACAGACGGCCTTCTCGGAAGGGCCCGCGTCGGAGGTGCGGGCGCCGCGGTCGATGCGACGGCCCGGGCTCAGGCCTGGAAAGTCAACTGCAGCACGCGGGAGATCCAATCGACGACCCGCGTCCGTCGGTGACATCCGCGGCTATTTGCGGTGGCCTCTACAGGAAGGAAGGGTCGGGACCCTCGAGTTCTTCCCGCACGAGCGCAAGGATAGCGCCTTGAGGGACAACGAGATACGTGGTGTGTTCGAAGGTGATTTCGACCGAAGCTTTGCGGAAGAAAAGGGCATAGTCACCGTGCTCGGCCTGCATCGGCATGTAACGCGCCTCGGTCGAGCCGATCTTCCACGGCTCATCACCGAGTTCGGCGGGTGGGCCCACGGGCGTTCCCGGACCCACGGCGACCACGGTGCCACCCTGGACGGCCTGCCGGTCGATTGCTGTCGGCGGCAGGTAGAGGCCCACCTTCGATCGATCCTCGCCTTCGGCGGGCTCGATGAGTACGCGGTCGCCGACGACGATCAACCGTTTTCTGACCATGAGATCCCTTCTTTAACAGGCCTTCTACCGGGGCCGCAGGATGGGGCGAGCCCGGATTGCCGACAAGTCGGCCGAGGGTTCGCTTCGGAATCGGCGGGGTTGCGTCGCGGTCCACGAGTATGCAGACTCTCTTTATGTAGAGAATCTTTATAGGAGGATGGGATGCAGTCGAACCTCTCCAAGCGGGTCAACGAACTGCTCGTTCTCGCCGTGATCGACGACGACGGGTCGCACGGATACCAGATCGCCTTGCGTGTGGAAGAGCGGACCTCTGGTCGCTTCACCTTCCAACATGGAACGCTCTACCCGATCCTCCACCGCCTGGAGAAGGCAGGTCTAATCCGGGGCGATTGGGAAGGGGGCGGACGCCGCCGCAAGATCTACCGGCTCACGACGGCGGGTCAGCGTCGGCTGAAGGACGATGCTTCGAGCCTGCGTGAAGAGTTCGGCGCGCTTCTGGCATTGCTGGACGGGGTCGGCCATGTCGCCGCGTGAGGCCAGTGCGGGCGGCCGAGAGTTCGGGGGCGAAGCTGGCGATCTGCGTGTCCACCCGCGAAAACGACTGGCCATTCTCGAGGAGATCGCCGCCGACGTCGATGCGATGGAGGACGAGCTTGCGGCTCGCGGGATCCCCCGGGGCGTCGCGCGCGCGGCGGCGATCGATCGCCTGTCTCCCGGACCGGCCGTCGTTCGCGAGTTGGAGGTCGACCAGGTGCCGTATCGGAGACTGACGGATCGGTTCGGCGGCGGCGCGGTCGAGCTGGCCGAGCGCCTGGGGCTCGCGTGCATAGTGATCCTGACGATGGTCGCGGTGGCGTTGGGTCTCGTTCGCCTGGACGCGTTCCGCAATGGGGGGGCCTTCGTCTGGGGGACGCTCGCCGCGATCGCCCTGCTCGTGACCAACACCCTGCGTGTCGCGTGGGGCCTCTGGGTTCGTCAGGACATGGTGGCCACCGATCGGCGGCAGGCCTGGAGGATCCAGGTCGGGCTCGTGCTCGTGGCAATCTCGATCGGAGGCCTCGGCGCTGTCTCCGAGGCGTACCTGGCGGCGGGGCGCATGGTGGTCCGCGCCGACTGGGCGACCGCCTTCGCGTTGGTCCGAGACGTCATGTTGCTCCTGTCGTTGGGTCTCGGGGCAGGCGTGATCGGACTGGTGGGGTGGCTCGCCCTCACGCCGTCACTACGCAGCTACGACGCCTTCGAGCGCCGCATCGCGGCACTGTTCATTCCGCTCGGCCCCCGTCTGGTGCGAGGTGCCGGGGAGCCGAATCCATCCTCACTCCGTACCGCCGGGCCCGTCATTTCCGGCCCGCACCACGCATCTGACCGCAGGGAGGTTCACCCGTGATGTCGTTTCAAGAGTTTTTCGTGTCGATGGGGGTCATCCGTTACCCCCTGGTGATCGTGACCGTGTTTCTGCTCGTCGAGATCGTCCACGCCTCGCTGGCCGTGTCGAGAGCAGACGGCCACTCCGCCGCCGTAAGCGCCAGGATCCACCCGGTGCTCGTCTGGGGCGTGCTGGCCGCGGTGGTCGGTATCCTCGGCACGGTCGTCGGGATCGCGATCGCCGCCTCGTATCTGGAACAGGTCGAGGCCGCAAACTCGTCTCTCGTCTGGGGAGGGATGAAGGTGGCGCTCAGTTCGACGATCG
>JBGMQU010000149.1:3949-8001 GCA_048060725.1 Gemmatimonadota bacterium | reverse complement strand
CTCGGTTTCGCGTACCCGCGCGCCGACGATCCGGCCATCCGGAACCTCGATTTCGACATCGAAGATGGAGAGGTCTTCGGGTTGTTGGGCCCGAGCGGCGCCGGGAAGAGCACCACGCAGAACGTCCTCATCGGACTCCTCGAGGGGTACACGGGTGACGTTACGGTCATGGGCACGCCGCTCGACCGGTGGGGGAACGACTACTTCGAGCGCATCGGCGTCTCCTTCGAGGTTCCCAACCACTTCTCGAAGCTCACCGCACGCGAGAACCTGGGGTTCTTCGCTTCTCTCTACGACGGCGACAAGGAAGATCCGGTCGATCTGCTCGACCTGGTCGGCCTCGCGGACCAGGTCGACGTGCGAGTGGGACAGTTCTCGAAGGGGATGAAACACCGGCTCAATTTTGCCCGGAGCCTGCTGAACCGTCCGAGCCTGTGGTTTCTCGATGAACCGACCGCCGGGCTCGATCCGATCAACGCCCGTCGCATCCGAGACATCGTGAAGGACCGGCAGCGCGGCGGGACGACCACGTTCCTGACGACCCACGACATGACGGTCGCCGACGACTTGTGTGATCGGGTCGGGTTCATCGTGGACGGTCGCCTGGAGGTCATCGACTCGCCGACCCGGCTGAAACACCAGTACGGAACCCGAACGGTTCTCGTAAAGCACGATGCCGGGGTGGCGGAGTTCGACCTCGATGGGCTGGCGGGCGACCCGGCGTTTCAGGCGGTGCTACGTGACCATCGAATCGAGACCATGCATTCGCAGGAGACCACGCTCGAACAGGTCTTTGTCGAGGTGACGGGCAGGAGCCTCCGTTGAGCCGGCTGCTCGCCGAGATGGCGCTCGATGTTCGCCTTCAGGTGCGCAATCGGCTCTACACCATCGGAGTCACAGTGGCCGTTCTCCTCGGCCTGGCCGGTCGGTACGCCTTCCCGAGCGAGGCGCTGGAGGTCGTGCTCCCCGCCTTCTTCCTCCTCTTTCTGGGCGGATCGACATACATGTTCGTCGCGGCGATGATCATGCTGGAGCGTGGCGATCGAACGCTGGAGGCCGTCCGGATCACACCGCTTCGCCTCGGCGAGTACATGACGTCGAAAGTGGTCACCCTCACGGCGTTCACGGTCCTCGAGAGCGCCATCATCGTCATCATCGCCTGGGGGGTCAGGGACATCGCCGTCCTGCCGCTCGTCGTCGGCATCGCCCTGCTGGGCGCGATCAACACGCTCCTCGGCGTGGCGCAGGTGGCGAAGCACGAGACGGTGACGGACTTCCTGGTCCCCGGAGCGATGATCGTCTCGCTCGTGCTCACGTTGCCGCTGTTCCACTTGCTCGGGATGTGGACGAGCCCGCTCTGGTATCTGATCCCGACCCGCGCCCCGCTCGCCCTGATCACCGCGGCGTTCGGCCCGATCGCGACGGGGGAGTGGATCTACGGCGTCGCGTACGGCGGCCTGTGGCTGCTGATCGCGTTTCTCCTGGCGCGCCGACAGTTCACGCGCCATGTCGTCCTCGGCGGGAGGTAGAGATGCGCCGCCGACGACCGCGTCGATGAGCCGATCGACACAGGTTCGGGCGCTCGCCCGAAACGACGTGCGGCTCGTGGGCCGCGACCGCTTCGTCGTGGGTCTCGGCGTGTACATCGTCGCCATGTCGCTCGTCCTGCGCTTCGTACTGCCGGGGATCACCGAGTCGCTGATGGATGGACGCGGGTTCGATCTCACACCGTACTACTCGCTGCTCACCAGCTACGTCTCGGTGTTCCTGGGGGGTCTGCTGGGAGGAATGGTGTTCGGGTTCACGCTCCTGGAGGCACGCGAGGACGGGACCATCCGGGCGGTGCTGGTATCCCCCCTCCCTCTCGAACGGTACGTCGGATACCGCATCGGAGCGGCCTACGTGTTCTGTGCGGTGATCATTCCGCTCCAGGCGCTACTCGTGGGCGTGGCCGTGCCTCCGGCCGGAGCTCTGGTCGCGATCTCTCTAGTCGGCGCCCTCACCGGTCCGGCATGGGCCTTCATCAACGCGACCTACGCCGACAACAAGGTTTCGGCCTTCGCGCTCATGAAGGCCCTCGGGGGGAGCGGGTTGATCGTGATCGGCGCGTTCTTCCTCGACGAGCCGCTCCAGCTCGTCGCCGGGATCTTCCCGCCCTACTGGGTCGTGAAGGCATACTGGGTGGCCGTCGAGGGCGGCCCGTGGTGGATCTACCTCGGCGTGGGGCTCGCGATGCTGCTCGGGGTGGTTTTCTTCCTCTCCCGACGTCTGGTCAGGGTTCTGCACCGGTAGTGTAGTGTCTCGAGAGTCTTGCCAGGTCGCACCCGCGTCAGCGCTGGCCCTCGCTCCGCGAGATGGCCACGGCCGCGAACAGATCACCGGTCACATTGGTCGACGTACGCGCCATGCCGAGGATCGGCTCGACGCCGAAGATCAGTCCGATGGCCTCCCCGGGTATGCCGACCCCGACGAGAATGACGACCATCAACGGGATCGAGCCGCTCGGGATCCCGGCGGCGCTGACAGCGGCCAGAACCGTGAGGCCGGCGATCACGGCCTGCGTCCCGAGCCCGAGCGATACGCCGAACGCCTGCGCCAGAAACACGATCGTGATCGACATGAAGAATGCGGTCCCGTTCATGTGCAGTGTGGCGCCGAGCGGTAGCACGAACCCCGATACTTCCCGAGGGACCTCCAACTCCTCTTCCGCCGTGCGGAGGGTCGTCGGAAGCGTCGCGGCCGAGCTGGCCGTGGAGAAGGCCGTGAGCATCGGCAGGCGAATCTTCCGGAAGAACTCGAGCGGGGACATGCCGCCCACGATCTTCACGAGAAGGCCGATGACTCCGAACTGGTAGATGGCGAGGCCGATCAGAACGACGACGAAGTACACGGCGATGGGAGCCAGGATGTCGATTCCCAGACGAGCGGTGACCGAGTATGCGAAGCAGGTCACCCCGATCGGAGCGAGCCACATCGCGAACCCGATCATCACCATCGTCGTGCGGGCGACCGCCTCCAGCACGTCGAGTAACGGCCGGGCGTACTGGTTCGGGATCCTGGTCAGCGCCACGCCGAAGACGAGTGTGAATACGATGAACGCGATCAGGTCGCCGTTCACCGCAGCAGCCAGAGGATTCGATGGAACGAGATTCACGAAGGTCGAAACGCCGAGATCCGACCCGGCCGCCTCGACGGTGGACGCGGTCTGCGAGGAGAACGTCTCGATCAGGGAAGATCGCAACTCCGCGGTGAGGCGGTCGCCGGGCCGAACCGCGTTCACGACGAGAAGGCCGAGCGTCGCGGCGAACAGGGTCGTCCCGAGAAACATCCCCAGCGTGCGGGCGCCCATGCGGCCGAGGCGCTCGAGATCGCCAAGCCCCGCGATCCCCAGGATCAGTGTGGAAAACACCAGCGGGATGACGACCATCAAGAGGAGTCGTAGCCATATCTGACCGGCCGGCTCCGCAACGTAGTTCGCGATCCACAGACCGATACCGGCGTTCCCCGTGGCGCCGGCGTCTCCAGACGCGGCGACGATGATTCCCGCGACAGTCCCCAGTGCGAGACCGAGCAGGATCCGGCTGTTCAGCGACATGCCGGCAACGTAACGCGACCGCTCCGCGAGAAGCGACTGGCAGTCTACTGGCGCGGCCGGCCGGGGGCAGCCTGCTAGACAGCAACCAGGAGAAGGAGCCCGAGAGGTAGAGGAAGTCGATGTCCTCGCCGGGTCCCGTGTCCTCGATGAAGCGGCCGGCGAAGAATCGGCTGTACCCGAGGAGCGCGCTGATCCGATGGCCGAAACGGTAGGTGGCGGTGACGTCGATCTCGTTGCCGAGGGTCCTGGCGCTGCTCATGCCGGGGCCTCTCGAGAGCCTCCCGCCGGCGTTGTACAGACCGTCGCCGAGGTTCGCCCGTTGGAAGTGGTGTCCGGTAATCCGGAGATTCATTGGTCCGACCGGACGCAGATCGCCGCCGGCGGACAGCGCGAAAACATTCCGACGACCCACGACATCGGCGAACCCGAGGAAGGCGTGCCCCAGGGGGAAGAGCTG
>JBGMQU010000149.1:0-3849 GCA_048060725.1 Gemmatimonadota bacterium | reverse complement strand
GTCGAATCGCGGACGATCCCGAGCCAGTAGAGATCGAGCACGGGCAAAGCGTTGGGCAGTACATCGCTTGCGTGAACGCCGAAGAGGTTCCGGGCCGGGTCGCTCCTGTTGAACTTCGTCTTCTGGATGACAACCGGTTGCGCCCAGAACCCCCGAATGAGGAGATCGCCCGATGACACGAGGACCGACGCGCCGTCGAACGTGCGCTGCGTGTTCGCCCAGTCCAGTGGGCTCACCAGACGCTGTTTGCCGAACAGGAGTCCTTCGCGACCGGCGCGCGCCGTGAGGACGACGTCGGAGGCGAGCGGCAGGATCAGATCGACGAATGCGTCCTGGAGATCCAGATCGTCGGCCTCGAGCCCACGGCGTCCCCCGGGAAGATCCCGATCCGTGCTGACCGCCGAACGCAGCCTCACGAACGCGCGGACGTACTCTCCCACGCGAAGGTCGGCATCGACGAGCAACCGCAGGAGGATGAACGTGTCGTCGTTCCCCTCCGTAAAGCCGAAATTCGACCAGGTCTCGCTCCGTACGCGTACCTGCCCACCTGTCGTGAACCGCACGGCACCGCCGGCAGGCGGAGCGGCCTCCTGCGCGTCCTGCGCCGCCAGGGGTGTCGGAGCGGCCAGCCACGTCGCGACCAGCAGACAGACAAGCACGCGACTCACGCGGATCACGGCCGTGCCGGCGGGTACGGAGTTCACGAAGCCGGTGGTTCGGCAGGCGGACTCCCCGAATCATCGAACGTCAGGTGAGCGCGCAGCTCAGGATACGCACGCCAGAGGTAGTAGCCCATGGTAGCCGCGGCGAGGAGGTTGCCGGCCGCCACGTTGATCCATGCCAACGCGTGGAGCAGAGGCGAGAACACGATCCAGACGGAGGCGTAGAAGGCGATCTGAAAGACGACGAAAAACTCCACGAGCAGCCACGTCACCTGGGGCGACCGTCTGGCCTCGGCTGCTGCGGCCGACGCGATGATGCCGACGAGAATGAAGAGGATGATGTGCAGGGCGGTGTACGCCCCCACCGCGTCGAACCCCACCTCCACCAGAGTGGGGTCACGCAACCCGTGGAAGGCCGCCGACCCCAGCACCGCTGGAGTGTACAGGGGCCTCCCGGAGATGGTATCGACGAGCAAGAACCAGGCGGCCACGGCGCCCGCGCCGATCAGCCCCACGGTGACTCCCTGTCGAACGACGAACGGCACGCGTTTCAGCATTTTATCTCCGCGTTCTTCCGGGCGTAGAACCACCAGTTGACGAACAGGCAACTCACGTAGTATCCCGCGAAACCGTAGAGCCCGTACTCGGGAGTGCCCGCCTGAATCTGTCCGCCGAAGATCCGCGGGATCAGGAAGGCACCGTACGCGGCGATGGCGGAGATCCAGCCCAGCACTGGCCCCGCCATGTCGGGCTTGAAAATGATCGGCACCATTCGGAACGTCGATCCGTTCCCGATGCCTGTGGTGATGAAGAGGAGCATGAACAGCCCGAAGAACGGCCACCAGTAGGTTTCGGGCGCAGCGGCGGAACCCGCGGCTTTGACGTAGTAGGCGACGCCCAGGGTCGAGGCGATCATCACGATCGTGTCCCAATGAGTGACGCGCGCACCGCCCCACTTGTCGGACACCCAGCCTCCGACGGGCCGCACGAGTGACCCCACGAGCGGTCCCAGCCAGGCGTACTGGAGCGGGTTCGGCGCGTTCGGGTTCGGGAGCCCGTCAGGCAGCGTACCGAACACGTCCTGGATCAGCTTCGGGAAGGCCGCGGAGAACCCGATGAACGAACCGAAGGTCATGATATACAACCACGTCATCACCCAGTTGTGCTTCTCCTTAAAGATCGCGAACTGCTCGACGAGGTTCTCGCGGACCGGCCGCAAGGTCATGTACCGCATGAGAGCCAGGGTGACGCACACCGTAATTCCCAGTACGAGGAAGACGTGGACGAGATCGGGCAGCCCGAGATCGACCGCCAGCAGCAGCAGCACCCCAACCGATCCCCCGAGGAACCCGAGCCCTTCGAGCCACAGAACCTTCCCGATGGCCACCGGCGCCGGCCCCACGTCGTGCATGGGCAGGTTGTCCATCATCGTGAACGCGAGGACCGTGAGGACCAGGAGGATCGGCACCCACACCAGGCCCGCGTTCTGGATCCACACCATGTCCCCGCCCAGCGCTTCCGGAAGTCGGAGACCGTCGCCGCCGAGCGCCCCGAAGAGGGCGATCCCCATGACCGCCGGGAGCAGCACCTGCATGACACTGACGCCCACGTTGCCCAGGCCGGCGTTCAGTCCGAGCGAGAGACCCTGCATTCGCTTCGGGAAGAAGAAGCTGATGTTGGACATCGACGATGCGAAGGCTCCGCCACCGATTCCGCTCAGCATGGCGAGCACCGCGAAGGTGACGTAGCTCGTCTGCGGATCCTGCAGCGCGATGCCGACACCCACGGCAGGCAATATCAGCAGGGCCGTCGTGACCGCGATTACGTTCCGCCCGCCCGCGATCGCGATCATGAAGGAATTGGGGATCCTCAGCGTCGCACCGACGAGACCGGCGATCGCCGGAAGGGTGTACAGTTCCGTCGTGGAGAAGGCGAAGCCGAGACTCTCCATCCGTACGATAATGATCGACCAGAAGAGCCACACGGCGAACGCGAGCAACAGGCAGGGGATGGAGATCATCAGGTTGCGGAACGCCACCCTGTGCCCTACGCCGCTCCAGAAGCCGCTGTCCTCGACATCCCAACCGTCGAGCTTCGACGCGGATGGTGTATCTCTTTTCCCGCCCGGGACTTCGGTCATTACAGGTCGCCCCTCGTCATGTAGTCCCTGTTTGGAAGACTGCTATATGTGCCTGGTCATCCGTCGCACCACGAGGCTGAGCCACACGAGGCACACGACGGTGATGAGGAACAGCAAAATCCAGGTGGTCGTCCAGAGTCCCAGACCGTCGAGCAGGGTTCCGAAGATGATCGGCAGCACGAACCCTCCCAGCCCTCCGAGAACACCGACGAGCCCGCCCACCACCCCCACATCGGAGGGGAAGTAGTCGGGGATGTAGCGGTAGACCGCCGCCTTCCCGATCCCCATCGCGATTCCGATCGCGAACACGAATACGGTGAAGATCCAGACGTTGGCCTGGAAGTAGATGTGGGTCACGCCTCGCGCGAGGAGTTGTCGCCGCACCACTTGCTCGCCCTCCGCGACGACCGGCTCCTGCCATGTGTGGCTCATCGGCAGCAGCTGAAACTCCTGGACTCCATCCCGCATCCCGGGCGGGGGCGGCATCAGCGTGTAGGACCGGCCGGATACCTCGATGACGTCGTCCCCTACCTCCGTGACCGTCCCGGAAGCCTGTGCCATGACCCCGCGACCGGGGCTCTCGATGTCCATCTTCGGAAAGATGAGCAGGAAGGAGCCCAGGCCGATCACCGCCAGCACCCAATACAGCACCCGACGAGCACCGAACACGTCGGAGATCCACCCGCCCAACGCCCTGATGACACTCGACGGAAGCGAGAAGATGGACGTCATCAACCCGGCGGTGACGATGGTCATCGAGTAGACGTTCACGTAGTACGGCACCAGCCACTGGGCCAGCGCCACAAAACCGCCGAAGACCAGGAAGTAGTACAGGCCGAATCGCCAGACCCTCAGATGCCGAAGCGGAGCCAACTGCTGCCGCATCGTCTTGGTATCGGCCCCGGGGGCCTTCCTGTTCTTCGTCAGGAGGAGGAACAGAATTGCCATGACGGCGAGGGCGGCGGCATAGATAACGGGCAGAGTTCGCCAGCCCTCGATGTTCACGCCGTCGTCGGTCAGCCACTTCAACAAAGAGGGTGCGCCGAG
>JBGMQU010000148.1:0-8014 GCA_048060725.1 Gemmatimonadota bacterium | reverse complement strand
GCGAACTCGACGTCCGTGCGACGATCGAGACCGACGACGGCGCCCTCGTCTACCTCCAGTACCGGGGCATCATCTACCTCCCGCCCGGTGCTCGGGAGAAGATGGGTGGGGGGGAAGCGCTCGAGTACACCGACTATTACTTCCGCACGACGCCTCATTTCGAGACGGGCTCGGAGACGTACGCCTGGCTCAACCGGACGATCGCCGTGGGCATCGGCGAGTTCGGGCAGAATCGGGTCGGATACACGGTGTACGCGATTACCTGATCGCGGATGGGGTCGGCGAGGCTCGTGCCATACGACTCTTCGTTGGCCCCGCGCGCGCTCCAACTGACGCGATGCCAGCCAGTTGCGTCGCGACGACGCGAACTTCGGGAACCGTGAACCGGGCTCGGTGCTTGACCGCCTCGGCCCGGGGCTCCCAATGTCCCGGTGTCCTGCAATGAAGGAAGTCTGACATGCGGTACGATCGATCACTCAGGCGGGTATCGGGGGATGATCGGGGGGCGGTTGGGGTATTTGTCGCGCTCGGGATCACGGTGTTTCTAGGGTCGGCGGCCATCGCCATCGATCTGGGTCACGCCATGAACGTGCGGACCGAATCGCAGCGGGTGGCCGACCTCGCGGCGCTGGCGGGTGCCGCCGCGTTCATCTCCGCCACGGGGAACATCGACACGGTCGCGAGAGATTGGGCGGTACTGTTCGCGTCGGGGAACACCGTGGATCAGACCATCGTCGGGCTCGACCGCGACGCCGATGTCGACGTCGACCTCGCGACCGAGCGGGTCCGAGTGACCGTTCACAACAGCGTCGCACGCGGGAATCCCGTGACCACGATCTTCGCTCGTGTCCTCGGCATCAACACGGTCGACATCGTCACGACGGCGGTGGCGGAGGCATCTCCCGCATCAGGGGTCAACTGCCTCCTCCCGCTGATGCTGCCGGACAAGTGGGCCGAGGTTGGCGGGAGTCCGAATTTCTACGACCCCGGGATCGACTCGTACGAGGCATGGAATCCCGATGGGAGCAACGCGGGGTCGTATACCGGATACTCGCAGGCCGATCTCGGTACCGTCATCTCGATCAAGCACAACGGTGGGCCGGGCTACCCGAACCCCAGCTGGTACTATCCGATTGCCGCCGCCGGACTCAGCGGCGGAGCGAACTACCGCACGTACATCAGCACGTGTCCGGACGTGAACGCGGCCTACTACATCGGGCAGCAAATTCCTACGGAACCGGGCAACATGATCGGCCCGACCAAGCAGGGGTTTCGGGATCTGATCGATCTCGACCCGAACGCGTTGTGGGACCACGGACAGGACTGTGTCGTGGACGTGATGGGTGGCCAGTGCCGGGGCAGCCCGCGCATTCGGCCGATGCCGATGTTCGACCCGACCGCCGCACCCGATCCGGGTCGGAAACCCGTGACGATCACCAACTTCGCGGGCGTCTTCGTGGAACGGGTAGAGGGAAACGACGTGATCGCGGTCTTCGCCGGGTACACGGCCATCGCCCCGGTCGCCGGAGGGCCCGGCACGACGCCGACTCCCTTCAAGTTCCTGCGCCTGGTCGAATAGACCTGCGGAGGAACGCGCCCCGACGAGGCCGGCCCTCCCGGGGTTCTTCAGCACCTCCTACGGGTAGCGGATCCCCGTGAGCGCCTCGGATGCCGACCAGAGTCGTTCGCGCACCGTCGAGTCGAGTGCCGCGGGGTCGATCTTTGCCGTCCCCGGATACCCCCGGGCCTCCAGCCATCCCGTCGGGCCGATGTACTCTCCGCCCTGCGCGGTCGGCTCGGTCGCCGCGTACAGTTGGGAGAGCGTGCCCTTGGTGACGTCCATCGAGATCAGAGAGGACCCGAAGTCGACAAGCCGGTTGTGTCGCTGAAGTTCGGTTTTCGTGGCGCCGGGGTGAGCCCCGAGGGAGGAGATCCCGGACGGTGACCCCTCCATTCGTTTCTGTAGCTCCAGCGCGAACATCAGACACGCGAGCTTGCTCTGCTGGTAGGCTCGAATCGGCCGATACGGAGTGTCACCGGTGAAGCTCTCGAAATCGATCGCGCCTCCCCGGTGCGCCATGCTGCTCAGCGACACGACCCTCGAGCCAGGTGTCGCTGCGAGCCGATCGAACAGCAGTCCGGTCAGCGCGAAGTGGCCGAGATAGTTCACTCCGAACTGGAGCTCGAAGCCGTCGGCCGTACGTGAGAACGGGGGGATCATCACCCCTGCGTTGTTGATGAGCAGGTCGAGCCGGTCGCTTTTCGATCGGAAGCGCTCGGCGAACGTGCGTACGGACGACAGCGCCGAAAGGTCGAGGTGCTGGAACTCGAACCGGGTGGCCCCGCCTGTCGCGCGGAGCCTCTCGAGCGCGGCGGTGGCCCGCATTTCGTTCCGACTCGCGAGGATCACGCGGGCGCCCTTGAGACCCAGGACCCGGGCAGTCTCCAGGCCGAGCCCCGCGTTGGCTCCCGTTACGATCGCGACTCGACCCGATTGGTCGGGGATTCGCTCCGCTGTCCATCTGGCGCTCATGACACGTCTCCGGACTGATCGTGGTTCGCCGTGAATCTGGAAGCCAACGTACCGGGCGAATAGCTTCGTTTCCATGAAACCGCCGGGGCACGCTGGTCGTCGGGTTCAGCGAGGCGGTCCTGAACGATCTCTCCGAGGGTCCGCCAACCGGATCAGGCGGTCTCCCCCGATGCGGATCGTGACGCCCGTGAGCTCGCCGAATCGGTAGCCGACGCCGACCGTCGGAACGCGAAAAAACCACAGCTTGGGACGCCGCTCGAACCCGAAGATCGCGCCGACCTCGAACACCCTGTCGACAGATATGACCTGTCCGTCGGCCGTCGCGAACTCCAGCTCGCTCCAGAGAAACGACTGCCGCACGTATACCCCCACATCGGGTCGCGCGTCTCCCATCTTGAACCAGAGCGGGTGGCGCGCATCCGCGGCGAACGTAAAGGCACCCACGGTGGCGTCGCCCTCGTCGACCGCGAGGGTCGTCCGATATGACAGGTCCGGCTCGATCCCGATTTCGAATCCTTGCCAGGGGAATACGAACTCGCCGACGAGTCCCGTCCCGAAGAGCGTCGCGCGGCGGCCATCCGAGACCTGGCCGACGCCGAGGTCCACGTAGGGGCTCAGCAGTGAACGCTGTCCGAAGGGCACGATCACCTCGAGCCCCGGAACGACCGACCGCAACCGCACGGTGCTGGGGTCGATATCGTTGAGCCCGGCGAAACCGGTCGTGAACTGCAATCCGAGACGCAGCCGAAGACCCCACGGGTAGGTTTCCCACGACCGCAGGTCGAGACGGGGACGCACCAGGAACTGAAGCGTGCTGCGCTCTCCGACCGTTGTGGATGAGACGCCCACGATTGGCGGGAGGGCGAAGGGTATGGGGTCGGCGGTCTCCATCACGGGCGGCTCCTGGGCCCTTACGTCGCCGACCGTGCCGCCGCCGATCATCCATGCAACCGCGGCGCAGCCAGAGGCAACCCGAACGACGCGACGGCTTCTGGGCTCACGGAGTAGGGCGCCAAATTCCATGAGGGTGAACGTATACGCGATCCCGCGGGATCGCGCGGGATCGCGCGGGCACGTGTAGGAGGCCGACTTCGACCCGGCGGCTCCGTTACCCGTTGACCCACGGGGAATCCGGTTCTCATCTTCAGCGTCGCCCTGTCCCGTTCCCCCGCTGGAGCCGCTCACATGAAGAACCCTGCAACGCGCTCTTCGCTCGACTTCGCTCGCGCGTCACTCCTTGCCCTCACCGTCGTCGTGGCTTCGGCCTGCACGGAGGCCGGGGGCCCGGTTGTCACAGAAGGTGACTGGGCGTTCATCACCGGGAACATGGGCGGGCAACGCTACTCGGTTCTCGACCAGATCACGGCCGACAACTTCGAGGACCTGCAGGTCGCCTGGATCTGGAACGGCGACAACTACCCGAACGTCAATGCGCGGGCCACGCCGATCTACGTCAACGGCAAGCTGATCAGCGTGGCCGGCGAGCGCCGTCACGTGGTCGCGACTGACGCGGGGACGGGGGAAGAGCTGTGGAACTGGGTCGAGCCCGAAACCTTCCGCTGGGAGTACTCGATGCGGAAGAATCACGGGAAAGGCGTCGCGTACGCCAACATCGACGGCCGCGACATCATCTACGTGGTCACACCCGCATTTTTCCTCCACGCGCTCGACGCGGAGACCGGTCAGCCGATCGAGGGCTTTGGTGGTGCCGTGCCGATCGAGGGCTTCCCGTCGACGGGAACAGTCGATCTGCTGGCCCACCTGGGCCACGAGTTCGATCCGTCGAACGGGATTCCACTCGAAGTCGGATACATCACGAGTTCCTCACCCGCCATCGTCGTGAACGGAGTGATCGTCGTCGGAAACTCGGCGGAGCAGGGGTACAACCAGTCACGGCAGGAAATGGTGCCGGGCGACATCCTCGGCTTCGACGCGCGAACCGGCGAGTTCAAGTGGAAGTTCAACGTGCTGCCGGGCCCCGGCGAGTTCGGACATGAGACCTGGGAAAACGATGCGTGGGAATGGACCGGGGACATCTCGTCCTGGGCGCCGCTTTCCGCCGATGCGGAACGGGGCATCGTGTACATCCCCACAAATGGCGCGACCCAGGACTTCTGGGGTGGGTTCCGTCCCGGCGACAACCTTTTCTCGACGAGTCTGATCGCGCTCGACGTCGAGACGGGCGAGCGGGTGTGGCACTACCAGCTTGTGCACCACGACATCTGGAACTACGACACGCCGCAGGTCCCGGTGCTGCTGGACGTCACCGTGGACGGCCAGGACATCCCGGCCGTCATCCAGGTGACGAAGCAGGCGTTCGCCTATGCGTTCAACCGCGAGACGGGGGAGCCGATCTGGCCGATCGAGGAGAAGCCGGTTCCGGCGGGGCTCATGCCGGGCGAACAGCTCTCTCCAACTCAGCCGCACCCGACGAGACCGGCTCCTTACGACATGCAGGGGCTTCCCGAGGATCAGCTACTCGACTACACGCCCGAGCTCAAGAAAATGACGCTCGAGGCGCTCGAGCCCTACGTGTGGGGCCCCTTCTTTCAGCCGCCGCTCCACCGAGACAACGACCTGGGAAAGACCGCGGCGCTCTGGTGTCCGGGGGATGTCGGCGGGACGAACATCGACGGCGTGCCGGCCGCCGATCCGACGACCGGCATCCTCTACGTGACGTCGCAGAAGGGCTGCTCCTCGCGGATCATGGTCCCCGGGATCGAGCGAGACGAACGCGAAGCGCGTCCGACAGGCGTGACGATCAGCGACTTTGCGGTGGGTGGAAGTGGCGGTCGTCCGAACGTCGATGGCCTTGCCGTCTACAAGCCGCCCTATAGCAAGATCACGGCGATCGACATGAACACGGGCGAACACCTGTGGTGGATCCCCGTCGGCGAGACACCGGATCGGGTGGCGAATCATCCCCTGCTCGAGGGGATCGACATCGGGAACACCGGGTCGGGCCGGCAGGCAGCGCAGATCGTAACCGCCACCCTTCTCCTCTATACCGGAAATGGCGGGGACGGCACCCCGTATCTGTTCGCCGTCGACAAGATGACCGGCGAGGAACTCGGACGCGTCGAGCTGCCGGCAAATCCACGGTACGGAATGATGACGTACATGCACGAGGGGAAGCAGCACGTGGTGATCCAGTCGGACAATCAGCTGACCGCGCTGCGGCTTCCATAGGCTGCGTCGCGCGTTACTGACCCCACCGCGGGCGGCCAGTTGAACTCGGACCGATCGATGGGCCTCTTCGCCGCGACCTCGCTTGGTGTGGGGGCCATCGTGGGCGGCGGAATCCTGGCGCTCTCCGGAATCGCCTTCGCCACGGCCGGACCGGCCGCGATCGTGGCCTTCGCCCTCAACGGGGCGATCGCACTGATCACCGTGGCGAGCTTCGCTGAACTGGCGCGGAGGTTCCCCCAGTCCGGCGGAATCTACACGTACGCCAAGAAAGTCCTCTCGATCGAGGCGGCGTTCGTCGTGGGGTGGGTGGTGTGGTTTGCCTCTATCGTCGCGGGAGTCCTGTACGCCCTCGGTTTCGGGGCGTTCGTGGCGGAAGGGGTCGGCAGAGCGTTGTCGAGCGGCGGCCACGTACCCGCGTGGGCGTCGAGCGACGTCATCCGGACGACCGCGACGCTGGCGGCGATTTCGCTCTACGGCCTGGCCCTGACCAGGAGAAGCATGGGCGGCGGGAACGCCCCGACGATCGGCAAGGTCGTGGTCTTCGCCGTCTTGATTCTCGGCGGCATCTGGGCGTGGGCGGGCGAATCGCCCGCCGCAATGATCGGCCGTCTCGATCCGTTCATGTCCTCGGGTGTCGGCGGCGTGGCGCGGGCGATGGGCTTCACGTTTATCGCTCTCCAGGGCTTCGACCTGATCGCGGCGGTCGGAGGTGATGTCCGCGACCCCGGGCGCACGCTTCCTCGCGCCATGTATCTGTCACTGGGAATCGCACTCGCCATCTACCTTCCGCTGCTCTTCCTGATGTCCACTGTCGGCGCCCCCGCCGCCGGGATCGCGGTCGCCGCGGCTGCCAACCCCGAAGCGCTGGTGGCCGAGGCGGCAGAACGGTATATGGGGGTCGTCGGGTACTGGCTCGTCATCGGGGCCGGGGTCCTCTCCATGCTTTCGGCGCTTCAGGCGAACCTGATCGGGGCCTCACGGGTCGCCTTCGCCATGGCACGCGACCGGACGCTCCCCCGACCCCTGGGACGGCTTCGCGAAGGCCCGGGAACGCCCGCAGTGTCGGTTGGCGTGACCGCGGTGATGATCGGCGCCGTCGCGCTGGTTATCGGAGATGTCGGAGCCGCGGGCGCCGCGTCGAGCCTGATCTTCCTGATCTCCTTCGCGATCGTCCACTGGGCCGCCATCCTCGCGCGCCGGCGTTCGGGCGACACACGAACGCGACTGCTGCCGCTCGTCGGAATCGCGGTGACCCTGGGCCTCGCCACGTTCCAGGCGTTCGCGGTTCGGGAGGCGGGCATCATCGTCGCGCTGTGGCTCGCCGTCGGCGGCGTCCTGTATCTGACCCTGCTCGCCCCCGGCGCACGGCTGGCGGATGCGACGGCCGAGGCGCGCGACCCCGATCTCGCGAGACTCCGGGGCCGGCGCCCTCTCGTGCTCGTCCCGATCGCCAACCCCGCGAGCGCCGCGGGTCTCGTCGACGTGGCGGTCACGCTCCGGACCCCGGCCGTGGGGCGTGTACTGCTCCTGTCGGTCATTCGTACGTCCGACGATGGGCCTCCCGAGCAGGCCATCGAGACGGCGAAGGGGATCCTCGAGGAGGCGATGGGACGGAGACCCGAACGTGTACGAGTCACGGAGGCGTTGTTCACGGTTGCCCATGATCCGTGGGTCGAGATTTCGCGAGTGGCACGGGGGCACGCCTGCGAGACTCTGCTGATCGGCATGCCCGGTGCGACTTCGACGGACCTGGAGCGTCGGATGGAAGGGTTGCTTGACCGGCTCGATGCCGACGTCGTCATCCTGCGGGCGCCGAATCGCTGGCGGATGCGTGATGTGACCCGCGTCCTCGTCCCGACACGGGGACGCCGCGATCACAGTCACCTGAGAGCCCGACTCCTCGCCAGCCTGTCGCGATCGGCAGAACTGTCCGTCACCTTCCTCAGGACTGTGGGGAGAGACGAGTCGACCCAGAACGTTCGTCGGTACGAGCGTCAGCTCCGGGCCCTCGCCCGGGATGAAGCGGGCGGCCCGTATGAAGTCGCCATTGAACGGACCGACCAACCAGAGGAGGCCATCATCCAGAGGGCCAGCGCTGTGGACCTGGTCATCCTCGGGATGGAGCGCCGCGGCCGACAACGGTCTCTCGGACGGCTGTCGGAGGCCATCGCGACCGAGACGGACGTGCCGCTCATGCTGATTGGTCGACGGCCCGGGATGCAGCCTCCCTGGATATGAACGAAACGGGCGCCCGTGGGCGCCCGCCTCGCATGTTTCCTCGGGTGGGCGAGG
>JBGMQU010000147.1:5792-8047 GCA_048060725.1 Gemmatimonadota bacterium | reverse complement strand
GTCGGCGCCGATCGCACCCCTGGCGAGGCGTGAGACGTCACGCAGGCCAAAATCGCCACTGTACTCGGAGTCGCGGAGAATCATGCCGAAGGAGGCGACGGCCGCGGCGAACCGCATGTCCACAGAGGCCCGCGTCACTCGATCGCGGACCGGGTGGTCGATGCGCACGCTACGATCTTCATCCGGCCTCTTGTAGCGCAGCTTCACGTACATGAGTTCGTCCGACGAAGCGGCGAACCCGGACACGTCGGCATCGTCGGAATCCAGGTCTGCCCCATACCGCAGCGGGTCGACGGAGGATGACGCGGTCGTCCCGGCGCTCGCCGGCACCACCTCGTACAGGGCCGTCACGCTGTGCCCGGCGCCCAACTCGCCGGCGTCCTTCGTGTCGTCGTTGAAGTCCTCCGCGGCGAGCAGCCGGTTCTCGTATCCGATCAGCCGATACTCCCGCACGCGGGCCGGGTTGAACTCGACCTGGATCTTCACATCCTTCGCGATCGTCAGGAGTGTCCCGCCCATCTCGGTGACCAGCACCTTCCGGGCCTCGAGGAGGGTGTCGATATAGGCGTAGTTGCCGTTCCCGTGGTCGGCGATCGCCTCCATCTTCGAGTCCTTCAGGTTCCCCATCCCGAACCCGAGCACGGTGAGAAACGTCCCCTGATCCCGTCGGTCCTCGATGAGCCTGGTCATCTCCGCGTCGCTCGACGCCCCGATGTTAAAGTCGCCATCTGTCGCGAGGATGACGCGGTTGTTGCCGCCCTCGATGTGGTTTCTGGCCGCCACCTCGTATGCAAGCCGCAGCCCTTCGCCACCCGCCGTGGATCCGCCGGCCTCGAGCTCCTCGATCGCGGCCAGGATGCGCTCGCGCTGACGTCCCGGGGTCGATTCGAGCACCAGGCCGGCCGCCCCTGCGTATACGACCACGGCGACGCGGTCGTTCGGTCGCAGCTCGTTGACCAGCAGCCGCAGCGAACGCTTCAGCAGCGGCAACTTGTTCTCAGCCTGCATGGAGCCCGACACGTCGAGGAGGAAGACGAGGTTGCTGGGTGGCAGATCCTCGAGATCGACCTTCACGCCCTGCACGCCGATTCGTACGAGGTAGTTCTCCTCGTTCCATGGAGCCATCGACACTTCAGTCGAAACGGTGAACGGGTTTTCTCCGGACGTCTCCGGGTAGTCGTAGGGGAAGTAGTTGATGAGTTCCTCGATGCGGACCGCATCGATCGGGGGTCGCTCACCTCGCGTGATGAACCGTCGAACATTCGAATACGACGCACGGTCCACGTCGATCGAGAAGGTGGACAGCGGTGCGTTGGAAGGTGAGCGCCAACCGTTCTCATCGACGTACGCGTAGCTTTCGGTGTTGAAGGCTTCGCCGCGCACTCTTCCGATGCTCGCCATGCCCATCGGCGGCGGTCCCGCGACGGTGGACGTCGCGTCGACAATCCCGATCGGCGCGTTCCGCGCCTGTTCGTTCAGGTCGCGTCTCGAATCGGATGCAGGCCGCGAATCGGCTTCCTCGCCGCCCACGACGACCTTGTCCTGGTCGATCGGTGCCCGGGCGAGAGAGAAGTCGAGGGTGCGGGTCTCCCCCACCTCGACCTCGAGCGAACGCGACTGATCCGCGTATCCGACCAGTCGGACGGTGATCGATACGGAGCCGTCAGCCAGCAGACGGTCGTTGAGCGCGAGGGTGTATCGTCCATCCGGCCCCGTCAGGGCCGCCGCGACCGTGCCGTCGACGAAGACCTGCGCGCCGCCCAGCGGCTCGCCGGTGGCTGCGTCGCGAACCCGCCCCTCGATCGTTGCGGCGATCGCGTCCTGTGCCGCCACGTCGACGGCGCCGCCCGTGGTCCGTCCCGTGTCATCCCACCCGCTCCAAAACGTCAGGGGCGCGACCACGGCCATGGTCACTCCCACAAGGATTCCCGCTTTCATCTGACTCTCCTGCGCTCGCGTTCCGGACATGGCCCGGGATCTGTCGCTGCCATCAGCGTTGTTCAGCAGCCTCCATTACACAGGACGTACTCGAGCGGCGGAGATACACACACGCCCGGATCGGTGGCTTGCGAGCGGTGCGAGTGTAGGTTTCCCGTCCGCGGGCGAGGAACCGGTTCATCGAGTCAGGAGTCGGAAAGGCGTGGCAAAGAAGGCGAAGGGGGCGCGATCGGAGCAGCGTTTGCGGCAGTTGACCGCGTACGTGATCTCGCAGACCCCGCTGCAGATCGTCAAGGGCGACCAGCGGCGGGAGTGGA
>JBGMQU010000147.1:0-5692 GCA_048060725.1 Gemmatimonadota bacterium | reverse complement strand
CCGATCGCGCGCGTGATCCCGTACCCGCGCCACTACCTCGAGAGCTACCAGCCGCGGACGGTCCCGATCGGCAGCGACAACCGAACCGCCAACCAGTATCTGCAGTGGCGGGATTCGCGCTCACAGTTCAACGAGAACCTCGAGGCGGGCGAGGAGGAAGCCGTCAAAGCCGGGTGGCAGCGTACGTACGTGCGTGGTGAGAACATGCAGGGTACGAAAATGCAGGATCACCAGACGAAGCTTCAGCTCCGGGAGTTCATCCCCGGCCGCGGCTGATCACGGGGCCGATCGCGCGGCTGATCACGGGGCACGAGTCCGCCCCGGAACCTCGTTTCCCGAGATCCACACAGACTCGATACTCCGGACGTTCGCGATGTCCGCGAGCGGGTCGTCTTCGAGCACCAGGAAGTCAGCCCAGTTGCCCGCTGCGATCGTGCCGATGTCGTCTCTGCCGATGCAGCGGGCCGCGTTGCCCGTCGATGCCACGAGGATCTCGGCCGGGGACAGACCCGCCTCCGCCATCAGCGCGAGTTCCACGTGTTCGTAGAAGCCCTGGAAGCGGCCTGGCGGTCCGGTGTCCGTTCCCATTGCGATCGTCACGCCGGCATCTGAAAGCGTCTTGACGTTTCTTTGGGCCTGGACGAGCGCGGTCTTGTAGGCCCGGGCGCTCGCGCTGTTACGAATCCGCTCCTGACGTGCGGGATCGCGCAGTTGCTCGAGCACGGCGACGTCCGCTTCGGCCAGGAAGAACGGGTCGTCGAAGAACTCCGGAATGTCCTCGTAGACGAACGTCGTGACCTCACGGGCCAGCGTGGGGGTGTAGCAGACCTCGTTCTCGATCAACTTCCGCGCAAACTCGTCGTCCACGTCCGTGTCACGGACGCTGTGAACGATGAAGTCGACGTTCGCGTCGAGCAGGCCCTTCGCGTCCTCCAGATAGAACAGGTGCGCGGCGACCGGCATCTCGAGCTCGTGCGCCCGGTCGATGACCGCCGCGTAGATCGCCGGAGACATCTTCTCGGTCGTCCCCAGATTGTCGTCGACCCGGATCTTGATGAAGTCGGCGCCGAGGGCGGCGTTGCCGTCGACCATCTCGCGAGCTTCATCCTCGGTCGAGCCGGTGACGATCGTGCCGGCGAGGAACAGGCGCGCGCGATCGAGCCCCACGTCGTCCTGTTCGTCGCGGACCGCCACGCCCTCTTCTCCGTCGCCGCCCAGGCTGAGCACGGTCGTCACGCCGTAACGGGCGTACAGACCGAGTTGCCGAAGCACGTTGTCGCGCGAGTACTGGCCGGCCTCGAGGCCACGCGTGTCCCCGACGTGTCCGTGCGCGTTGATCAGTCCGGGCATCACGAACTTCCCCGAGAGGTCCACTCGCTCGGCCCCCTCGGGAATCGTCACGTCGGTCGCGGCCCCGACGCCCGCGATCCGGCCGTCGCTCCCCACGATCAACACGCCGTCTGCGATCGCCGGCCCGCCGGTGCCGTCGATAATCGTCGCGCCGACGAACGCTCGGGGGCGCTCCCCGGTTGCCCCGGGGGCGGCTTCGTCACCCGAGGATGCGCAGCCGGCCAGAACGGCGGCGAGAGCGACGGCGAGAATGGGAGACTCGAGAGCGGCGGCGAGAATGGGGGATTCGTGGCGATACTCGGGAACCAGCGACTTCAAGGCGGCCTCCGGACTGGGCGAGTGTCTCTCGCGGGGCATTCCGCCGAGAGCGTTCAACGGGCTTCTAACCGGTTGTCACCACCTCTCGCTCCAGGACTGCGGCTACGTCCGAAGTGAGACCCAACTGCTCGACCAGCCGGTCGAGCATGGAGCGTTCACGTTCGGTGATCGTCCCGTCCACCCCCGCGCCCTCCAGGGCGGCCCGGTACACCGCGTGCTTTTGCCGATCGACGTACTCGGGCGTGTCCGTCACCCCCGGCATCAACCGGCTGGCGAACGCTTCGGAAAAGCGCTGCACCGGTCGAAGGAGCAAGACGATCACGCCCGCGGACGCGAGCCCGAGCACCGTGCCCTCGACCGGAATGAACCTCTCGAGCAGCTCGCTGCCGAGGAAGAACGCCCCGGCGATAATCGCGCCGACCGTGCTCTGCCGGAGGACGAATTTGAGCTTCAGGTCGAGGTCGAACAGCTGGTGCCGCAGGACCCCGTACGTCAGGAGGGCGACGAAAATTACCGTGGCGATGCCGCCGAACTGGTTGTACAGAAAGTCGCCCCAGAACGGAATCGGGCGCAACTGCGCGTAGAGAAGATAGAGGATGGCGTACACCAGGTCACGAATACCGAACGCCATCGCGAACCACCGGGCACGCTCTCGTGCTGCCGTCCCTCGGCGCGCCCGGTAGTAGGCCGCCAGCGATGCGGCCAGACCGAACAGGGAAGAGGCCCCGTTGAGCAGGGAGAGCCGGGTACCCCACTCGGTGAAGCGGAAATTCCAGGTGGCCCAGGGCGGGGAGTACAGTTCGCCCAGGAACACGCGGGGAAACAGCAGAAGCGCGCCGGCTGCAATGACGGAGAGCGCGGCGAGAATCCAGAACGCCGCGCGCGAACGGAAGGGCTTGATCAGCTCGGTCTCGAGTGCGACTCCGAGAAACGAGAGATACTGAAACGGAAGCGCCGCCATCGCGGCGACGCCCACCGAAGCGACCGTCATGAACGCGGCGGGGCTCTCGATCGTGAAAAACACCCCGGACGCCGCCCACGTCCCCTCCACGAACAGGACGGCGAACAGCCGACGGTTGAGCATTCGGTCGGGCGCCGCCCGAAGCACGACGATCGCGGCGCCCACCGCGCACGCCGAGGAAACCAGACCGGGCAGTACCCAGGGAGTCCAGGTCATGGAGTCAATATGGGCCGTCTGGCGGACGCACGGCACCGGGCGTCTCTTTTCCCCACGCACGTACCGGCAGTCGTCAACCCGCAGGAGGTCACGTCGTGAAACATACCGCACTCGTCCCCTCGACCGCGGTCGTCGTCCGCGCCACGCTTGCCACGCTCGCCGTCGCGTTTGCCATGTCGGCCGGTCTCGCCGCCCAGCAGGGGCCGAAGATCTACATCTCGGCCGACATGGAGGGCGTGACCGGCGTCGTTACGGGAGATCAACTCGGCCCGACGGGATTCGAGTACCAGCGGTTTCGCGAGTTCATGACCAACGAAGTGCTGGCCGCGATCGAAGCCGCACGCGCGGCCGGGGCTTCGGAGATTCTCGTCTCCGACTCGCACGGAAACGGCGAGAACATCTTCATCGATCGATTGCCCGACGACGTGCAGATCGTCCGGTCGTGGCCGCGTCCTCTCATGATGATGCAGGGCATCGATGACACGTTCGACGGTGCGATCTTCATCGGGTACCACGCGAGCACCACGAATCCCGAGGGGGTGCGGGCGCACACGATGTCGTCGGCCAACCTCGCGGCGGTGCGGCTCAACGGCGTGGAGATGCCCGAGGGTGGAATCAACGCGGCGATTGCCGGACACTTCGGCGTCCCGATCCTGATGGTGTCGGGAGACGATGCGGCGGTCAGCGAAGTCAGCGAGATGCTCGGGGGGATCGGGGAGGCGGTCGTGAAATGGAACTACGGGTTCCACTCGGCTCGAACGCTGACGCCGGCGGCGGGCGAGCGGGTGATTCGAGAGGCAGTGGGTGACGCGGTTCGAGACCTGGAAGGTCGCCAGCCGTTCGTCCTCGAAATACCGATTCAGGTCGAGGTCACCTTCAAGAACTACATGCCGGCCGAGATGCTGGCGTATCTGCGCGGTGTGGACCGTACCGACGCGCATACCGTGACGTACCGCGCGGATGACATGATCGACGCGTCGCGCTTCCTGGCGTTCATCGGCCGCTACCAACCGGGCCTCACACCATAGAAGACGGGTCCGCTAGTGTCAGCGGTCTACCGGGAGGTCGAGCAGTGCCCGTCCTTCGAAGCGGTCCTCGACATACCGTGTCGTTCCGAACCTTCTCGAGATCCGGATCTCGCCGAGTACCCGAACGGCCCCCGTCTTTTCCGCCGTTCGGATCGACGGCCGGTTCTTCGGAGAGATCGCCCGCCAACCGAGGCGGAATCCGAGGGCGGCGGCATGCCGCATCCGTGCGCTGGTCAGGGCCGACCCGATCCCCGTGCTTCGTTCGCCGATCGGGACGAAGAGGTCCCACAGGTAGGCGGCGGTCTCCGGGAGCGCCAGCGGGAGTGCCTCGATCTCGGGCACGATCTCGGTCGAGATCCACGTGTAGCCGACGATCCGGCCGTCCCTCGACGCCACGAGGCAGTGTCTTCCGGCCCCGGCGCGTCGCTTGAAGCGCTCGCGGGATCTCGCGGTGAGAAGTCCTTCAGCGGCATCCCAATCGCCGTCGAACACGCCGACCGTCACGCCCGCCGGCGGCTTCACCTCACGCGTCGCATCGAGGTCCTGCTCGATCACCATCAGGTGTGCACGAGAAAAATACGGACCGATCAGTTGCCCGCCTGCGTGGCTCAGAAAACTCGAGACTCCAACGGAAGCGATGCCGATCCTCACATCCGAGACAAACTCTTTCATGGATAGGTCTCGACTCTGCCGTCGACCTCGTGGAGAAGCGGGCTGCGGCGGAAACAGCTTGCCAGGGCCGCGTCCTCGTGATCGAAGTGGAAGGCCGCGGTAAGAGCGATCGGACTCGGGGCGGGTTCGAGCCCCAGCTTCGCCTTGTAACGAGCCAGCCCCTGGCGGGGGAGCGGGAGCGTGGTTCCGGCGTCGAATTCCCGGTATCCCCGCTCGCGCGACCATTCGAAGAGACCCAGGTACAGCGCGGTGAGTACCCCTTCGCGCAGGAGGCCCGGATCTCCGTCTCGAATCCCCAGCCGTCGGAGGAGGACGCCGCGCGGCGTCCGTAGAAGACAGGCGCCGCCCTCACGGACACCCTCGCGTCCGATGAACAGCAAGGTTCCACGCCTCCGCAGCGTCTTCCGTGCAGCGCGGCCCGGAAGCTTCGCGTTCTCTCCGAATCGAGCAACGAGATGCGGGACGACCATGGATTCGAAGAACTCCTCCCAGTCGGATGGGCTCCCGGCCTCTTCCAATCTGTAGCCGAGGCGCTCGACCTTCCGAATGTCGGAGCGCAGGCTCTCCGTCGGCGAGGAAGGCGGCAACTCCTCGAGGCCGCCCCTCCACCGGACCTCTTCGGGAACGATCAGCCACCCCGACCGCGAAAAACCCCCGAGGAAGACGCGGTGAACATCCACGGCGATCAGGTCGGCGTCGAGGCGAGACAGAGACAGAGGTCGCCAGGAGGCGCGAACGGACCCGCGGCCCACCAGCGCGATCGCCCCGAAGATCTCCTTGAGCAATGCGTCGAACCGGCGGGGAAAACCGATGCAGGCGATGCGCACGGTTCGCCCTTCCACCTCGGCCTCGAAACGGTGCTCGCGTCCGAAGAGGAGCGGCGGAAGCGTGAGCACCCGGAAGCCCGCGATCCACCAGGCCGCGCGAGCAGACGATTCGCTGGGAATCGCGAACGGCTCGCGTGCGCGGGCCATGAGGCCACCGCCCGGACGGTCGATCGGCCGCGGCGTCAGGACCCGCGAGCCCCGTCACCGGCGGCGATGGCGAGCGCTTTGCCATACGCCGGGACGGGGCGGGGCACGTCGAACCGCTCGGGGCGCTCTGCCCCACCCCCGGCGATCCGACCGCGCACTCGGGCATCCCCGAG
>JBGMQU010000146.1:0-8067 GCA_048060725.1 Gemmatimonadota bacterium | reverse complement strand
CTCGGTGGATGGGTGGGATCCCCGTCCGGGAAGCGGAGACTTCCGGCCTCCGGCCCGCTCCCCGTCGATCAGGTCTTCGATCGAGGGATAGGGGTAGATCGTGGGTGCCGAATTGATCGGCAGGCCCCCGGTATCCGCGGTGGGGCCAAAGGTCGAATGCAAGTCGCGTCCCCAGGCGCGGAGCATCGCGGTCAGCTGGCCGCGGTGATGGGCCGTATGCGCGATACGGCGTACCACGACCCAGGCGCGGGAGCGTTCCACCTCGAAGAAGCGGGTCGGCCCCTCCCACCAGTCATCCGGCTCCAGCGCAATGGCGCGATACCGGTCGGCGGCCTCGCGAGCGTACCGCTCGATGATGTGCAGTCGCGGCTCGTCTCCCGGCGGACCCGCCGCGCCGATGTCGATGCCGAGCATCTTCTTGAACCACCCGTCTTCGGAGACGAACTGATGGATCATGTGCTCGCGTGGGGTTCGACCCCGCTCTTCGTCCGATCCCGGCCGTACGTCCATGTCGTCATCGGCGAAGAGGCTCCAGACCGACAGCGTCTTCATCCGCTCGGACTCGAGGGTCTCGATGAGAAAGGCGTATCGCCCGCCGATGATTCGCTTCAGGTCGGGCTTGTAATCTTCGGGCCTCATTCGTCGTCCTCGCCGGGTTCGACCTGCGACGCGGAGGGGTCGTCGTCAGGCACGACCACCCCTCCGAACAGATCCCGTACGGACAGCTTCTTCACCTTTCCCATCGTGGTGCGCGGAAGCTCGTCCACGCAACGCCACTCGCGCGGGACCTTGTAGCCCGCCAGCCGGTCGCGCAGCCACGGGTCGAGCACGGCACGCGCCGCGCGGGTGCGCTCGACGACACCCTCGGACCCGGCCGGGCTCAGGTCCGGAACGAACCAGGCGCCAGGCTCGGTCACGACAACGGCGGCGATCCGCTCGCCCCACTCTTCGTCGGGAAGCCCCACGACAGCGCAGTCGCGCACGCCGGGATGCGCCCGCAGAAGCTCCTCGATCTCGACCGCCGATATCTTGTATCCCCCACTCTTCAGAATGTCGACGGACTGACGGCCGATGATGCGGTAATATCCGCCTTCCACGACCGCTTCGTCCCCGGTCCGGAACCACGGGCCGTCGAACCCTGCGGCGGTCTCATCCGGCCGCCCCCAGTACTCGGTAAAGACCGTCTTTCCGCGGACTTCGATTTCCCCCGCCTCGTCGGGCGCATGGATCTCCAGGCCCTCGGCCAGGACGCGGTGATCGTCGGGGTGCACGAGGCGGACGTCGACGCCGGGTAGCGGCTGTCCCACGGTCCCCGCCACACGCGCCCCGTCGTAGGGATTGGAGAGGGCCATCCCGATTTCGGTCATCCCGTAGCGCTCCAGAAGCCGGCGACCGGTGATGTCTTCCCACCGTTCGAAGACGGAAACGGGCAGCGCCGCGGATCCCGAGGTCATCAGTCGGAGGGCCCGGCCTCCCTTCGACCACCTGACACGTGTGAAGTCGTCCGCCTCCTCCCACGCCCTGAGGAGCTTCACGTAGGCGGTGGGTACGCTCATGAATACGGTGATGTCTCCGGCGGCCAACCGATTCCAGACGTCGGCGGCCTCGAAACCGTCGGCGAAGTCGACCGTGGCGCCCGCGTAGAGGGCGCACCCGAGGGCCACGACGATGCCATGCGTGTGGTGCAGGGGAAGGACGTGCAGGATGCGGTCTCCGGGCTCCCATCCCCAGGCGTCGACGATCGAGCGCATCTGAGCATCCAGCGCTTCGTGCGTGGCCACGACGCCCTTGGGACGACCGGTAGTGCCGCTCGTATAGAGGATCATCGCACGGCGGGCCAGATCGATCGCCGGGAGCGGCGCCGGGTCGGCCTCCGGACCGGCCCCTTCTCTCTCGTCCTCGGCGACCAACGGAATGATCGGCCTGACGTCGTATCCGCCCGAGGCGATCGCCCGGAACGGGACGCCCCGTTTGTCGGCCAGCGCGCGAAGCCGCTGGTCCAGGCCGTCGCCCGCGATGAGAAGGGACGCGCCGGCGTCGTCGATCACGTGCTCCAGCTCCGGCACGGGGTGATGTGGCGACAGCGGAACCGCGATTCCGCCCGCCCGCCAGATCGCCCACTGGGTGACGACGTACTCGAACCCGGGTTCCATGAGGAAGCCCACACGGGCTTCCTCGAGGTCGGCTGCGTCTCCGAGGAGCTGTGTCGCCCGCAACCGGGACCGACGTTCGAGCCACTGATACGTGTGCTCGCCCGATCCATCGATGACGGCAATCGAGTCCGGGAACTCCGCCGCCGCCCGGAACAGGGGGATCTCCGTCACGATGAGCCGCGATATTCGTCGAAAACACCGCGAGGGCGAGGGCGTCCAGCTCGCGGACACAGGTCCCCGCTTATCCGGGCCCTGACCCGAACATCATTCACGGACGCCAGACCCCCGTTCGCGATCTAGGGCACCAGTTGCTGGCGGGGCTCGAGCTTCACCGCCCACAGCCCGCTGAAGTATTCCGCGAAGAACAGATTCCCCTTGTAGAGTTGGGGGCCCCAGGTGAACGGCGCGTTGGCCACGACGCCGTCGGGGTCGTAGGCGGAGTATCTGGCGATCTCGCGCCCCTGCCGATAGAGATTTCCCTTGAGCTCGCCCGAGATGTCGACGACGCGCAACCCGCCGTTGTAGAACGCGGCGTAGAGCTTGTCACCCTCGATCCAGAGGTTGTGCGAGCCCGCCTCGGGAACTTCGTACCGGGCGACTTCTTCCGGGTTTTCCGGGTCGGTGAAGTCGACGATATGGATGTAGCCCGACATGAACTGCGGCGTGCGCTCGCTGTCCTGCCCGTCGAACCCCGGACGTCCGGCTTCGTCTCCCATGAAGACGTAGAATTTCCCGGTCGGACTCCGGTAGGGGAACGCGGCATGAGTGCGGCCGCCGATGTCACGGAACCGTGCGATCTCCACCGGATTCGAGGGCGAGCCGCCCCTGTCGCCACCACCCACATCGATCAAGACCAGGCCGTCGCCCCAGTTCGATGTATAGGCGATTCCGTCGACGATCCAGATGTCGTGGATCGCGTGTCCGGGCGTGTCGAGCTCGAAACGCCCGACCCGATGCGGATTCGTGGGATCGGCGATGTTTATCACATCGAACCGCATCCCGTTGTTCACCGCGTACACGTGATCATCGTAGATGAAGAGGTTGTGGACGCCGCCGGTGAGTTCGTCGTCGAATGTCGAATGGACCCTGATGTCTCGTGGGTCCGTGCAGTCGAGAATGTAGATGCCATTTCGACGATTCGATGCGCCCTCCCGCGAGACCACGCAGATCGACCCGTCCTCGGAGACCTTTACGTCGTTCGTGGTACGGGCGTCGACCACGATCGAGTCGGTCATCACCGGGTTCCCCGGGTCGGTGACATCCCACCAGTAGATCGCGCCATGCGCCCTGTGGGTGCCCGTGATCGCGTAGTCGCGGCCATCTACGCCCTCGAACACCCAGAGGTCGGACGTGCGGTCATTGCGCACCGCCCCCTGCCCGACGAAGGAAACGTCCTGCCTCACGTGCCGCGGGTGGACCTCGACGGTTCGATGTGTCGAATGACCCGGTACCGTCGCGAAAACAGTGTAGACGCCCGGGAAGTAGGCGACGAACCGGCCCTCGCCATCGACCTCGGCAGGCGGTATGTCCGCGGTCGCCTCGACGGCCGGGTCGGAGCGCAGGGTGAACGTCACGGGCATGTCCGCGACCACGCCGCCGTTTTTGTCGCTCACCGTCGCGCGGAAGTGGACGACGTCGCCCGTCCGGGCGTTCTCCTGTGTTACCGAAAGAGAGATCGCCGCCGCCGGATTGGGCTGGATCTCGTATTCGACCGAGCCGGAAACGCCCTCTGCCCGCGCCGACAGGGTGACCCGACCGGGTTCGCGGGCGGACAGGAAACCGAACGGATCGACGTCCGCGACGCCGGTGTCCGAGGACGTCCACACGACCTCGCTATCGCGCTCGTCGTCGGCCGTGTCGAACAGGACCGCGGTATGCCGAATCGTCGAACCGACATACATCGTGCCGCCGCCTGGCCACACCTCGACCCGATCGAGATCCGGGTAGGCGACGCTGACCATCACCTGACTGCGCACGTTCCTCGCTGTCACGGCGATCGCCGTGACCGCGAAGTCGCCCCCCTTGACCGCCCTGACCGTTCCTTCGACGCGGTGCACATCGAGGAAGCGGCGTGCGCTGCCGGAGCGACCGTCCACGAACGTCGGCACGAAAAGCACCTGCGCGTCGATTTCGTTTCCGTCCGCGTCGAACGCCCGGGCCGTCAACTGCGCCTCGTCGCCGACCGCCAGCACGAGCCCCGGCGGGCTGATCTCGATCCGCACGACCTCCTGGGCCAGAGCCGGTGCCCCCCCGACGGCGGCGAGCGTGAGAAACTGCACGCTGAGACGCGCCGCGCGCGCCCGAATCGATCGCATCATCGCGGCACTCCGGTTGGCTGGACCCTCGGCGCGGGATGCCGATGCATCCTGGCCGCTTCAGCGGGTCAAGATAGGGCTTCGAGGGCGGCGCGGATATCGGAGATCGCGGCGCGGCCCGCCCGGTGCCCCTCGCGTTCGAGCACTGGGTCGTGATGGCGTTGTGGGCGTCCCCGTGTTCGTCGTGCCCGAAACGCTGAAGTCGATCGCCTGGCGCCGGCGGCCTCGTCGAATCAGCTGAGCGCTACGTCGAGGATCATCATCACGACGAACCCGGCCAGGGTCGCACCGGTCGCGAGGTCCGAGTTCCCCGCGAGTTGAGATTCTGGAATCAGCTCCTCGACGACGACGAAGATCATGGCGCCCGCGGCGAACGCGAGCAGGAAAGGAAGCGACGTACCCACGACGATCACGGCGACGGCGCCGACCACCGCGGCGACCGGCTCGACGACTGCGGATAGTTGGCCGTACCAGAAAGCGCGTGGGGCGGAAACGCCTTCCCTCCGCAGCGGCATCGCGACGGCGGCCCCTTCCGGGAAGTTCTGGATGGCGATGCCGATCGACAGGGCGATCGCCCCGGCGAGGGTGGGTTCCCCGACGATTCCGAGGCCTCCCGCCGCGGCCCCGAAGGCGACCCCCACCGCGAGCCCCTCGGGGATGTTGTGAAGCGTGATCGCGAGTACGAGAAGCGTCGTGCGTTGCCAGGCGGTATCGAGGCCCTCGCGAGACTCGATGGGGAACCCCAGGTGCAGGTGGGGAAGGAACCGGTCTGCAATGCGCAGACACACACCTCCGGCCAGAAACCCTACCGCTGCCGGCAACCAGGCGACCCGACCCTGATGGCCGGCGATCTCGATCGAGGGTAGCAAGAGAGACCATACACTCGCGGCGATCATCACCCCGGCAGCGAAGCCGAGCATGGCGTCCAACACGCGTTGTGGCATCCTCGCCGTCAGGAAGACGAGCGCCGCGCCAAGCGCGGTCACGACCCATGTACCGACCCCCGCGACCAGCGCCTGCGCGACGGGGTGCAACGCGGCGAACGCCTCCACGTCAGCTACCGCTGCGGCTCGATCGGGGGCGCAGGTACCGTCCCATCGCGGCGAGCGCCACGACATTCCAGGCCACGAAGACCCGGGGGCTCACGCGGAGTCACGAGGCCTCGACGCGATAGTTGCTGAACAGATCGTTTACGTACTGGACATCGTATCCCTCGCGGGCCAGGTAACTACTCGCGACCGCCGCCCTCGCCCCGGTCAGACAATGGACCAGCAACGTGTGGCCCGGTTCGATCTCGGCAAGCCGCTCACCGTAGGCCGGCAGGCGCGTATAGGAGGCGTTCACGGCTCCCGGGACGTGCCCGGCCGTGTATTCCGACTCGTATCTCACGTCGAGGACGGAACTCGGGAACGAGGCGAGCGCTCGCTCCATGCCATCGAAATCGATCTCGACAATGGTTGCCCCGTCTCCCCCGTCATCGAGATACGCCCTCACGTCATCAGGGGTCGCGTACCCGTCGATGCGATCGAGCCCCACCCTCAGGAGATCGCGGACAGCCTCGTCCAGATCGTCTCCGTCGATCACGAGATGGATCGACACGGACGCGTCGGGGATGACCGACCCGGCGGCCGTGTTGAACGCGTTGGTCAGCGGCACATAAATCGAGTCCGGCAGGTGCCTCGCCATGAACTCGGAGCGATCCGCTCGTGTGTCGATGACCACCGATGTGGCCGGGTCGAGCGCAGCCAGCGTCTGCGGCGAAACTCGCTCAGGACGCGGCAGCTCGCCGATTACCGGGGGGCCGTCCTTGTTGAAGGCCTTCATCCGGGCAAAGTACATCGGCGGCTCGGGCTGACCCTCGAGGATGTAGTCCACGAAATAGTCCTGCCCGTGCGCTGCGGCCTCGAGGGCCGGGCTGAACCGCTTCTCGTATCCGACGGTGCTGTCGGGCACGGCCCCCAGCGCCTTTCCGCATGCCGACCCGGCCCCGTGGCCGGGCCATACCTGGAGGAAGTCGGGAAGCTCGAGGAAACGCTGCACCGAATCGTGCAGCTGGCGGGCGGACGGCTCCATCGCCCCGGCCACGTTGGCGGCCTTCTCCAGCAGATCCGGCCGACCCAGGGCACCGACGAAAACGAAGTCGCCGGAGACCAACCCGATGGGCTCGGTCGCGCCCCCCCCGACGTCCGTAACGAGAAAGCTGATGTGCTCCGGCGTGTGGCCGGGTGTAAAAACGGCCTGGAACCGGATGTTGCCGATGTCGAACGTGTCTCCATCATGGAGGATCACGCAGTCGTATTCGCCCTTCTCCGGCCATGCGTACTGCCAATCGTCGCCGCCATCGCCCGACAGATATGCCCGCACTCCCCGTTCGGCGAACTCGCGGACACCCGACACGAAGTCTGCATGAATATGCGTCTCCGTCGCAGCCAGGATCCGGAGACCTTCCGCAGCGGCGAGGTCGGTGTAGAGGTCGATGTCGCGGAGAGGGTCGATGATGACGGCCTCACCCGTCGCCTGGCAGCCGATGAGGTAGGAATACTGAGCGAGTTTCGGATCCGTAATCTGTTTGAAGAACATGTCAGCCCTCGTGCGTTTGCGGTTCGCCCGGCAGGGACAGCATGCCGGCGAGGATGGCGGCGCGCTCGATCGATCGGTCGATGTCGAGGTGCTCGTGGTCGGCGTGCGCGCCGTCGCCGACGGCGCCGATCCCATCAAGCGTCGGGGCGTACCGGCTCGTGATGTTCCCGTCGGATGCGCCGCCGGCGGAGCCCTCGCGGAGCTCGACGCCGATCTCCGCGCCGATGTGGCGGGCCATCTCCCACAATCGGTCGTTTCCGGGCGTCTTCTCCAGCGGTTCGCGATCGAACCCTCCGCCGACTTCGATACGTGTGCGCGCGACCGTCGGCTCGAGACCACGAATCGCCGCCTCCACTTTTTCCGCATCCGCGGTCGACCACACCCGAACGTCGACCTCGGCCCGCGCGTAGTCCGGAACGACGTTCGCCCGTACGCCTCCCCGGATCACTCCCACGTTGATGGTGATCCCGCGGTCGGGGTCCTGAAGGGCGTCCAGCCGTTCGATGATCCGGGCCAGCTCGAGGACGGCCGAGGCTCCGTCCTGCGGGGCGAGGCCACCGTGGGCACTGACGCCGCGCACTTCGAGGCAAAAATCTCCCACGCCCTTCCGTCGGGTCTTGATGAGGCCTTCGGGATCGAGAGCGGGCTCGACGACGAACACGCGCTCGACCGCCTTCGCCTCCTCAATGATCAGGCTCTCCGACTCGCCACTTCCGATCTCCTCGTCCGACGTGATCATGAAGACGGGGGCCACCTCGAGTTCAACGCCCTCCTCCCCCAGTGCGCGCAGGGCGCACAGCGCCATCGCGATGCCGCCCTTCATGTCGAAGGAGCCAGGGCCGCGGAACACCGTTCCGTCGGTCTCGGCGGGCATACGCGCCAGCGTTCCGAGATCCCATACCGTGTCCATGTGGGCGAGGATCAGCTGACGCGGGCGCACCGGCCGGTCAGGCATCGTGGCGCGGATGATTCCGCCGGTCGTCTCGCCGGGGACATATTCCACCTCGAAATCGAGATCC
>JBGMQU010000145.1:0-8153 GCA_048060725.1 Gemmatimonadota bacterium | reverse complement strand
CCCTCGCCGCCGACCGCCACGCGTCCGTCCGCACCCACCGCGAATATCAGCCTGGGGAATCCCGGGGCGGCCATGCCCTGCGCCGGAGCCCACTCGCCCCCCAGGCTCGGGACGGTCGACGTCGCGAGAGTGTCGGTACCCGTGTCGGGGGAGACGCGCAGGATCGCCTGGGCGACAGAGCCCGTTTCCGCGTCCGGGGCGTTCGGTTGTACATAGGTCGTCCCATCGGGCGCGAGCCCGACCCCGCCCACCTGACCGCTCCGCACGATCGTGGCGAAGGTGAGCGGGTCGAGTCGGGCCTCGCCGATCAGTCCGGCCGGGACGGGCTCAGCGGGGTCCAGAAAGACGATCTTGCCCACATCCACGTCGAAGACGGTGAGTCGGCCTTTCTCAGTCCAGGCCGCTGAGGTCGGCATGCTCACCTCGCCCGGCCCCGAACCCTGCGTCGTGAGTTGGCCGAGCCACTCACCGTCCGGTCCGACCCCGATGACTTGAAGAAGCGCCAGGTCCGTGATCGCGAGCCGGTGGTCCGGGCTGGAGGCCGCGAAGAGGGGCATCGACAGTTCCTCGCCCTCTCGCGTCCCGCCCGCTCTCCACAACTCGACGAACCGGGGGGGCGCTCTGTCGACCCAGGCTTCGTCCGAAAGAGCGTCGACGCATTCGCCCGTGGTGACCGCCGGTTCGGTCGAGCAACCGGCGGTCACGAGAAGCGCGATCAGGGGGATGTGGTGGCACCGCATGGGGTATGATGCACGGACGGCCCCCACGGAGCGACCCCGGGCGACCCTGCTGGGAGCCCACCGCGTGGTGGACCCTACTTGTGCAGAGGTCCCCTAAAGCTCCTTCACCTCGTGGGCGAGCCGCGCGAGCACGTCTGCCGCATCCCCGAAGAACATCCGCGTGTTCTGCTTGTAGAACAGCGGATTGTCGATCCCGGCGTACCCCGCGGAGAGCGAGCGCTTGATCACGATGCAACTCTTCGCCCGGTCGCACTCGATGATCGGCATCCCGGCGATGGGGCTCGAGGAGTCGTCGCGAGCCAACGGGTTCACGACGTCGTTGGCGCCGACGACCACGGCGACGTCGAGGTTCTCTATGTCCGGGTTCACGTCATCGGGTTCGGCCAGCTGGTCGTACGGCACGTTGGCCTCCGCCAGCAGCACGTTCATGTGTCCCGGCATCCGTCCGGCCACGGGGTGGACGCAGTATCGCACGTTCACGCCACGCGCCGTGAGGAGGTCGGCGAGTTCGCGGATCTTGTGCTGCGCCTGAGCGACGGCGAGGCCGTACCCTGGCACGAACACGACGCTGTTCGCGTACCCGAGGATCATGGCGGCATCCTCGGCCTCGATCGGTGTCGCCACTTTCTCGCCGTCGTCCGAGGAAGAACCCCTGGCGGAGGCGGAGCCGAACGCGCTGAACAGGACGTTGGACAGCGAACGGTTCATCGCCCGACACATGATGCTCGTCAGGATCAGGCCTGAGGCGCCGACGAGGGCACCGCTGATGATCAGGGCGTTGTTCTCGAGCACGAACCCGGCGGCGGCTGCCGCCAGACCCGAGTACGAGTTGAGTAGCGCGACCACGACCGGCATGTCGCCCCCGCCGATCGCGATCACGAACAGGACCCCGAGTACGAGCGACGCGGCGACCAGACCCCAGTACACCATCGGGTCGATCTCGAATCCGACGAGATAGACGGCGGCCCCGAGGGCCCCCACCGCCAGGGCGATGGCGAGCAGCCGCAGCCCCGCGTTCTGGACGGGGTTGCCGCTCACGGATCCCTGCAGCTTTCCGAACGCGATCAGGCTGCCGGAGAACGTGACGGCGCCGATGATCGTGCCCGCCATGATCAAGACGCCCGCGTCGACCGTGACGGCTTCGCCGGATCCGGAGACCCGCAGGAACTCCGCCACCGCGACCAACCCGGACGCGGCGCCACCGAACCCGTTGAAGACCGCGACCATCTCGGGCATCGCGGTCATCTTCACGGTGCGCGCCATGACGACGCCGATCAGCCCGCCGATCGCGACGCCGATCAGGATCCACGTGAAGCTCAGGATCCGCTCGTCCAGTAGCGTGGCGCCCACGGCGAGCAGCATCCCGATGGCGGCCAGGCGGTTCCCGCCGGGTGCCGTGTCGGGGTGACTCAGTCGCTTGATACCGAGGATGAAGAGAGCGGCGGACACCAAATACGTGATCGGGATGAGCGTAGAGGCGGTCATGGCTCAGCCGTCCTTGCTCTTGAACATCTGGAGCATCCGATCGGTCACCATGAACCCGCCGACGGCGTTGATCGTCGCCATGATCAGGGCGGCGAGGCCGATCCAATGCATCACGGGCGACTCGCCCGCCCCGACGACGAGCAGCGCGCCGACGATGGAGATGCCGGAGATCGCGTTGGAGCCCGACATCAGCGGCGTGTGAAGTTTCGGCGGCACCTTCGTGATGATCTCGAACCCGACGAACATCGCCAGGACGAAGACGTACAGCCCGACCAGGAGCGTACCGGTCATCTCTTGAACCTCTTCTGCAACGTCATGAGTGCGATTTCTGCAAAATCAGGGGTGCGATCATTGGCCGAAGCGAACCACGCCGTCGTACGTCACGCAGCACGCGTCGACTACGTCATCGTCCAGATCGACCGTGATGCCGTTGTCGTCGATCATGGGCTTCAGCAATGCCGACAGATTGCGCGCCAGCAGCTGACTCGCGTGCTTCGGAAGCGAGGCCGGCACGTTCAGCGGGGCGTGGATCTCGACGCCGTTTGCCACCACGGTCTGGCCAGCCTGGCTCAACGAACAGTTGCCGCCGGCCTCGCCCGCGAGGTCGACGATCACCGCTCCGTACTTCATGCGACTCACCATCTCGTCGGTGATCAACACCGGGGCGGGTTTTCCCGGGACGAGTGCCGTGGTGATGACCACGTCCGCCTTCGAAACGTGCTCGGTGAGCAACTCGCGCTTCCGCGCCTGCTCGGTCTCATCGAGTTCTTTCGCATAGCCGCCCTCGGTCTCCGCGTCCTCCGGCGCTCCCTCGTCCAGGTCGACGAACCGCGCGCCCAGGCTCTCCACCTGTTCCCTGACGGCCGAGCGGATGTCGTAGCCCCACGTGTCTGCACCGAGCCGCCTGGCGGTGGCGATCGCCTGGAGCCCGGCAACCCCCGCGCCGAGCACGAGAACCCGAGCGGGCGACAGCGTGCCCGCGGCCGTCATGAGGAGGGGGAAGATCGAACCGAGCGCATCGGCAGCGATCACGACCGCCTTGTACCCCGCGAGGTTGCTCTGTGAGGACAGCGCATCCATCGACTGGGCCCGGGTGATCCGCGGCACGAGCTCGAGAGACAGCGCGGTGACGTTGCGCGCGGCGAGCTTCCGAAACAACTCCTCACCGGAGTGAGGGCGCAGGAAGCACGCGAGCACCGCACCTTCCGGAATCATGTCGACCTCGTGCCCGCCGTCGCCAAGCGGTGCGGGCGGCGCCACCTTCAGGACGATGTCCGCACCGGAAAGGGTTGCGGCGGCATCGTCAACGACGTCGGCGCCCGCGTCGCGGTATGCATCATCCGTGAACCCGGCTCGCTCGCCTGCCCCGGTCTCGACGGCCACCGACACGGAGTCGGAGGCGAGGCGTTTGATCGCATCGGGTGTAAGTCCGACCCGGGTCTCTCCGGGGGTGGTCTCCTTGGGGACCGCGATTCGCAGACTCACGCTTCTCGCGCCTCCCATCGGCGGCTAACGGGTGACATCGGTTCTCCCTCTAGATTTCTGTCGCGCCTGCATGGGCAGGGTCAGCCGGCGAATCTCCGTTCCGGATACCGCGTGCGCAACGCCGGACCGTGAGCCGTTTGTTGCGCGGGCCGTCCGGGGTGCACCTATTTAGTCCTTCTTCTTTCGCAAATTTCGCAAACCGGCGCGCACCGATCGGGCGAGTCGGGGTCGCACAGCCGATCAAAGGAGCGCGATCCCTCTGGAGGCATGGATGTCACGAACACGGTTGGTGGCGGGGCTCGTGTGCGGGGAAACCACGGCTCGTTTCACGATTCCCGGCTGAACCGAGACGACAGTGGCTAGTCTCACCCGTCATCAAATGGGCGCGCTCCTGCTCGGAGCGCTGCGGAAGGAAGGGTTGGGCGTTCGCGACCTGTTCGAGGGTCGGCAGGAACCGCTCTCGTGGTTCTTCCGCGTGCTCGCCTATGATCAGTCCGAGTTGGATATCCTCGAGTCGGGAGTGCTGGATACCCTGCATGCCCCCTCCGCACTCGTCGAGCTCGTCGTCGACGAGATGGCCCTCGGTCTCACGAACATCGAGATCGACGGCCTCGCCACGTATCTGGTCCCCATCGATGAGGCACCGGACGCCCCGCTGCCCCCCCTCGACCTCGACCCCGACGTCATGCTCGGCTTTCTGCACGTCGATGTGGCGCCCCCCGCGCTCTGGCTCGACGAGCGAGAGTCCGATCCGCGACGGAACGAGGCGTTGGCGGCCCAATTGACCCGGGTGGCGCAGGAGCTGGGTGCCGCGTCCGACAACGTCGAAGTTCACATCGAGGGCGCGCTGGATCCCGAGGGCGGATGGGAGGATCCCCGGGAAAATGTCCGTCCGGCAGGCGTGGCGGTGCACTTCAGCTTCGACATTCCGCTTGTCGGGATCGATGAGCGGGAGCTCGCCGCGGTCTTCTCACGGGGCGCGGCCGTCTCGGCAGAAGCCCTCGAAGGCATCCGAACCGTCTTTAGGGGGGATGGCGGGTAGGACGTTGCGGCGGCTCGCCAGAGGTTTTCGGCGGCCTCCCGGGCGACCGACGGCGTCCATTCTCCTCGCCGGGCTGGCTGCCGTGTTGGCCGCGTGCGACGGAGCATCGGCGCCCCGGGTGACGATCTCGTGGGAGGACGTTCCCGGCGGACGCTCGCGCCCCCTTCAGTTCTCGGGTCGTCCCGGCGGCTGGTTCACACCTGTCTCCCCCTCCTCGAGCGGGGTCACCGCGGCGACCGCCATCGGTCGCGAGGCGATGCTCGCGAACCGCACGATGTCACACGGAAACGGAGTGGCGCTGGGTGACGCGGACGGAGACGGGTGGGTCGACCTCTATTTTCCGCGGATCGACGGTTCGAACGTCCTGTATCGCAACCTCGGCGGGTGGCGTTTCGAGGACGTCAGCGAGGCGTCCGGCACCCGGCTCGATGGTCGAGCGTCGCGCGGCGCGGTCTTCGCGGACGCGGACGGAGACGGAGACCTCGACCTCTTCGTCACCGTGCATGGAGCCCCCAACGTTCTGCTTCGCAACGACGGGACGGGCGTGTTCGCGGAGGCGGATGCCGGGTTCGAGGGGTCGTTCGGTACGACGACGCTGGCCCTCGCGGACATCGACGCGGATGGAGATCTGGACGCCTATTTCGCCAACTACAAGACGATTCAGGCCGACGACCTGTTCAGCCCGGCCGAACGAACGTCGCGGAGGATCGTCGAGGAGGTGGACGGCGAGTACCGGGTTCGCGCGGCGTATCGCGAGCACTACGAGGTCGAGCGGGTGGGCGATCGGATGCGCAGGTGGGAACTCGCCGACCCCGACGAATTTTACCTGAACGACGGCTCCGGAAGGTTCGTCCCGGATGCCCGGGCTGGGGGAGTATTTCGTGACGAGGAGGGCCGTCCCCTGGCCGAAACGTCCCGAGCGTGGGGCCTGGTCGCGCGTTTCTTCGACATGGATGACGACCTGGACCCCGACCTTTACGTGGCAAACGACTTCGGGAGTCCGGACGCGATCTGGCGGAACGACGGCGGTCGGTTCGGGCCGTTCCCGGAGCTGGCGATCCGTACGACGAGCGCGTCATCGATGGGGATCGATTTCGCGGACGTCGATCGAGATGGCGACACGGATTTCGTCACAACCGACATGCTCGCCCTCGACCCCGTGCGGCGTCGGTTGCAGGGCCCTTCGGTCGTGACCCCGCCGGCCATGCCGGGGCGGGCCGCGGGCCGCTCTTTCGCCGGGCGAAACGTCCTCCAACTCAATCGCGGCGACGGGACGTTCGCGGAAGTCGGTCGCCTGGCGGGTCTCGCAGCGTCCGAATGGACCTGGGGCGCGTTGTTCCTCGATGCGGATCTGGATGGGTACGAGGACCTGTTCGTGACCAACGGCCACGTGTTCGACCCGCTGGACGGGGATACGCAGGAGGCGCTTCGAACCGGCCGGATCGCGGTCGACTGGCAGCGCGAACTGGGTGCGTTTCCTTCGCTGGAACTCGAGAACCTCGCATTCCGGAACCGCGGAGACGGCACGTTCGACGAGGTGTCGGACGAATGGGGGTACGGCGCCGGGCGAGACATAAGCCATGGCATCGCGACGGGCGATCTGGATCGCGACGGCGATCTCGACATCGTGATTACGCGGCTCGACCGGGCGCCCTTGCTGCTTCGCAACGACGCCGGTGCTTCGCGGCTCAGCGTCAGGCTGATCGGTGTCGGTCCGAACGTGCAGGCGATCGGCGCCAGGGTGACCGTCGTGGGCGACGGCATGGTCACGCAGACGCGGCAACTGGCGTCAGGCGGGATGTATCTGTCGGGGGCGGATCCCTTGCTGGCCTTTGCGGTGCCGGAAGGGGTGGAGGCGCAGCTGCGGATCGTCTGGCCGAGCGGGGTCCGGTCGCTGCACGACGTTCGGGCGAATCGGCTCTACGAGGTGAGGGAGCCGACGGGCACGGGGGCCACCGCGTTTCCCGACCGGCGCGCTGCCAGCCCCCTCCTGTTCGAGACAGTCGCAAGCGATGCCCGTCACGCGGAGACGCCATTCGACGAACTCGCCAGACAGCCGCTGCTGCCGTTTGCGCTCTCGCGGCTCGGTCCCGGTATCTCGTGGCTCGACGTCGATCGGGACGGCGACCCCGATCTGCTCACGACGGGCGCTGCCGGGGGCACCGCTATCCTCGCCCGCGTCGATCGAGGACGCCTGACGGCGGCGACCGCCTTCGGCCCGCCGGTGGCTGGCGAGCAGACGACTCTTCTCGGCACCATCGGTCCCCGCGGCGAGACGGTCATCGCGGGCGTCAGCAACTGGAGGGGGATGTCTCCCGATGCGCTCGCGGACGTCGCGCCGGTCATCGATCTCGGGGCTTCCGGGGCGGCGCTCCTCCCGGGCGATTTCAACAGCACGGGCCCGCTCGCACAGGCCGACGTGGACGGCGACGGGGACCTGGACGTGTTCGTCGGTGGGCGGGCGCTCCCGGGAGCCTATCCGCTTCCCTCGAGTTCGAAGCTCCTCCTGGGCGGCCCGAGTGGGTGGACGCTCTCGGACGAGACCGAGACGTTCCGGTCTGTCGGGCTGGTTTCGGCGGTCGTGTTCTCCGACGTCGACCTCGACGGCGACCCCGACCTCCTCCTGGCTCTCGAATGGGGACCCGTACGACTGTTCATCAACGAGAACGGAGAGTTTTCCGACGCCACGGCCGACTGGGGGCTGAGCGAGCGCACGGGTCGGTGGAACGGGCTGGCTACCGGCGATCTCGACGAGGATGGGCGTCCTGACCTGGTCGTGACGTCGTGGGGACACAACCTCGATAATCCGGTGACGCCGGACCGCCCGGCGGTCGGGTTCGCCGCGGATTTCGATGGCAACGGGCAAGTCGACTTTATCGAGGCGAGGCGCGACGGCGAGGGTCGGGCCGTTCCGGTCAGGGACTACCGGACGCTCTCCGCCGCGCTGCCGTTCATCCGTCGGGTGGCGCCCACCTTCGAGGCCTTCGCGACCGCGAGCGTCGAAGATCTCGTCGAAGGGCGTACGGACGTGGTGTACGAAGTGACCGCCGTGACCTCCGCCCACACCGCCTTCCTCAATCGTGGGGATCGGTTCGAGGCTGTCGAGCTCCCGCGGGCCGCCCAGCGAGCACCCGCCTTCGGAGTCGTCATCGCGGATTTCGATCGCGACGGCCATGAGGACGTCTACCTGGCGCAGAACTTCATGGCGACGGCCCCGGGCATCGGCCGCCACGATGCGGGGCGGGGTGCGTTTCTCTTCGGAGACGGTCTCGGGCACTTCCGTTACTCTGATGCGGGGACGGTCGGCGCGCCCGCCTATGGTGACGCCCGCGGCGCGGCCGTGGCCGACTTCGACGCAGACGGTCGCTGGGATCTCGCGGTCGGCCAGAACGGCTGCTTGA
>JBGMQU010000144.1:4854-8161 GCA_048060725.1 Gemmatimonadota bacterium | reverse complement strand
GCCAGGAGAAGCCGTGTCACCCCATCTTCCTTCGACCCGCAACCCGTTCCCAGGCCCCACCCGGACCTGCGCGGGTCGCGCCCGGACGTACGCGGTCGCCCCACGGATCTACGCGCCCCTGCTGGCCGCGGTCCTCGCGTTCGCCCCGGTGTCGCCTCTGGCGGCCCAGAATCTGACCTCCCCCGAGGAGTTCTTCGGGCACGAGATCGGTGCCGACTACGAGCTGCCGAATTACACGCAGCTGTCGGAGTACTGGTCGATGCTCACCATCCAGTCCGATCGGATGACGCTGCAATCGATCGGCAAGACGGCGGAGGGGCGCGATCAGCTGATGGCGATCGTGACCGCGCCCGAGAACCACCGGCACCTCCGGCGGTATCGGGACATCGCGTCGAGGCTTGCCAACGCGGACGGGCTGTCGGAAGACGAGGCCCGGGCGCTCGCTCGGGAAGGGAAGGCCGTCGTGTGGATCGACGGCGGGCTGCACGCGACCGAGGTCCTCGGCGCCCAGCAGCTGATGGAGACGCTGTGGCAGATGGTGAGCGGCACGGACGACGAGACGTTGAGGATCCTCGACGACGTCGTGATCCTGTTCGTCCAGGCGAATCCCGACGGCATGGAGCTGGTGTCGAACTGGTACACCCGCGTCGAGGAGAAGACGGAGCGCTCCACCCGCAGCATCCCGAGTCTCTACCAGAAGTATGTCGGCCACGACAACAACCGCGATTTCTACGCGTCGACGCAGGCGGAGACCGAGAACATGAATCGCGTGATGTATCGCGACTGGTATCCGCAAATCGTCTACAACCACCACCAGACCGGCCCGACCGGCACCGTGATGTTCGCGCCGCCGTTCCGCGATCCCTTCAACTACAACATCGACCCGATGGTCATCACCGGGATCGATCTCGTCGGTTCGGCGATGCACTCGCGGTTCACGGCCGAGGGGAAGCCGGGTGCGACGCGGCGGCGGGGCGCGAACTACTCGACGTGGTGGAACGGCGGGCTGCGCACGACGCCGTACTTCAAGAACATGATCGGTCTCCTCACCGAAACGATCGGGAATCCGACGCCGATGCAGATCCCGATGATCCTCGAACGGATCGTCCCGAGCGACGGCCTTCCCTCGCCGATCGAGCCCCAGGAGTGGCATTTCCGCCAGTCGATCGACTACTCGGTCACGGCGAACAAGGCGGTGCTCGATCTCGCGTCGCGATACCGGGAGACGTTTCTCTATCGCATCTGGCGGATGGGGATGAACTCGATCGAACGCGGAAGCGAGGATCACTGGACGATCAACCCGAAACGGGTCGACGAGTTGCGCGCCACGATGGACGCGGGGGAAGGGGAGCAGGACTTCGCCAGCAACATCGGCGGGTTCGGCGGAATCCGGGGGACTCGCGAGGACTACGAGACGATGCTTCGCCCGGAGACGCGCGATCCGCGCGGCTACATCCTCTCCGCCGACCAGCCCGATTTCCCGACCGCCACGAAGTTCGTCAACGCGCTGCTCGAAAACGGTGTGATCGTCCACCGTGCGACGTCCGACTTCTCGGTCGCGGGCACGCAGTACCCGGCTGGCTCGTACGTGGTGAAGAGCGCGCAGGCGTTCCGGCCCCACGTGCTCGACATGTTCGAGCCGCAGGACCACCCGAACGACTTCCGCTACCCGGGCGCGCCGCCCACCCCGCCGTACGACAACGCGGGCTGGACGCTCGCCATGCAGATGGGCGTCGAGTACGACCGCATCCTCGATGGATTCGACGGACCGTTCGAGGCGATCGAGGGGTGGAACGCGGAGCCTCTGGCGGGCGAGGTGATCGACGCCGCCGATGCGCGTGGCTTCCTGTTCAGCCACGACGTCAACGATTCGTTCAAGGCGATCAATCGACTCCAGGCCGCCGGGCACGACGTGTACTGGCTGAAGGGCCCGTTCACGGCCGGGGGGAAGACGCACCCCGTGGGCACCTTCTACGTGAAGACCCGGGCCGGAACCGCTGCCCAGTTGGAAGGGATCGCGGGCGACCTGGGGATCGATTTCGTCGGGACCGCCGATGAGCCTCGATCCGAGGCGCTACGTCTTCGGTCTCCACGGATCGCGCTGTGGGACCGATACGGCGGGTCGATGCCGTCTGGCTGGATCCGCTGGCTGCTGGAGCAATACGAATACGCCGATTTCGAGGTTGTCTACCCGGAGAGGCTCAACGCCGGTGACCTGTCAGACGATTTCGACGTAATCGTTTTCCCGAGCGGGGCGATCGGGGGAGCCTTTGCCGAGATGATGGTTGGCGTTCCGGACTCGGTACGTCAGCAGATGATGGCAGAGTTCGGGATGGGGCGGGTGGACCCCGAGTCGATCCCCGAGGAGTATCGGAGTCGGCTCGGAAACGTGTCTCCGGAGTTGACCGGGCCCGCCCTTCAGGAGTTCCTCGATGACGGCGGATCGATCGTGACGATCGGGGGCTCGACGCGCCTCGGTCGCGGCCTCGGGCTCGCCCTTGAGGACCACCTCGAGGGCGCGCCACGCGAGGAGTATTACGTGCCCGGCTCGATCCTCGAGGTGGCAATCGACGAGGAAGCGCTCGTTACGACGGGGATGAGCTCGCCGCTCATGGTGTCGTTCAACAACAGCCCCGTGTTCAAGCCGGCCGGGTCGAGCGTCGGGGATTCGGACGCCGAGGGCCTCGTGCAGCCGCTCGCGTGGTTCGACCAGGACGAGCCGCTACGGAGCGGCTGGGCCTGGGGTCAGGAGAAGCTGAACGGCGGCGTCACGATGGCGCAGGCGCGGATCGGCGACGGGACGATCTACCTGTTCGGCCCGTTGATCACCCGGCGTGCTCAGCCGCACGCGACCTTCAAGTTCCTGTTCAACGCGATCGCACTCTCGAACGCGGAGGATCGCCGGCCGTAGGGGGCTGCTACACGGGGGTCAGTTCCAGCGGAGCCCCCGCAGCTGCTCGACATCGAGGTTCCCGCCGCTCAGCACGCAGACGACCTTCGTGCCGGGCGGCACATCGATCAGGTGGTGCAGCAGCGCACCGACCGGTGCGGCCGCGGCGCCCTCCACCACGAGCTTCGCGCGCGTCATCAGCCACAGGAGGGCGTCGAAGATCTGCTCGTCGGGGAGCGTGACGACCTCTTCCACGAAGCGGCTGACGACCGATGCCGTGTGGTCGCCGACCCGCTTGACCCGCAGCCCGTCGATGATCGTGTTCGCTTCATCGAGCGTGACCACCGCTCCCGACTCGACGCTCCGCTTCATGGCCGGCGCCCCGGACGACTCGACTCCGAACACCCGGATGTCGGG
>JBGMQU010000144.1:2955-4754 GCA_048060725.1 Gemmatimonadota bacterium | reverse complement strand
TTCGCGCCGTACCCCTCGGTGGCCGCGATCTTCGACTTCGTCGCGTTCTCCGCCATCAGCACCGTGGCGGCAATGCCGTACAATTGGGCCGCGATCGCCACGCCCTGCGCGTGGTTCCCCGCCGAAGAGCAGATGATCCCGCGTCCGCGTTCCTCGTCGGACAGGTGCGCGATGACGTTGAGCGGTCCGCGGACCTTGTACGACCCTCCGCGCTGGAAGATTTCCGCCTTGAGCCGCACGTCGAACCCTGACGCCTCGCTCAGCGAGCGGTTCGTGAGCAGGGGGGTGTGGTAGACGTGTGGGGCGACGTTCTCGCGTGCGCGCCGGAAATCCTCGGCGTCGAGGGTCAGCCCGGGAATCGGGATGTGTGCTGCCACGATCTAATGGGTCGCAGTCATCGTGCCCTTCGCGTCCATGATCGACTGATACACCAGCCGTCGCGACAGCGAACGAACGTCGGGTCTGCCCTCGCCGAACTGCTGGATCATTCCCACGAACACGAGGTCCTCGACCGGATCGATCCAGAACCACGTGCCGGCGGCGCCGCCCCAGTAGTACTCGCCCTTCGAGATGCCGTCGGCCGCGACGGGGTCGAGCACTACGGCGAAGTCGAGCCCGAACCCCGTTCCCGGGGCCATCTCCGGAATCGCGCGCGGCATCTGGTTTCTCGTCATCAGCTCGATCGTCAGCGGGGAGAGAATCCGCACGCCATCGAGTTCGCCGCCATTGAGAACCATCTGCGAGAACCGCATGTAGTCGGCCGTCGTCGACACGAGGCCGCCGCCGCCCGAGAAGAACGTGGTCGGCTGGAGGAAGGGGTGCCCGTCCCGCCCGAACCCCTCACCGGCCACCAGCGCGCGGGTGTCTTCCTCGTAGGTGTACACCTCGGCCAGGCGGTGCGCCTCCTCCGGCGGGACCCAGAACCCCGTATCGACCATGCCGAGCGGCTCGAACAGTCGTGCCTGGAGAAACTCGTCGAACGGCTGACCGGAGAGCACCTCGACGAGGTACCCCTGGACGTCGGTGGCCACGCTGTAGTGCCACCCCGACCCCGGCTGTTGACGCAGCGGGATCCGCGACAGCTTGTCGATCATGTCCTCTAGCGTGCCGTCACGGTCGAGTACTCCGGCCTCGACGTACATCGAATCCACCTGCGAGCGCGAGAAGATCCCGTAGGAGAGGCCGGCCGTGTGGCTCATCAACTCGCGGATCGTCATCGGGTGGTTTGCATCCTCCACGATGGGGCCGTCCGGTCCGACGCCCGACGCCACCTGGAGCCCGACGAACTCGGGGATGTATCGCTCGACGGGGTCGGAGAGCCGGAATTTGCCCTCCTCGTAGAGCATCATCAGCGCGACGCCCGTGATCGGCTTCGACATGGAGTAGATGCGGAAGATCGCGTCATCGGCCATCGAGTCCCCCGTGGCGATTTTGCGCATCCCGAACTGCTCGGAGTGGACGATGCGCCCGTGCCGGGCGAGCATGATCGTGATGCCCGCCAGTCGCTCCTCGTCGACGAGGTTCTGCATCGCTCCGTCGAGTCGCTCCAACCGTTCGCTCGAGATCCCCACATCCTCAGGGAGCGCCGCGGCGAACGCCGGAGCCCCGAACGTGGCCGATGAGGAATCGGGGACGGTGCACGCGACGGCTCCGAGCCAGAGCGCGACGGCGGCAAGACCGAGGACCGGACGAAGAGCGGCGTTCGACAATGTGACCTCCCGGGTAGCGTGGGCTGCAAAACCTGTCTCCGGCGGGCGCGGAAGAACAGAGGCAGGTACCCCGTCGCTGAGGGACGGTCA
>JBGMQU010000144.1:0-2855 GCA_048060725.1 Gemmatimonadota bacterium | reverse complement strand
GGCGGTTCCGAGATCTGCGCCGATGCGACCACCCGGCCGGGCGCGGCCCGGGATCTCTTCTGTATCGAACTCTTCCCGACTCCGCTCGCCGGCGACGCGGCCGGTGTGATCGAACTCGGGCGCGTCGCCGGCCCGTTCGGGGTGGCCGTGGCGCCGTCAGGGCACGTCGTGAACGACCTCACGGCCTGGCTGCAGGGCCTCCCCGCCCCGGAGAGTCTGGGCGACTACACGACCTACGTCGCGTGGGCCACGCCCCTCGCGCTCGACCCGGTGGTCAAGCTCGCGGTGGTCGGCAACGGAGAGAACCGTCTCGGACCGGTCGCGTTCAACAACTATCTGATCATGGTGAGCGCGGAGGCGTCGGTCGATGTCACCACGCGGCTGGGGCCGCTCGTGCTACGGGGCCGCTCGCCGTCGAGCAGGATGGAGGCGCACGACCTGCTCGCCACGGCTCCTTCGGCCACCCAGCGAGCGGCGGGTCGAGGCCCCGACCGCGGGCCCGACGCCACGCCGTGGCCGCGGCCGCCAGCGTACGCGGGGGTGCCCCTGGTGCCCGGCGTGATGGATCTCGAGCCGTACGCCGACCCGTGGCTCCCGGATGTGGACGTGGCGTCGCTGCCCGAGGTCCGGCCGGGCACGGTCGTGGATCTTCCCGATGGCGGGACGCTCGACCTCGAGGCCGGGTTCGTCCGTCGCACCGTGGGAGACCGGACGTTCGCGATGCTGGCGTTCAACGGAACCCAGCCCGGCCCGTTGATCCGTGTCGCCCAAAACTCGACCGTGTTCGTGAACTTCATCAACCGGACACCGCTGCCCGCGGCCGTCCACTGGCACGGCGTCCGTCTCGACAACCGATTCGACGGCGTGCCCGGCGTGACGCAGGACCCGGTAGCCCCCGGCGAGACGTTCCGCTATCAGATCTTCTTCCGGGATGCGGGGATCTACTGGTACCACCCCCACCACCGGGAGGACATCCAGCAGGAACTCGGGCTCTACGGGAACATGCTCGTCGAGTCGCCCGACCCCGACTACTACGGCCCGGCGAACCGTGATGAGGTCCTCATCCTCGACGACCTGCTGCTCGATGACGACGGAATCGTGCCGTTCGGGGAGCAGTCGGCGAACTACATGCTCATGGGCCGGTTCGGCAACACGATGCTGGTCAACGGCGAGCCTCTCGGCGGAGAGGGCGGGTATCGGCTGGACGTCGGGCCGGGCGAGGTGGTGCGGTTCCATCTGACCAACGCGTCGAACACCCGAACGTTCAACCTCTCGTGGATCAATCTCGGCGCCGGATCGACCTGGCTTTCACCGCCCGACCCGGCGCTCGATCCAGCGCGCCCGCGCCTGGCCATGAAGGTGGTCGCGTCGGATGTCGGCCGGTTCGAACGCGAGGAATGGGTACGGGGCGTGGTGATCGCCCCGGCGGAGCGGTACGTGGTCGAGGTGCGTTTCCCCAAGGAGGGTATGTATACACTCCTGACGCAGGTGCAGGGAATCAATCACCGCCAGGGCGTATTCCGGGAAGAGATGAAATTGCTGGGAACCGTGATGGCGGCCGGACCGCTGGCGGATCCCGACTTCCAGTCCACGTTCGCCCGTCTCCGGGAGAACGCCGACGTGACGGCCGAGTTCGATCGTCTTCGCTTGGAGTTCGACCGCCCGGTCGACCATGAGCTCGTGATGACGCTGGAGGTGGACAGCCTCCCTCTCCCCATCGAGCAGTCGATGCTCTACGACCGCGTCTACTTCAACGCGGTCGAATGGACCGGCACGATGCCGATGATGAACTGGGCGACGACGGGCCGGGAGATCCGCTGGACGTTTCGCGACCCCGTCACGGGGGCAGAAAACAGCGACATCGACTGGTCGTTTCGCGTGGGGGATGTCGTGAAGATCCGGGTGCGCAACGACCGGAGCGCGTTCCACGCCATGCAGCACCCGCTGCACATCCACGGGCAGCGGTTCGTGGTCCTCGAACAGAACGGCGTCCCGAACGACAACCTCGTATGGAAGGACACCGTGCTGTTGCCGGTCGGTTCGACCACGGACATCCTGCTGGAGCTGTCGAACCCCGGACGCTGGATCGTCCACTGCCATATCGCCGAACACCTCGAGTCGGGGATGAAGCTCGTGATGGACGTCGAGAACTGATCTCGAGAGAACTGAAGTCGAAAGGAAGTCCGATGCGTGCCCACCGATTTGTCTCGACCCTCCTCGCCCCGACCCTCCTCGCCAGTCTCCTGCTGGCGCTGGCCGCCCGCTCCGCCGACGCACAGCGCGTCCCGTCCCGGTACGCCGAGTTCGTGAGGGTCGACGCACCGATCGTCGCACTCACCAACGCCCGGCTGATCGACGGAACGGGCGCGCCGGCGGCCACGGGCCAGACGATCCTGATCGAGGGTGATCGCATCGTCGGCATCGGGCCCAACGAGCGCGTCGCGATCCCGCGAGACGCCGAGATCATCGACGTGAGCGGACACACGGTCATTCCGGGGCTGATCGGTCTCCACAACCACAGCTACTACACGGGCGGCAACGGACGGTCGGCCCAGCTTTCGTTCTCGGGCTCGCGGCTCTACCTGGCGTCGGGCATCACCACGATCCGAACGACCGGCGCGGGGGCCCCGTACGAGGAGCTCAACCTCAAGAGCGAGATCGAGGCCGGAAACGCGATCGGCCCCACCATGTTCACGACCGGGCCGTACCTCACCGGTGAGCAGGGCTCACAGACCATGGCCCGTCTGGACGGTCCCGCGTCGGCCCGGCGGCTGGTCAGATACTGGTCCGAAGAGGGCGTGTCGTGGTTCAAGGCGTACACCTGGATCAGCCGCGCCGAGCTGGCGGCCGCGATC
>JBGMQU010000143.1:0-8216 GCA_048060725.1 Gemmatimonadota bacterium | reverse complement strand
GCCTGGGAACGGGTTGCGGGTCGAAGGAAGATGGGGTGACACGGCTTCTCCTGGCCTCATGTGAAGGTGCTCTTCGGGCATGGGGTCTGCCCCACGACGGGGCGCCCGAACCACTGAACCTGCCGGCTCCAGGATTCGCGAACAAGAAGCCGAAACGGGCGCATGCTCCGTGTTTTTCAAACACGTACCGCACGCCATGTGATGCGAGGAGTCGCAGCCTTTTTGACCAGCCACGGAGGAGAGACGGGTCGTACGAGATCTTGATTCACCCCTTGACAGATTTCAAGCCGACCGACCGCGAGCTTCGAGACTACCCTGGAGGACGGCGATAGACGGCCGAGACGGGTGACGTCACCGAGCTGCGGGCGTCGATCCACCTTCGAAGGTGCCCGAACCCCCTGTTGATAGGGCACGCGCAGTCCTGAGAGCCTCCGGATGTCCCGATTATATTGGGATCACAGTTTCGATACGTATTCGGCCACTCCGCCAGGCGAGGGAAACTCCTTTGATCACGTTCGCCCGTTCGTCTCAACCGTCCGGCGACGCCTCCGCACCTTCCCACGGGCTCCCCACCCTCGAGCCCCCCGCCAACCCGGCGCACGTCCCATCGCGTCGGCGCAGGCAGACCGGGCTGGGGGACGAGATCGCTCGCCTTTCGGCGCTAATCGAAGCCGCGAGAGGACAGCTATTGGACCTGATCCGGGCCTTCGACGAATCGGAGGAGTGGTACGAGCAAGGCTTCCGAAGCTGCGCGCTATGGCTGAGCTGGCGCACCGGGATCGGGCCGGGCGCGGCGCGCGAGCGGGTGCGTGTGGCCCGGGCGGTGGGAGACCTCCCCGAGATGCGAGCGGCCCTCGGATCCGGCGAACTCAGCTACTCGATGGCGCGTGTCCTGACCCGGGTGGCGACGCCCGAGAACGAAGCGGAACTGGTCGAAGCGGCGCGGCATACCACGGCGGCCGACATGGAGCGTCTGGTCAGCGCGTGGCGCGTCGCCGATCGGTCCGAAGAGGACGAGCGGGCGCGTCACGAGCGGTGCGGACTCCAGGTAACACTCGATGCGGACGGCTCGTGGAACGTCCGGGGGCGACTGGGGCCGGAGGACGGGGCCGTGCTGTGTCGCGCACTCGAGGCAGCCGGCGAGAAGGGGTCCGCGGTGGAGGACGCGGGCTCGGAGACCGAAGTAGAGGTAGACGACTCGGCATATGCTCGGCGCGCGGGCGCGCTGGTGCTGGTGGCGGAAGCCGCGCTCGGACGCGGCCTCGCTGCCCGGTCGGAGGCCGGTGTCGCGAGTCGGGCGGAGCGTTTCCAGGTCGTCGTGCACGTCTCCGCGGAGACGCTCGCGGGAGGCGACGAGATTTCTCCGCCGCGGATCGAGCGCGGCCCGCACGTCTCCGCGGAGACGTCGAGACGTCTGGCGTGCGATGCGAGCGTCGTGATGATGAAGCATCGGGCCGACGGCTCCGTGCTTGATGTCGGCCGGCGGCGGCGCACCGTGTCGACGCCGCTCCGCAGGGCGCTCGGGCGCCGCGACGGCGGGTGCCGGTTCCCCGGCTGCCGTTCGCGGTTCTGCGACGCTCACCACATCAAACACTGGGCAAAAGGAGGCGTGACCGCGCTCGACAACCTCGTGCTGCTCTGCCGCCACCACCATCGACGGGTTCACGAGGACGGGTGGCGCGTCGCGCTCGGGCGGGACGGAGAGGCCCGATTCTACAAGCCCGATGGGCAACCGATGCCGGGGGTGCCGGCCCATCCGATCGTACCCGACCGGCCGGTGCGTCGGCTCGAGCAGCGGCACGGCCGGCTCGGGCTCGAAATCGATCCGTGGACTCCCAGTCCACGCTGGATGGGCGAGCGGCTGGACGTGGATTGGGCGCTATTCACGCTTCGGCGACCGGTGCGGCTGAACCTCGAGGGGTCGGCGGTGGATCGGAAGTCTCAGCCAACTCGTGCTATGGCGCGTCCAACGCGAAAGAGTTCGAAACCCTAGAGCGAGTAGGCCCCTCGCGAACTCCGATGAACGACGCATCGTTCTACTGTCCACCCGCGTCGGTCATTCGGTACTGAGAGATCGTGGGAAGATCCAGGTCGTCGTAGGTAACACCCCAGACCAGCTCCCCCGTCGCGGCGAGAATCCTGACGTCGGAGGGCACGAGGACAGTCTGCTTGTTCCGGAGTGAATCGTCGAGTAGCCACCACGTCGATGCGGGTTCGGCCCGATCGCGACGCAACCAGAGCCTGCCGTCAGAGTCGATGAGGACGCCTTGCTCCTCGATTCCCCTGCCGGCGTTCACGATCGGGGGATGATAGTCCGGGGCGACGGCTGCAGACTGAAACGCTTCTCTCGCGGCCTCCTCGCTTGGGTACGCTCCGGCGGCCGCCAGCTCACGGGGAGCCCTCAGGTCACGGAGCCAAGCCTCCAGGTCGGAACGCCGGAACGTCTCGGGCAGGTACTGAAGACTCGTGCTATCGCCCCTGACCCCACCCTCGAAGGTGGTGACCTCGATCCACCCCGAGTTCGGCGAGCCAGGCCGTGGCCGTCGGATGATCACTGTCCGACCTCCGTCAGGCGCCGTGACCACCATGTCACTGGAGGAAAAAGGCCACCGCATGTTCACCGCACCGTCCGGCGGTATGTCTACCTTGAGTATGCGGTCGACGGACGTGATGCGCGTCATCTCCACCGCCACCCCCCAATCGGTGCCCGCTAGCGGGACCCACCACACGCCGAGTTGCGGGTCCGGCTTCATCGTCACACCCGTCAGCCCTACCCCGGCGCGTAAGCTAAGCGGGGTGAAACCATCGATTCCAACCGCGTCGCCATCTCCCCTAAATGTGTGCTCGAAATCCCCTCCCTCGTCGAACACCGAGATACGGGACGTCCGGACGTCCACTACCCAGAACCGTCCTTCGGATGCCCCAATTCGCCAAATCATCCGGAACTCGCCCGGGCCGTCGCCGGCTCGTCCCACCTTCCGTAGCAATCGGCCGGACCGGTCGACCATGAGGATCGACTCCCAGGACCTGTCCGCAATCAGGAGCGTGCTTTCGCCAGACGGTACGACGGCGATCGGCCCTCCCAGCGGCACCGAGTCGGCGAACACCAACTCCCGATCGTGCACGAGGGCTACCTGGCCGCGGGCGGGGCCAGGCGCAACGCTCCAGAGGAGCGCGAAGAATAGCCAGTGGGCCCTCGGCCGAGCGGGCGCGTTTGTCATGGTTTGGGTGTTTGAAAGGGTGGCGCCTCGTCACCTCCCCGGCGGAATGGGCACCTCGATCGGATCCCCGATCTTGGGCCGTAGCCCGGCTTCGCTCACCATGTCGTGCAGTGCCGGCACCCGGCTCGTGATCAGCGTGTTGAGTCGCTCGATCGCGCCCGGCAGGGCGCCCCAGCCCCGCTCGATCTGGAACAGCGCGTCGGCCGTCGGCGCCGAGTGAACCCGCTCGATCCCGCTGCGCGCGCCCGCCCCCCGCCGGATATCGCCGAGTTCGTCGTTGATCTCGTCGAGCTCTTCGCCGATGGCGTCGATCTCATCGCCGAGCGTCTCCGGAGCGTCGTCGTGTCCGCTGACGTGGTCACGGAGCGTCTCCAGCTGCTTCCGAATGTCGCTGATCGCCTCCGACGCGTCGTTGACGGGCTTCGCGAGCAGGAATGCCCGGTGCATGGCTTGCTGACGCGCCAACAGGTCGGCACGGCTGATCTCGACACGCGGATCGAGACGCACCTCGACCGTCGTCTCCATCGTTTCGTCCCCGGCGTCGAGGCGCACCGTGTAGGTCCCGGGGAGCACTCGCGGTCCTCGCGCCCCGCCACCGCCGCCGAAGAACCCGCCACGGAACCCACCGCCCCCGCCCTGCTGCTCGTAGGCCGGCTCGATACGGAGGTCCCATATCACCTCGTTGAGACCGCGGGCCCCGCCACCCTCGAGTTCGCGGATCACATCGCCGTCCGCGTCGGCGATCGTGATGGTCGCCTTGCCGCCGTTCGCCTCGCCGCCGTTCGCCTCGGAGCGGTCGATCCTGCCGGTGCGCCGTGGCGTGATGTTCTCCTGTCCAGCGGCACCCGATCCCGAAGCGGCCACCGGCTGCTCCGTTTCGCCGCTCTCCTCTTCACTGCCCTCCTCGGCGACCACCTCGTCGGCCTGCAACTCACTGCCCAGCCAGTAGCGGATGCGTGCGCCGGCCGCCGGGTTCGGCGCCACCCACACGCCCGGCGTCCACCCCTGCGGTGTCCACGCATTGTACACGACCGCGCTCTGCGTCGGGTACAGGTGCGCGTCCGACGCGAGGACCGCCTGGCTCATGTGCTCGAGCGGCGTGATGTCGTCCATGATCCAGATGCCGCGGCCGTGCGTCCCGATCACCAGATCGTTCTCGCGCGCCTGGATCTTGATGTCGTCGACCGGCACGGTCGGGAGGTTGTTCTGCAGCGGGCTCCAGCTCTCGCCGGCGTCGATCGAGAAGTAGATCCCGACCTCGTTCCCGGCGAACAGCAGATTCGCGGCCCGCGGGTGCTGAACGATCGCGTTCATCGTCCAGCCATCGGGGAGGCCGGCAGTGATCGAGCGCCACGTCTGCCCGGAGTCGTTGGACACGTACACGTACGGCGTGAAATCGTCGTTCCGGTGGTTGTCCGCGGCGGCCCACACAGTGCCGGCATCGGCATGCGACGCCACGATCCGCGTGATGTACGCCTGGTCGGGCAGCCCCGGCATGTTCGCGGCCACGTTCGTCCAGGTCGCCCCGCCGTCGCGGGTGACGTGCAGGTTGCCGTCGTCGCTGCCGGCATACAGGAGGTCGGCATCGAGCGGAGACTCTGCCAGCGACACGAGGTTGCCGAAGGTGGAGGTCCCGTCGTTTCGAGACATCATCCCCTCCGATCCCTTCACGCCCATGATGAAGAGTTCGTCCCGATCGATCGCCTTCGTGAGATCGTCGCTGATCTGCTCCCAGTTCTGGCCCATGTCCGTCGTCTTGAAGACGACGTTCCCGCCGTGATAGATCGTGTTCTCGTCGTGCGCGGAGAGAAGAATCGGCGAGTCCCAATTGAAGCGGAACTCCGGCATCTCGTCTTCGCCCTCGTCGTTCGCGACCGGACGGCCGATCGGACGCATCCTGAGCTGCTCGTGCGTCACGAGGTTCACGCGCATGATGTTGCCGCCCTGCGACTCGGCGAATACGACCGGCTCGGTGGGGTGCATAACGGTGAAGAACCCGTCGCCGCCGCCGATGTTGTACCAGTCGCGCGTCCGAATCCCCTGGGTCGACCAGGTGTCGGACGGGGCGCACCAGGAGCCGTTGTCCTGCAGGCCGCCGCACACGTGGTACGGCTCGCGGTTGTCTACGCCGATCTCGTAGAACTGCGAGATCGGGAGGTTCATCAGCTGGCGCCAGTTGTCCGACCGGTCCCAGCTGACCGAGACCCCGCCGTCTCCGCCGAGAATCAGGTGATTCGAGTTCGAGGGGTCGATCCACAGCGCGTGATGATCGGAGTGCACGCCCGCTGCGGCGTCCGACGTGAAGTTCCGCCCGCCGTCGGACGAGCGGTACAGACTCGAACCGCCCAGATAAATCCGCTCGGCATCCGTTGGATCGACGCGGATCTGGCTGTAATACATCGGCCGGTTGTTGGTGCTGCTGATCTTCTCCCAGGTATCGCCACGGTCGGTCGAACGGTAGACGCCGTTCTTGCCGTCCGGGTTTCCGGGGCCGAACCCGCCGAACCTCTGCCCGGGGACGCGCTTGTCTCCTTCGATGATCGCGAACACCATGTTCGAGTTGCCGCGGAAGATGTCGAGCCCGATCCGCCCCATGTCGCCTTCGGGAAGACCTTCAGTCAATTCGGTCCAGGTGTCTCCTCCATCGAGCGTGCGGTAGATCCCGCTCCCCGGGCCGCCTCCGTTGAACCCGCCGAGCGTGCGCTGCCGCTGGTACATCGCGGCGAACAGCGTCATCGGGTCGTTCGGGTCCATCGCCAGATCGATCGTCCCCGTGTTCTCATCGACGTAGAGCACCTGGTCCCACGTCGCGCCTCCGTCGGTCGTCCGGTAGACGCCGCGCTCCGGATTCGGCCCCCACAGGTGACCCACGGCCGCCACGTAGGCGACGTCCGGATTCCGCGGGTGGACCTGGATGCGCGAGATGTGCTGCGTGTCCTCGAGACCGAGGTGCGTCCACGTGCGGCCGGCGTCGGTTGAGCGGAAGACGCCCATGCCCCACGGCGAACTCTGCCGGTTTTGCGGCTCGCCGCTCCCGACCCACACGACATTCGGGTTCGATGGCGCGACCGTCACGTCGCCGATCGATGAGGTCGGCTGGTCTTCGAAGACGGGCTCGAAGGTCGTTCCGCCGTTGATCGTCTTCCAGACCCCACCCGTAGCGGTGCCCACGTAGAACGTGGACGGGTCAGATTCCACTCCCGCGATATCGGCCACGCGACCGCCCATGATCGTAGGGCCGATCTGGCGCCATTCGAGCGCCGCCGTCGCCGCCTCCATCTCCGACTCCTGACCCGCCAGGGTCGCGGGGACGAGTACCGAACCAAACGTGACTGCTACGACCGCCGCGATGAGCGAACTCGACCGCGCCTCGGGGTGCGACGACATGTGACAACCTCTTGTCAGGGGTTCCATGGGGGGAGAACCGGCTCGAGAAGGGGCAACCGAGAACCGACCACCCCACCCGACCAACCGTACAATAGGACAACAGAGCGACGTCTGAAATCGCTTAAGAGGCTGGCGGTCCCATGGCCGCGCGGACGTCGATCGAACAGAATGCGTGACACTGCCGAGTATTCTTGATTGGGGGTCGATTGGCCGCGGACTCGGGTCCAGAACGCGAATCCGGTGGGTTCCGACGCGAACTGAGTCGGTTCGACGCCACGATGGTCGTCATCGGCGGGATCATCGGCGCGGGCATCTTCATCAACCCCTACATCGTCGCGCAGCGCCTCGATTCCACAGCCCTGGTGCTCGGCGCGTGGTTCGCGGGCGGCGCCATCGCGGTCGCCGGAGCCTTCACGTTCGCCGAACTGGGCACGCTGTTCCCGCAGGCGGGCGGGCACTACGCCTACCTCCGCCGCGCCTACCACCCGATGGCGGGCTTCCTGTACGGGTGGGGCCTCCTGTTGATGATCGAGGGCGGGGCCATCGCGGCGGTGGCGATCACGTTCGCCGAATACTTCCTGCGCACGATCGGACGGACGGCCACCGCCGGCACGCCGATCGCCGTCCTCGCGATCGCCGTCGTCGCGCTCGTGAACTACCTGGGCGTGAAGCCCGGAAGCCGTGTGCTGAACGCCTTCGTCGTGCTGAAAATCCTCGCCATCGCCGCGCTCGTCATCGCCGGGTTCACGGTCCCTGCCGCGACCGACGCGGCCGCGAGCGGCGCGGGCCGGGCGGCAAGCGGCGGATTGGGGGGCGTCGCGAGGCTGGGGGCCGGCGGCCTCCTCGTCGCGTTCGGCGGGGCGCTGATCCCCATCATGTTCACCTACGGCGGCTGGCAGAACGCGAACTATGTCGCCGAAGAGATGAAGGACGCGCGGCGCGACCTGCCGAAAAGCCTGATCATCGGGACGCTGGTCGTCGTGCTCGTCTACGGGTTCATCAACTACGTCTACCTGCGCACGCTGGGACACGGGGGGCTCGCGGCAACCCTGACCCCCGCGTCCGACACGGCTCGCATCGTCTTCGGACCGTCCGGCGACCGCATGATCGCGGGGGCGATCGCGATCTCGACGTTCGGGTTTCTCAATCTCACGATGCTCGCTCCGACCCGCGTGTATTACGCGATGGCACGGGACGGCGTCTTCATGGAAAGCGTGGCAAAGATCCACCCGAGGTTCGGGACGCCGTCACTCGCGATCGGGATCCAGAGCGTCTGGGCGATCGCGCTCGCCCTGACGGGCACCTACGCGCAGCTGATCGACTACGTGGTGTTCGCCGACTGGATCTTCTTCGGGCTGGCCGGCCTCAGCCTGTTCATCTTCAGGAAACGCTTTCCGGTTGCAGAGCGCGAGCCGGGGGTATTCCGGACGCCGGGGTATCCGGTCGTCCCCGCCCTGTTCGTGCTCGTCGCGATCGTAATCATCGGGAGCGTCCTGTGGAGAAATCCCACGGGTTCGCTGATGGGGGTCGGCCTCCTCGCGCTCGGGGTGCCCGCGTTCCTGTTCTGGCAGCGGAAGGGCGGAGGGCTCCAATGACCGGGTTCAGAGA
>JBGMQU010000142.1:0-8242 GCA_048060725.1 Gemmatimonadota bacterium | reverse complement strand
ACCTACTGACTCTTAATCAGTAGGTTCGGGGTTCGACTCCCTGACGGCGCATGCTGTAGCCAGGACTAGCTTGCATTCCTGCCAACGACCTGCGACACCTCTCCAACTCCGTGGTGTATCTCTGCCCCAGGTACCGGTCCGGACATGAACTTCGGAGCTTCCGGGACCACCCATTCCATGGAGGCTTCATCGGGCTGCTGGTAGCACATAAGCAGGGTCGTTGGACCTCTCCAGCCTCCGGTTCGCGACATCCATCAGACGCATGTCCTTGCGCTCTGTGGCCCATTTGCAATGTCCCCCAATTGTCGTCGACAGGTGAGAGAGGGAACGAAGGCAAGGGAAGGATTGACTATTGGGCCGTCCGATTCTCGTTAATAGAAGACGGGGCGTCTTCGAGACGAGAATGATGACCAGGGCCAGTGGGGTGACAAGTGAGAAATCACGCGCGAGGGGTCATGAGGCTTCGGGCAGGACTAGGACTCCTGGCTCTGGTTTGTGCGTCCTGCGGAGGCGCGGGGGTCACACCTCCGACCCCATCCGCGAAGGAGGGACGTGGTGCAATCCGCGTCGAGGCCTCGACGACTGGGACCTACATCGACGACGACGGCTTCCTGTTGACTCTCGACGATCGCGTGGTGCGAGAGATCGCCCCCAGCGGCAAGGTGACGTTTTCCGATCTCGAGGTGGGAGAGCACAAGGTCGTTATCGGAGACGTTGCTCTGAATTGCCCGCAGCTCGATGAGACTTCCCGGGTCGTCGATGTCCCGGCGAACGGGACGGTCACTGTCCTCTTCGAGGTCGAGTGCTCCAACCTCGTCTATGTAGCACAGAACTGGGGAGGGGTGGCGGTGCTGGAGTCCGTCAATGACTCCGTAGTTCTGTTGATCGACCTCCCAGGCATCACCGGCGCCGACGACATCGCAGTCTCGCCGGATGGAAAGCGCCTATACGTAGTTGAACGCATACCCGGCCGGCTCGTTGTCCTGGAGACCGAGCGGTACACGCCGATCGCCAACATCGACCTCGGAGGGTTTGCGCGAAGCGTCGCCGTATCGCCCGACGGCGGGCTGGCGTTGGTCTCGGTTGGTCGCACCGTAGTGTTTGTAGAGGCCGCGTCGAACACCGTGCGAAGCGTTACGCACGTGGGCCGGCCACCCGAGATCATGACTCTTCTGGAGTTCGCGTTCAGTCCCGACGGATCGACAGCGTACGTCACAGACTTCGGGCCGGTGGATGCGGCCGGAAGGGTATGGGCTCTGGACGTTGGTACAGGCAGTGTCCTGTCAGCCGTGAGTGTCGGAGAGGCCCCGCATGGCGTGGGTGGCACGCCGGATGGCACTCTGTTGTTCGTCGGCGATCAAAACTCCGAAATGCTCACGGTACTGAAGGCAGCCGACCTCACCGTTTCAGCCCGGATCCGCGTCGATCGCGGTCCGCATTCGATCACAGTTTCCCCCGACGGCTCGTTGGCGTACGTGTCGAACTTGTGGGGCCGAGTTGGTGAACGAGGCGGCACGATTTCTGTAATCGATATCGCTTCCTCCAGCGTGTTGAGTTCGATCCGGGTTCCGCAAAGCCCCAGCCGAACCGCACGCTCGCCCGACGGCGATCGCCTCTACGTGATCCAGACGGGTGGCCAGTTGGGGGTGGTCGACACTGAAAGCCGGACCCTGGTGAAGACGATCATGCTACCCGGTTCGGTGGGTGTGGCCATTCCACCCTCCAGAGATTGACGGCAACGGGGTCCGAACTGCGTTTCTCGATACGGTGGACGTTGGGCTGGAGCCCTGTCTCGCACCCTGGAGGGATGCTGTGAAACGCGTTCTCTTTTCCGTAGTCGCTTTGCTACCTGGTTGTTCGTCGAGCCCTTCGGCCCCGCTTGCTGCAGCCGAGGACGGATATCGGATTCCTGTCGGCGTATACCAGTTCTCCGCCTCGGTCCCGCAAGGTCGCCGGTCGCAGAATTGGGACGGGACCCTCACGATCACGGGCGTCACCGACACAGGGCTCGAGGGCGAATGGGACGCTCGAGGTCTCGAGCCTCTGCTCTCGTCGACGCCCGATACCGAGGAGGGGCGTGGACGGTTCTTCGTGAAAGGCTTCGGGAATCTCGTCGATCCGTTCGGCGGCACCGTCGAGCGGTTCTCGCTCGAGATGAAGCTGGTGCCGGTCCGCGACAGCGACGTCGTCGACTGCACGGAACTGGTGTGGAGGCAAGCGACCGTTGTCGCACAGCCGGGCGAATGCAAGTTGGTCCTGTCCGCGAGCGCGGCCTCGTCCGTGGAGAGTCCCGGGGACTAGGGAATCGTGACGGAGTACAGGATATCCCCTGACAAGACCCATGCGCCGGAGCCGTCGGGGAACGGGATGATGCGACCGGGCTCCGGACCATCTATCGCTGCGGCACCTGCGATGAGAAGCGTACCCGCATCGTAGACTTCGAGCGTGCAGGTCTCGGGGAGCAGACTCCTCTGGCACGTGCCGACGAAGACCTCACTTCCGTCAGGACTGGCGGCGGGGACTCCTGATCCCAGGAGACCCGCCTGCACGAACGATCCGCTCCTCAATACCTGGCCGTTGCGCGTGTAGATGCGGGTTCCGGCCGGGTTGATGCCGAGCCGTGACGTACCCCTGACCGAACCGTGATCGTCTTCGAGAACGATCGGTGCGCTCGGGTCGCGGATGTCGAGCCGGTACAACGAATTGGGCGAAAACCCCTCACCGATGTAGAGGCTCGAACGATCCGGGCTCTTAAGGAACTCCGGGGCCCCACGGATGATCCGGTTGCTTGCCACGCGTCGGTAGGCGTCGGCTTTGTGGCGGTCGATCCGTACGATCCAGGCGAACCCACCGTTGGGATTGGCCGACACGAAGACTTTCCCCGGCGCCCCCTCGGCGACATCCCAGGCAGTCGTATCCCCGAGCGAGTCACCGATCACGATTTCGGTTCGGGCGAACGTGTCCGTGTCGAGAGCGGTGATTGATCCGGCCCCGGACAACGCCACGTAGAGGGTCGAACCGTCGTCACTCAGATCGACGCCCTCCGGTCGCGATCCGACGAACGGACGAGCAACGACCTCGTTGGTCGCGAGGGACACGACGGAAACCTCGTTGAGTATCGGAAGCGAGATGTACATACGACCGCGTTGTGGGTCGAATGCCATATCGGAACCGATCGCGCTCAACTCCACGGCCCCTCCGACGAGTGTCGACACCTCGTTGCTTCCGACGGTCGCGCCATCGTTCGCACGCTCGAACACGCGGTAGTGGTACGCCTGGTCAGACTCCACCGTGCGATCGATGAAGGCTGCCGTATTGAGATTCACGATGAGCGTGACCAGCGTGCTCTGCCGCGTGACGCCCGGAATCGTCGCCCGGAAGATCTCGTACCCGTCGAACGTGCCTGGGCTGGACGTGCGCGTCCACGACAAGGCCACCAGCGATGAAGTGGAGATCGCGGCGTCGAGTACCGGCGCCGTCAGCGCCGACACGGTCACCTCCGCAGTCCCTAGTCGGCGGCCGACCGAAGCGGTGATCGTTCCCGTCCCCAACGAGATTCCCGTGACACGTCCGGATCCGTTGACGGTGGCTATCCCTTGATCGGAGGAGGACCAAGCGATCGATGTGCCCGGTATCCACACTCCGTCGGCGTCGCGAGCGCGCGCGGACAGTTGCAGCGAACCATCGACAAACACGGAGCGTCCGCCCGGCTCGATCGACACCGACGCCACCCCGGCCGCATTGTCGCCGGGACCGGTCGAGCTCGCCCCCCCGCATGCTTCGAGCACGAGGAGCGCGGCGACGGTCATCAGCGGGTGGGGGTGGCTGGAAGACATCATTTCTCCGGGGTCTGCGAATTACTCTTTACTACCTACCACGGAAACGGATTGCGCTCCCGGTTCTTGTCATCACGCGAACGGTTTTGGCACACAATTTCTCGTGGAATCCCGTCCAGTAACGGCCTCCTCACGTACCACGAGAAGCGAGACTACGACCTGCCGACGAAAACTCCGGGTCGGCGATATCCATGACGCGCGGCGCGACCAGCTGACCTTGACGTTCTCCGTTATCGAATACGACTACGGGACGGATCGCGACGCGAACATGAACCAGGAGAATGGGGAGGTTCGACGAGCGTCAGACGGACGGGGGCTCGCCTATCTGCGCATCGACCGAGGAGCGGCATATTAGGCATATGAGCGACCGGATTTCGACCACCGATCCAGGCGACTGTGGCTGCGCCCTCCCGGCCTCTTCCGATACGGGGATGTGCTACTGCACCGTCGACGTTGTGGTGCACGCGATCTCGAGTAAGCACTGGCTCTCGATTCTAAACCTGCTCCGTAGCCAGGGAACTATTCGCTTTCGAGCTGTCGGGAGGTCCCTCCCGGGCGTGGGGCCATCCACGCTCTCTGCGACGCTTCGGGAGTGGCTGTCGGACTCGTCCGCCGCGAGGTCCTTTCCGACACCTCACCGAGTGTCGAATGTGGATGTTGCGCCCGTCCGACGCCTTTATCCGATCCTTCCGTGGCCTGCGGCCATGCTCGTTGTTCTTGCCACCGCCGCCGCGGCCCCGGGCGCCGCGCAGGCTCAGCAGGAGGATCTGGATCTGCCGGAGGCTGAGTGCCGCGTCTACGGTCGGATACTCGAGGCCGGCACCGGCACCCCCGTCTCCGGGGCGTCCGTCTGGCTCGAACGCGCCGGCGGCGTTGGAGAGGGCCTGGAGGCCGCTCGTACGACCGGCGAAGACGGGGCGTTCCTCTTCGATTTTCTGGAATGTCGCCCGTTCCTGATCCGGGCCGAGATGATCGGGTACGACGACGCCGAGGAGTCGATCGGCTTCGAGGGCGGCGCGGGAGCCTACGAAGTCACCATCCGGCTCGCGCGCGCGCCGATCGAGCTCGAGGAGCTGACCGTCGAAGTGCTCCGATCCACCCGGCTGAACGTGGTCGGGTTCTACGCCCGGAAGGCGTGGGTCGAGTCGACCGGTGAGGATCTCGCGGACTTCTACGACCCGGTGGAGATCACGGGACGATCCGCGGCCATCCATACCGTCGCCGGGCTCGCCCACAGATCTCGGATCAAGTTCCTCTATCCGATGGGGGTCGGCTGCCGGAGACCCTCCTTCTACATTGACGGTCGGCGTTTCAGGCGGTGGCGGAACTTCAACATGTTCCTCGACATGCGGGTCAGAACCCAGGATGTGGAAGGGATGGAGATCTACCGGCCGTTGTCCACGGCCATCCCCGCCGCGTTTCGCGACGAGGACTCGACCGCGTGCGGCGCCGTCCTCATCTGGACGAAAGGGGGCCGCGGGCTGGGGGAAGTCCCGTAAGGCCGATCATCACGATCGCGTTTCCGCTTCTGGCGCTCGCGTGGGGTGGCCAGGGGCTGCTCGCGCAGACAACCGTGAACGGAACGTGGCGCGGCGATCTCGCGACCCCCGCCGGAGCGCTGACGCTCGTGCTTACGATCGAGGGCGATGGGGGCACCGTGGGCGTGCCCGCCCGGTACGTCGCCGGCATCCCGATCACCGAGGTCGTTCTGGCCGGGGATGGCTCGCTGAGCTTTCAGGTTCCGGCCGATCGCGCCGCCTTCGAGGGGCGCCTGGCGGCCGGAGACCGGATCGTCGGCGAGTGGGTGCAGGCCGGGCAGCGGATTCCGATCGAGTTCGAGCGCGTGGAAGCGGATGACGTGCCGACGTCGCGTCCGCGAAGGCAAACTCCCGAGCCTCCCTTCCCGTACCACGCCGAGGATGTCGTCCTGACCGCCGGCGAGACACTGGCCTGCACGATGACGCTCCCTGCGGATTCGAGCGGCTCGGCGCCGGGCGCGGTTCTCCTCACGGTGGCCGGTGCGAACGATCGCGATCAGACACACAGCGGCCACAAGCCGTTCATGGTCCTCGCGGATCACCTGACCCGAAACGGGATCGCCGTGTTGCGCTGCGACGATCGCGGTGTGGGTGGCTCATCAGGCGATCTCACCGGGTCTACGATCGACGATCTGGTGGCCGACGCCCTCGTGATGGTTCGGTATCTGTCGGCTCGCGATGGTGTGGGCCCCGTTGGAGTGATCGGGAACAGCGAGGGCTCCGTGGTGGGGTCGCTGGCCGCCGCGAGAGCCCCGGACGAGGTCGCCTTCGCCATTCTGCTCGGCGGAGTCGGGGTGCAGGGCGCAGACCTTATCCGTGAGCGCCTCGTGAGGCAGGCGATTGCCGCGGGGAGAACAGCCGACGAGGCGGAGGCCGCCATGGCCCCCTTCGACTCACTCACACGAGCCGTGTTGACGAACGGCGGGGTGGGTGCGGTCGAGCTCGAGCGTCGGCGACCCGAGGCGTATGACCGTCTGGCGGAGATGGCGCGCGCGGCCGGTACGCGCGACCCGTTTCTGCCGACCGACGTGACGGAGCGAACCATACTCTTCGCCAGCCCGTGGTACTACGATCAGTTGTCGCTGGATGGCGGGATGGTTCTGGAGCACGTTCCGGTTCCAGTGCTCGCGCTGACCGGGAGCAAAGACCGGGTCAACTTGCCGGATCAGAATCTTCCAGCGATACGCGCCGCACTCGAGCGCGGCGGGAACACGGACGCTCAGGTGACCGAAATTCCCGACCTGAACCACGTGTTTCAAACAGCGCTGACGGGTGGGATGGCGGAGTACGGAACCCTCGAGGAGAGCTTCGCACCCGTCGCGCTGGAGATCATCACGAAGTGGATTCTGAGTCGATTCCAGACGGAGAAGGAGTAACGGGATGAAGAAGCACGTGATCAAGAGCAGGAGAAGAACCGATGTGATGGCCGTGGCTCTCGTCGCGGCGCTGGCGATCCCGGCGACGGTCGCCGGACAGGCAGGGGAGGAAGCCGCCGTTCGGGAGACGATAGACGGCTTCAAGACGGCGCTCCAGAGCGGCGACGGCGAGGCCGCCATGGCCACGCTACACGCCGAGGCCCGGATCTTCGAAGGCGGCCATGCGGAGACCCGTGATCAGTACGAGTCGGGCCACCTGCGCGGCGACATGACGTTCGCGGCGGCCGTCAGCAGCAAGACGACGTGGGACGACCTGTCGATCCGGGGCGACGTCGCGATCTATCTGCGCGAGTACAACACGACAGGAACGTTTCGTGATCGCGAGATCGATTCGCACGGCACCGAAACGATGGTCCTGCGCAGAACCGAGATTGGATGGAAGATCTGGCACGTGCACTGGTCGAGCAGGTAGCGCGGACCCCGGCGGATCAGTAGAAGATCAGTCGGGCCTGGCCGTCGAAGGGGATCACTTCGCCGATCTTCCGGGCGGGCACACCTGCTTCGCCGAGAGCATCGAGGAGGCGACTCACGTGCTCGGTGTCCACCGCCGCCAGCAGGCCGCCCGACGTTTGCGGGTCCACGAAGATCTCCCGATGCTGAACGTCCACGTTGCTGTCGAAGCGCCACTTCGACTCGACGAGCTGGCGGTTCACGTCGTTCACGCCGGTAGTGATGCCCCGACGATACATGTCCAGCGCCTCGTCCAGCACGGGTACGGCCGCGACCTCGATACGGAGCGCCACGTCGGAACCTTCCGCCATCTCCAGAGCGTGCCCGGCCAGACCAAAGCCCGTGACATCCGTGACACCATGGGCGACGCCCTGAGCAGGGAATCCGGCCATGGTTTCCGCCGCAGCCTTGTTGAGGGTCGTGATCACCTCGAGACATTCGTCCATGGCGCCGGGTGAAACCAGGCCCTTCTGGTTGGCGTTGAACAGCACGCCGCTGCCGATCGGCCTGGTCATGATCAGCGTGTCGCCCACGCGCGCGCCGGCGTTGGTCCAGATTTTCTCGGGGTGCACGATCCCGGTTACCGAGAGGCCGAACTTCGGCTCCCTGTCCTCCGTGGTATGTCCGCCGGCGAGCACGGCCCCTGCCTCCGTCACCTTTGACAGGGCTCCCTCCACCATGCCGAACAACACCTGACCGTCCAGTTTCTTCGCCGGAAAACCGATCAGATTCAGGCACACGAGAGGCTTCCCTCCCATGGCGTAGATGTCAGAGAGCGCGTTGGCGGCGGCGATCTGACCGAAGAGAAACGGATCATCCACGGGCGGCGTGATGATGTCTGCGGTCATGACAAGGGCCGTCTCGGCGTCGAGACGGTAGACCGCCGCGTCGTCTCGTGTGGAAAAGCCCACGAGAAGATCCGGATCATGGTTCGCCGGAAGCTTTTCGAGCAGATCGCCGAGTCCGACCGGACTCAATTTCG
>JBGMQU010000141.1:0-8288 GCA_048060725.1 Gemmatimonadota bacterium | reverse complement strand
GAGCGGAGGTCTGGTTCGTCATGCCCCGAGGCCGCATCAGCCGGGCGCACCGATGATGGCGTGGTCGAGGCGACGATTCGTGGGCGGGCTGACCGCGGCCGCCGCGATGTCCGGACTTTCACGCTTCCCGCGCAGTCTCGGGGCGGCAGGACCTGCCCCCGGGGGAGGACGGGACGGCTTCACGTTCGATCTCCACGCTCACCCCGGCGCCCTGTTCTTCCGCGGGACACCCGCCTACGGAGGCGACGAAGGTGTGGTGAGTCGGGTCGACGACATGCTGGCGAGCGGAATGACGAGCGCGTTCTTTGGCCTGGTCGCGGACAGATCGGTTCTCGAGATCAGCGCGACGGGAGTCCGGCCGGCTCGCCGTTTCGAGCCCGGGGAGGCCTGGGCCGACTACCGGCGCCAGACTGACGAGCTTCACCAGATCATGTCGCTGCTCGACGCGGAGCTGGTGACCGACCTGGCGGCGGCCGATGCGGCGCTGAGTCGGGGGCGCGTCGCCGCGTTCGTCGCCGTCGAGGGTGGCGACTGTCTCGAAGGGCGCCCCGACCGGCTGGAGCAACTGTTCGACGATCACGTGCGCTCGCTCCAGCTGGTGCATTACGCGCAGAACGAGTTGGGCGACTTGCAGACCGAGCCGGCTCTGTACGGTGGACTCTCGCCTGCGGGCCGCGATGTGGTACGCGTGATGGGGGAGTTGGGCATGGTGATAGACGTCGCGCACGCGGCGTTCACGACGACCCGCGACGTCGCCGGGCTGGCGGGTGGGCCGATCATTCTGTCGCACAGTCAGCTCGTGGACCCGAAGAATCCCCACCCCCGCCACATCGATGCGGAGCACGCCCGACTGGTCGCGGACACGGGCGGCGTGATCGGCATGTGGCCTTCGGGGTTCGGAAACGCGTCGCTCGACGATTTCGTCGCGAATACGTTTCGCATGATCGACGTCGTCGGCGTCGACCACGTGGGGTTGGGCACCGACATGGACGGTAACTATCGGCCCGTCATCGCCGACTACCGCGAGTACGGCGAGTGGATCGGCGAGCTCGAGGAGCGAGGGCTCGCGGCCGAAGAAACGGAAAAGCTCGCCGGCAGGAATGCGCGGCGTGTCCTGGCAGCCGTCCTGTAGGCGGCTCTGTACTCGGTTCAGTAGCTGTAGCCCATTCTTCAGGAGTGATTCGATGAGAACGTTCGTGTTCTGTGCGATGGTGATTCTCGCCGAGCCGCTCGTGCCCGGTGGTCTTATGGCGCAGGAGGTCCCGAAGATCGGCGCGGACGAGTACGCAGCGCGCCGCGACCGCGTGCTGGACCAGGTCTCCGACGGCATCCTCCTTCTTCACGCGCGAACCGCGCCCAAGGAGATGGAGCAGTGGGGATTTATCCAGGATCCTTCGTTTCTGTACTTCACGGGTCTCGCCGAGCTGCCGGGCGCGATCCTCGCCCTCGACGGGCCGAGACGCGAGACGCGTCTGTTCGTGCCGCCGCCGCCCGCCTCGTTCGGGGGCGCAGTGCAGGGGCTGATTCCGGCCCCCGGAATGGCGTCCGCGCGCCGGTTGGGTATCGACGCCGTCGAGCCATGGGACGACTTCATCGAGTGGGTGGACGCTCGCATCACCGACGGGGTTGGGACGCTCTACGTCGATGAGCCCCGGCGACCCGCGGCGACCGGTGTTCCCGAGGGTCTCGCGCCGGTCGCCGGACCGCAGGGTCTGTGGCGCGCCGCTCTCGAGACGCGCTGGCCCAACGTCGAGGTCGCCAGCGGAAGGCCGGCCATAGGGGCCCTGCGCTGGGTGAAGTCCCCGACCGAGGCCGCGATTCTCGAACGTAATGCCCGGTCGACCGCGACGGCGCTTCTCGCGGTGGCGCGCACGCTTCGACCCGGACTCCGCCAGCGCGAAGCCGAAGCCACTGTGGTCGCCGCCTGCATCGCATCGGGGGCGCAGGGACCGTCCTTCTGGCCCTGGGTCATGTCGGGCCCGAACACACACATGGGCCAGCTGGATGCGGCGTTCTTTCGTTACGAGCACCTCGACCGTCCGATGGTGGAAGGCGAGTTGGTCCGGGTCGACCTCGGCTGCGGCGGCGGGCTCTACGGCGGCGACGTGGGCCGCACGATGCCGGTGTCGGGTCGGTTTTCCGATGGACAGCGCGAGGCCTGGAATCTCCTCATCGACGGGTATCGGGCGGGGATGGAGGCGATGTCGGCGGGCGTCACGCTCGACGCCGTACGCGAAGCGAGCCGCGCGAGGGTCGCGGAGGCCCGTCCTGGTCTGACGACGGCGCTCGGCCGGGAGGCGGCCGCGACCATCGTCGAGCGGCGCGACATGTTGTGGCACATCCACGGCGTGGGCATCGAAAGCGGGGAAGCCGCCGGCCCGGTTCTCGAGGCCGGCTCGGTCGTGGCGTTCGAGCCCATGCTCACCGTGGGCGATGACGTCTTCTACCTCGAAGACATGATCCTCATCACTCCGACCGGGCATCGAGTCCTGAGCGCGGGGCTGCCCTACACGGCGGAAGAGATCGAGGCTGCCATGGCCTCCGGCGGGTAGAGGGCTGAGGCTCAAAGGCTCAGGCGCGCGAGACCGCGACCCTTCTAAACCTCTCTTCATAAAGGACTCACACTCGCTTCACGCGCGGGCACCGATGGTGTGCGTGGAAGGCGGGTCGCTGCGCCAACGCACGAGGAGTCCAATTGTATCCGACGTTGTTCCGGATCGGGCATTTTTCTCTCTCCACCTACGGGGTGCTCATCGCGCTCGCCTTCTTGGCTGCGGCGCAGGTGACGGCGAAGGGGATGGGGGAGCGCGGGCTGAAGAGCGACCACGCCTGGACCCTCGCCCTGTACGCCCTGGCCGGCGGCTTCCTGGGGGCCAAGATCTACTACGTCCTGCTCCACGGGGATGCCTCCGCCTTCCTCTCCCGTGGAGGGTTCGTTTGGTACGGTGGGTTGATCGGGGGTGCAGCGTCGGTTCTATGGTTTATACGGCGCGAAGGGCTTCCGCTGTCTGTGGCTGCGGACGCCCTCGCCCCCGCTCTTCCCCTGGGCCACGCGATCGGGCACCTGGGCTGCTTTTTCTCGGGTGACAGCTACGGCCTTCCGTCGAACCTGCCGTGGGCCGTGGCCTTCAAATACGGGGCGCCGCCGTCCACGGCTGGGGCGCTGCGGAACGAGTTCGGTGTCTCCCTGCCGGCCTCCCTGGCGGACGACGCTCTGGTACGGGTCCATCCGACGATGCTGTACTCGGCGCTGGCCCTCCTGATCATCTTCCTCGTCCTCTGGAGCCTCCGTCGCCGGCCGCTGCCCTCGGGCTGGCTGTTCGGTCTGTATCTGGCCCTGAGCGGGACGGAACGGTTCCTGGTCGAATTCGTCCGCGCCAAGGACGATCGTTTCCTGTGGGGCTTCAGCACGGCGCAGGCCATCGCGGCGCTGTCGATCGTACTGGGGCTCGGCCTGTTGATCTTCCTGAAGAAGCGGAGGAGTCAGAAGGCCCCGGGGCGGGCGGGCGCCTCCGGAGACCGGAGCCCTGCTCCCGCGCACCCGCCGGCGTCACGAGGCGCCGTCGAAACATCGTGATCGAATCGTGACCAACGTGACCAGGAGGAGGAGATCAAAATGAAGGATGACTGCCATGTGGAGCCGATGGAGAAGTCGATCGATGACGACACCCTCGCGCAGGCCGAGGTCGCCGAGTTCTCCGTGACCGGCATGGGGTGTATCAACTGCGCCAATCGCGTGAGGAACGGACTGCTGCAGCGCGAGGGCGTTTACAAGGCCGAGATAGATCTCACGTCGAGGGTGGCTCGCGTTCGGTTCGATGCGTCCGTCGTCGGCGTTCCGGGCCTGCTGGAGGCGGTCGCTGCGGCGGGTGAATCCTCCGGGCACGAGTACCGGGCTCAGGTGCTGGACAGCGTAAACGTTTGATTCAGCCCGACCGTGAAACGCCGGGCCGAACACCGAGGATCGAGAAAGGTGAGGAAAATGCGTAGAGCGACCATGACGTTTTGGGTCCTGCCAGCCGTTGTGTTGGGACTATCGGGCTGCAAAGAGGCGGAGGGCAACTCGACTATTTCGGATCAACCGGAGCCTCCGCCCCTGCTGCAGACGCAGCGCCAACAGGAGGCGCCCATGAAGGTGCCGCTGCTGATCGCCCCGCTGAGATACGACCTGGGTCCCGTTCCGATTTACGGTGGAAACGTGGAGATGCTGTTCCAGGTCCGGAATGAAGGCAGTGTGCCGTTCGCGCTGGCGAGTGTCTACAGCTCGTGCGCGTGCACCTCCGCCGTACTGGTGTTCGATGATGACTCGGAGGTGGGACCGTTTGGCATGCCGGGGCACGAGCTGCCGAACAAGATCGAGCGCACGGTGGCGCCGGGCGAGGAGTTCCAGGTAAAGGTGATCTTCGATCCGGCGGCACATGGGTTGGCCGGAGTGGGGAAGGTCGAGCGAGCCGTGTTCCTGCAGACGGTGGACGGTGGTACGGCGCGTCTCATCTTCGGCGCGGAGATCGTCGTCGAGTAAGACAAGACGATCGGTCGGCCGCCCCCGTTCAGGGGGCGGCGACGCCCCGACCGTTGGGGGCGTTAATCCTCAGCCTGCCACACGGCCGTAGCCCAATGCACATCCCAGTCGGCGCCGGACCCTGCCGGAGCCGGAAGGATGTAAACTCACCCCGGGCATCCGTCTCGAACGTCGCGTCGTCATAGGCCGCCGCGGCGTCGCCGGCCCGGGCCACGCTCGCATGCCCGCGCCCCCCGATCTCCGATTTCTGGCGTGATTCGAGTTCGGGGCAAGATGCGGAGGGCATGGCTTCCGGGATGCGATGGTTTCGGGTGGCATGGGACGGGAGGTAGGATTCAGAAGGCGGCGTGACACGACGGGCCTCCGCACGCCGCGCGGAATCAACACTACAGCCGGTCAGGAACCTCATGCACGTACGACTCGCCTCCGGGTTCGCCCTCCTCGCGATCTCTGTGATCGCCGCCCCGCCGGCTTCGGCGCAAAGCGGCGGACTCGCCGCAGACGGCGAGGGCACGCTGATGCTGGCCCAACCGGCGGTCAGCGCCGACCAGATCGCGTTCGCTTATGCGGGCGACCTCTGGACGGCCAATATCGATGGCAGCGGTGCGAAGCGGCTCACCTCGCATATCGGCATCGAGTTCAATCCGAGGTTCTCGCCCGACGGCCTGTGGATCGCCTTCAGCGGGGAGTATGACGGCAATCTCGATGTCTTCATCGTTCCGTCCCGAGGGGGGGTACCGCAGCGACTCACGTGGCACCCGGGTGCAGATATCGTCCAGGGTTTCACGGTCGACGGTTCGGCCGTCCTCTTCGCATCCGGTCGTAACGCGTACACCGGTCGCCACCGGCAGCTGTTCACGGTGTCGACTCGAGGCGGACACCCGGACCAGTTGCCGATCCCGAACGCGTTCAAGGCGACCTACTCACCGGACGGGTCGAAGATCGCGTACACTCCGCTGTACGAGGCTTTCACTGAGTGGAAGAACTATCGAGGTGGAACTGCAACGCGTATATGGATTTACGACGTAGCGAACTATTCGGTCGAACAGGTGCCACAGCCGGCGGGCCGATCGAACGACACCGATCCGATGTGGGTGGGCGATCGCGTTTTTTTCCGATCCGATCGCGACGGGGAATTCAACATCTACTCTTTCACTCCGGGCTCGGATCACGTGTCCCGGCTGACGACTCATGAGGACTTTCCGGTCCTGAACGCCTCCGCCGGCGCGGGACGTATCGCCTACGAACAGGCGGGGCGTCTGCACCTTCTCGACCCCGGGTCCGGTGAGGCGGCGCCTCTCAGAGTCGACATCCCGACCGACCTCGTCGAGGTACGTTCCCGCTACGCTCAGGGCGGGCGATTCGTCCGGAACGCGTCGATTTCGCCGTCGGGCGCGCGCGCCGTCTTCGAGTTCCGCGGCGAGATCGTCACGGTCCCGCGGGACAAGGGCGACGACCGGAACATCACCGCGTCCACGGCCGCCCACGACCGAAGCCCCGCCTGGTCTCCAGACGGTGTGTCGGTCGCCTACTTCTCCGACGCTTCGGGCGAATACGAGCTGTACGTCGCCGACCAGGCCGGGGCTGATGAGCCCCGTCGGTACGCGCTCGCCGGCGCCGGATTCTACGAGAACCCGCGGTGGGCCCCCGACGGAACGAAGATCAGCTACACGGACAACTCGAGGACTGTCTACTGGATCGATCTCGAATCGGGGGAGACACACCGCGTGGACGCCGACGAGCTCTACGGCCCCCTGTCTCCGCCTTCGCACGCGTGGTCCCCGGATTCGCGCTGGCTCGTATACACCAAAAACAACCAGACAAACATCCATTCCGCCTACGCGTATTCTCTGGAGACAGGGGAGTCGCGGGCCATCACGGATGGGATGAGCGAGGTCTCGGACGTCGTCTTCGATGCGGGCGGGAAGTACCTCTATCTCGTGTCGTCCACCGACGCGGGCCCGGCAGTGCAGTGGTTCGCCCAGTCGAACAACGACGTCCAGATGACGAACGCCATCTACCTCGTGGTGCTCGAGAAGGGAACCCCGTCTCCGCTTGCCAGGGAGAGTGACGAGGAAGGCGCGGCCGACGACACCGAAACCGAGGAGGGTGAGGAGGGTGAGGAGGAGGCGGGCGATGTCATTGTCAACATCGACTTTGACGATCTCGACCAGCGAATCGTGGCGCTTTCCGTCGAAGAGGCGGGGTATTCGAGCCTTCAACCTGGTGCCCCCGGTCATCTCCTGTACGTCAAGACGGATCTGGCGAGCGGGTCCGCCGGGCCAGGTGCGCGCCCGAGTCTGCGGCGCTTCGATCTCGATTCCCGTGAAGAATCGACCCTCATCGAGGGTGCCGGGTTCTTCGCGCTGTCTGCCGACACCAGGAGTGTCCTGTACGCAACCGGAGACGATTGGTTTATCGGAGACGCGACCGGATCCGATATCGGCTCCGGGGCCGATGCGCTGGCAGTGGGTGAGATCGAGGTCAAAATCGACCCGCGGGCCGAATGGACGCAGATCTACGAGGAGGCGTGGCGAATCAACCGCGACTACTTCTACGACCCGAACATGCATGGAGCGGACTGGCCCGCCCTCAAGCAGAAGTACTCCGTCTTCCTGCCCCACCTGGCCACCCGTGCGGATCTGAATCGGCTTCTCCAGTGGCTCCATTCCGAGTTGGCCGTTGGACATCACCGCAGTGGGGGGGGCGACTTCCTCAACGACGCCGACGACGTGCCGGGGGGCCTGCTCGGGGCCGACTTCGTCGTCGATCAGGGCCGCTATCGGTTCGACAAAGTCTACGGAGGGTTGAACTGGAACCCGGGACTGCGGTCTCCGCTGACGGAGCCCGGCGTCGAGGTCGCTTCGGGCGAGTACCTGCTCGCGGTGGAGGGGGTCGATCTGCGAGCCCCCGAAAACCTCTACAGCCGGTTCGAGAACACGGCCGGAAAGATCGTTCAGATCACCGTGGGCCCCGCGGCGGACGGCACCGGCTCGCGCACCGTGAACGTCGTGCCCGTCGCGAACGAGGGCTCGCTGCGAAACCGCGATTGGGTGGAGGGGAACCTCGCCCGGGTGACCGAGGCCACGGATGGCCGCGTCGCCTACGTGTACGTACCGAACACGGCGGGAGCGGGCCACGAGTACTTCAAGCGGTACTTTTTCCCTCAGACCAACCGCGAAGCCCTGATCATCGACGAGCGGCACAACGGGGGGGGGCAGGTCGCCGACTACTACATCAACATCCTCCGGCGTCCGTACCTGTCGAGCTGGGCCATGCGGTACGGTGTCGACCTGGTCACGCCGCAGGGCGCGATCGCCGGGCCGAAGGTCATGCTGATCGACGAGACAGCCGGATCAGGAGGCGACCTTCTGCCCTGGATGTTCCGACAACTCGAGATCGGGACGCTAATCGGACGGCGCACCTGGGGCGGCCTCGTCGGCATACTCGGATTTCCGATCCTCATGGACGGCGGGAGCATCACCGCACCGAACCTCGCGATCTGGACCGAAGACGGGTTCATCGTCGAAAACGTCGGCGTGCCGCCCGACATCGAGGTCGAACAGTGGCCGGCCGAGATGATGGACGGTTCGGACCCGCAGTTGGAGAAAGCGATCGAGGTCGTGCTCCAGCAGCTCGAAGACTCGCCTGTCGCGACGCCGCGGAGGCCGAGCTTCCCGATTCGCGTTCGGAAACCTTAGGAGGTTCATCGTGCACATGAGTTTCGGGTCGGTCATGGCGACCGGTGACATCGAGAACCCGGGAT
>JBGMQU010000140.1:0-8346 GCA_048060725.1 Gemmatimonadota bacterium | reverse complement strand
GAAATCCCTTGCTGCGCGCCTTCAGGGTCGACAAGACCACGCTCGCCGCCCTCGAGGCCACGCTCATGCTGTATCGTGATCACGCTCTCGCGGTAGAGCGCGTCCCGACACTCCGGATGCTCCGGGAGACCGCGCAATCCGTGGAGGCGCGCGCGACAACGGGGCTCGAGATGGCCGTGTCGGAACGAGTGGTTCGGGACGCTCCCGACCACTCACGGAGAATCGCGATCCGACGCATGAGGGCCGTCGTGGGCGGTGGGTCGTTTCCCGGGTTCGAGTTGGAGTCGGCCGGATGGATCGTGGAGGTGGACGACCTCGGGGCGGACGACCTGGCGAATGCCTGCAGAGCGACCGGCCCGCCGCTCATCGGCCGCATTCACGGCGGCAAGTTCTGTGTCGACGTTCGGACCATCCCACCCGGACAGGAGGGGGAGGCGGCGGGGTTGCTCATCGACGCGATCGAGGCGATCGCATGAGGTGCCCATGCGTGTAGTCGTGTTCGCATCCGGAGGCGGCAGCAACTTCCAGACGTTGATCGACCGTTTCAGCGGCGGGGAAGCGGGGGTGGCCCTGTCGGGATTGGTCGCGAGCCGGCCGGACGCCGGCGCCATCGACCGGGCCGAGCGCGCGCGGATTCCCGTCGTTGTCGTTGGCGGCGAGAACAACGAGGAGAACCAGCTCCTGGAGGCGCTTCGAGCCTTCGAGGCCGATCTGATCGTGCTCGCCGGGTACATGCGTTTGATCCCGAAGAGCATCGTCCGCGAATGGTGGGGCAGGATCGTCAACGTACATCCCGCGCTTCTTCCCGCGTTCGGAGGGCAGGGGATGTATGGGGGTCGCGTACACCGGGCGGTACTGGATAGCGGGGCTCGAGTCACGGGGGCAACTGTGCATTACGTGGATGAGGCGTATGATCGTGGCCCGATCATCGCCCAGTGGCCGGTACCGGTCCTGGAGGGCGATGACCCGGAGGCGGTGGCCGCTCGCGTGCTCAGAGTGGAGCACGCGTTACTCCCCGAGGTCGTCGCGGGGATCGCCCGCGGAGACGTGGTTCTGACCGCCGATGGGAAGGTGCGCTGGTGCGCGGAAATGTTCGAAGGCGATACGTTTTTTACGCGAGCCCCGAATGGACCCGGGTCGCCCGCCGATTCCTGATATCCAATTCACCCACGACGGAGCCGGTTCACGGCTTCCAGGGATATGGACCGAATGCCGATTGCGCTGGTCAGCGTTTCAGATAAAACGGGTGTGGAAGAGTTCTGCCGCGGTCTGGTGGACCGTGGCTGGGACATCGTGTCGACGGGTGGCACCCAGAACAGGCTCGCTGAGGCAGGACTGGAGGTCCGGGGGGTCGGGGACCTCACCGGATTCCCCGAGATGCTCGCGGGCCGCGTAAAGACGCTTCACCCCACCGTTCATGCAGGAATCATGGCTCGCAGGAGTCTCCCGGGCGATATGGAGCAGCTGGCCAGCCGCGGGATCGATGCGATCGACCTCGTGGTCGTCAACCTCTACCCGTTCCAGAAGACGATCTCGCGCGAAGGGGTCTCGCTCGCCGAAGCTCTCGAACAGATCGACATCGGCGGGCCGACCATGCTCCGAGCGGCGGCGAAAAATCATCCGTTCGTGTGGGCGGTTTGCGACCCGGGTGACTACGACGGAGTCCTCGCCGCGCTGGACCTGAAGGATGCGGAGGACGACCATGCCGAGCACCGCCGCGCGCTCGCCGCCAAGGTGTTTCGACATACCGCCACGTACGATTCGGCCATCGCCGGTTATCTGGAGGAGCCCCACCCGTTCAAGGAAGGCGAGGGCGATCGACCAGTCTCGATCCTGACGGCGTTGAGTCCGGTGCAACCCCTTCGGTACGGAGAGAATCCGGACCAGAAGGCGGCGTTCTTCCGCACATCGTCGCGCTCCGCCTGGGGCATTCCAGCCCTCAAACAGGTGCACGGTAAGGAACTTTCCTTCAACAACATTCTCGACGTCGATGGCGCCCTGACGGCCGTCGCCCCGTTCATCGACGAGGACCGACCTGCGTGCGCGATCGTCAAGCACACGACGCCCTGTGGACTCGCGATCGGCCGGTCGGCGCTCGATGCCTACCAGAAGGCGCTCGCTTGCGATCCTCTCTCGGCCTTCGGTTCGGTGGTCGCGTTTACGCAACCGGTGACCGAGGCCGTCGCGGAGGCGCTCGCGGAGAACTTTGTGGAATGTCTCGTCGCCCCGGGGTATGCCGATCCGGCGCTGAAGATCCTCCAGGAGAAGAAGAACATCCGGATTCTTCGTCCGGAGCGGCCCGAGGCGCTGGCCGAATCGTCGGGACACATCTGGCCCGGAGTGGAACTCCGAGGGGTTCGTGGGGGAATCCTGCTGCAGACGGCGCCTGACCCGGCGAGATCGGTGGCGTTCGGACCCGACGCGGGCCTGGATGTACCGACGGCCGAGAAGCCGAGTGCGCAGGATTGGGACGATCTGGGATTCGCATGGGCCGCGATCCAGAGCGTCAAGTCGAACGCGATCCTGCTGGTTCGAGACGGGGCGACCGTCGGGATCGGGGCGGGCCAGATGAGCCGGGTCGATTCGGTGGAACTGGCGATCAGGAAGGCGGGAGGCCAGGATCATGACGTGGTGGGCACCGTCCTGGCTTCGGACGCGTTCTTTCCGTTCCGGGACGCCATCGACGCGGCGGCCGACGCCGGGATCCGGGCGATCGTTCAACCGGGCGGATCCGTGCGGGATTCCGAAGTGGTCGATGCGGCGGACGAGCACGGCATCACGATGGTCTTTACAGGGCGCAGGTTGTTCCGGCACTGATCCGCAGACGCGAGTCCAGTGCGGGAGATCGAACCGGGAAAAGGGCGAACGATCGATGGCCAATATCCATGTTCCAAAGGGGTGGTCCCTGCCGGAGTCGAAGGCGACGTCGGAGTCCGCCTACTTCAATCGACGGGAGTTCGTGAAGACGGCCGGCGCGGGGAGCATCTTCGCCGCGGCCGCCGTGACCGGTGTCGCCGCGTGCGACACGGGCCGCCCGGCGCTGGCTCAGGAGCGCGGTCCGCTCGACAACGTGCCCGATACGCCGACGGCCGACCTCTACCCGGCGGCAGCGAAGGACGGGCGGTTCGTCCCGGGGGAGCGGAGAGCCGTCTCGGACGAACAGGTCGTCGCGACGTACAACAACTTCTACGAGTTCGGGACGGACAAGGGCGGGGTGTGGCGGCATGTGGGGCCGTTCGAGGCCCGTCCGTGGCAGCTCGAGGTCACCGGGATGGTGAACAACCCCGGCCGGTGGGATCTGGCGGAACTCGAGCGGGAGTTCCCGCTCGAGGAGCGCATCTACCGGCACCGTTGCGTGGAGGCGTGGTCGGTCGTGGTGCCGTGGATCGGATTTCCGCTGGCGAGCCTTCTGGCCAGGGCGGAACCACAGAACGACGCCCGTTTCGTCCGTTTCGTGAGCTTCGACAACCCCGAGCAGGCCATCGGACAGAAAGAGCAGACGTGGTATAAGTGGCCATATTACGAGGCGGTTCGACTCGACGAGGCGATGAACGAGTTGAGCTTCGTCGTGACCGGCATGTACGGACACCCGTTGCAGAAACAGAACGGAGCCCCGGTCCGGATGCACATGCCCTGGAAGTACGGGTACAAGAGTCCGAAGTCGATCGTCCGGATCGAAGTCGGCCGTCAGGCGTCGCCGACGTTCTGGAATGATTTGGCGCCGGCGGAGTATGGCTTCTACTCGAACGTCGACCCCGGCGTCCCGCATCCTCGGTGGACCCAGGCGAGCGAACGGGTGGTTGGCACCGGCGATCGGATCCCTACGCTTCCGTTCAACGGATATGGAGAGTACGTGGCCGACCTGTACGGTGGGCTGGTCACGCCGAAGGGAGACGTTCCCCACGCGGGTTGACGGGCCTCGGGTCCGAACCTAGAGTGCCCGCGCCGGAAAGGGTTCCGGTGTGGGACCCGCGACGGCGCCCGGGTGGTCGGCGCCTCCCCTTCAACGCTCGACGAGACCTCTTGAAACGTCGGTTCCTCCTGGCGGTCACGTTGATCGTCGCCGCCGCCTTGATGGGTGGCTGCGGCGGCGACTATCCGCAGTCTGCCTTGCACCCCACGTCGGACTTCGCCCGCCGTCTCGACGGGCTGTTCATGCAGATATTCTGGTGGGCGGTCGGCGTGTTCGTCATCGTCGAGGGTGTCCTCCTCTACACGCTGATCCGTTGGCGCGACAAGCCCGGGCGGCGCCGACCCAAGGAGGTGCACGGACACGTCTGGATGGAGATCGGCTGGACCCTCGCGCCGGCCCTTATCCTCGTGGCCATCGCGATCCCGACGATTCGGACGATCTTCATCGTGGACCGGCCCACCACCGATCCCGACGCACTCACCATCGAGGTCGTCGGTCGACAGTGGTGGTGGGAATTCCGATATCCGGAGTTGGGCATCGTGACTGCCAACGAGGCGCACATCCCGATCGGTCGCACGATCGACCTCCGTCTCCGCTCCGCCGACGTCGTCCACTCGTTCTGGGTCCCGAAGCTCGGCGGGAAGCGGGACCTGGTGCCGGGCCGTGAAAATCAGATCTGGTTTACTGCCGACTCCGTCGGCGTCTTCTGGGGGCAATGCGCGGAGTTCTGCGGCACCGCACACGCCTTGATGAGCATGAGAGTGATCGTCGATACGCAGGAAGACTTCGACGCCTGGGCGAGCCTGAACGCGGGGAACGCCGTGTCCGTGTCCGATGCTTCGGCACGGGCAGGCCGAGGGATCTTCCTTTCGAACGCCTGCGTCAGCTGCCACACGATTCGGGGAACGACGGCGGCCGGTACGATCGGTCCCGACCTGACACACATCGGGGGGCGCCTGACCATCGGAGCGGGGATCCTCGACAACACGCTCGAGAATCTGACCCTGTGGCTCGACTCCACACAGCACGTCAAGCCCGGCAATCTCATGCCGGAGGTCACGCTGTCCGACGAGCAGGTCGCCCAACTCGCAGCCTATCTCCGGGCGCTGAGGTAGACGATGAGCGCGAACGGACACGAGCGGCTGTACGCCGGCGGGATCTGGAGTTGGCTCACGACCGTCGACCACAAACGAATCGGCATCCTCTACTTCGTCACCGGATTCGTGTTTCTCCTGGTGGCCGGCATGGAGGGGCAGCTGATTCGCACGCAGCTCGCGCGACCGGAACTGCGGATCATCGATCCCGAGCTGTACAACCAGTTGTTCACGATGCACGGCACGACGATGGTGTTCTTCGCCGGCATGCCCCTGATCACGGCCTTCTTCAACTACATCGTGCCGCTCCAGATCGGCGCCCGAGACGTCGCGTTTCCGCGTTTGAACGCCTTCTCGTTCTGGGTCATGCTACTGGGGGGTCTGTTCCTCTACTCGAGCTTCTTTTTTGGCGGAGCTCCCGACGGGGGGTGGTTCGCCTACACGCCCCTGACGAGCCGACAGTACTCGCCCGGGAGGGGGATGGACTTCTACATCCTCGCCCTCCTGCTCGCGGGCATCGGGTCGATCGCGGGGGGCGTGAATTTCCTCGTGACGATCGTAAACATGCGCGCGCCCGGCATGAAGTTCATGCGGATGCCGCTGTTCACGTGGATGGCGCTGCTGGTAGCGATCCTGATCCTTCTCGCGTTCCCGCCGTTCACGATCGGCCTGGTGTTCATGCTGTTCGACCGGTCGTTCGGGACGCACTTCTACGACGCGGCGGCTGGAGCCGACCCGGTTTTGTGGCAGCACCTCTTCTGGGTGTTCGGGCACCCCGAGGTGTACATCCTCATCCTGCCAGCGTTCGGCGTAGTGTCCGATGTGATCCCCGCGTTCTCCAAGAAGTCGCTGTTCGGATATCCCGTGATCGTTTTTTCGGGGATCCTCATCGCCTTCCTCGGGTTCGGCGTCTGGGTCCACCACATGTTCTCCGTGGGGCTGGGGCCGATCGTGAACGCGGTGTTCGGCGGGGCCACGATGTTGATCGCGATTCCGACCGGGATCAAGATCTTCAACTGGATCGCGACGATGTGGGGCGGCCAGCTCCAGTTCAAGACGGCCATGCTGTTCGCGGTCGGGTTGCTCGCCACCTTCACGATCGGCGGGCTCAGCGGAGTGATGCACGCCTCCCCGCCGACCGACCTGCAGCAGACGGACACGTACTTCATCGTCGCGCATTTCCACTACGTCCTCATCGGCGGAACCGTCTTCGGTCTCTTCTCCGGTTTCTACTACTGGTTCCCGAAGGCAACGGGTCGGATGCTCAGCGAGAAGCTGGGGGCGGCTCATTTCTGGCTGATGTTCATCGCGCTGAACGTCACGTTCTTCCCCATGCATTTTTCGGGACTGCTCGGAATGCCGCGCCGTACGTTCACGTATGCCGAGGGGCTCGGACTGGACGTGTTCAACCTGATCTCGACGATCGGGGCCTTCATATTCACCCTCGCGTTCCTCCCCCTGATCGCGAACCTGTGGCGCGCCTGGCGACGGGGGGAAGAGGCGGGGCCGAATCCATGGGACGCCCACACGCTCGAGTGGACCATGTCGTCGCCGCCGCCGCACTACAACTTCGCGGTGATCCCCGTGGTGGATCGCCGTGATCCGCTGTGGCACCCCCATATCGAGGAGGGTCTGGGCTGGGCGGGCGAGGTAGAGCCCGGCGGAGTCCATCCTCGACTGCAGCCCGATGAGGCGCCGGAACCCATCATCATGCCCAATCCATCGTACTGGCCGCTCGTAGTGGCGGTCGGGCTACTGCTCGCCGCGATCGGGGCGCTGGGGTCGCTGGCGCTCACGTTGTTCGGAGGCGCGGTCGCGTTGTTCGGGCTCTTCCGCTGGTCCTTCGAACCGTTCGAGGAGGGGCACTGATGTCGGTCAAAACCTCCACCGGCATCCCGCACCGGAAGCTCGGGATGTGGACCTTCATCGGGTCGGAGTGCATGCTCTTCGGGACCCTCATCGCGACATTCCTGATCTATCGCGGTCGCAATATCGTGGGGCCCTATCCGGCCGAACTCCTCAACATTCCGTTTATCACGGTGACGACATTCGTCCTGCTGATGAGCAGCCTGATGATGGTGCTGGCGTTGTCCGCGGTGCAGCGTGGTGACGCGAAGGGGACGAAGATCTGGCTGGCAATGACGGCGCTGTTCGGGCTGATTTTCCTCGGCGGGCAGTACTACGAGTTCAGTCACTTCGTCCGCGAGGGATTGCCGCTCGGTCAGAACCTGTTTTCTTCCACGTTCTTCGTTCTGACGGGCACCCACGGGGCCCACGTCACCGCCGGGGTGATCTGGCTCGGCACGCTGTTTGTCAGGGCGCAACAGGGAAAACTCGACTCGAGCCACTCGGAGACCGTGGAGATTGCGGGTCTGTACTGGCACTTCGTCGATGTCGTGTGGATCATCCTGTTCACGTTGATCTACCTGCTCAGTTGAGCCCGGTCGAGAGAGGGGAGGAGCGAGGCTGATGTCGCACGACACAGGTGCGGGACACCCCAGCAACCGAGTCTACGTCGCGATCGCGGTGATCCTTGCCGTGCTGACCGCCATGGAGCTGATGGTGTTCTACGTCGAAGCGCTTGCGCCGATGCTCCTTCCGGTCCTCATGGTCATGATGTCGGTCAAGGTCGCGCTGGTCGTGATGTTCTTCATGCACCTGAAGTTCGACAATAAGCTGTTGACGGGCGTGTTTTCGTGGGGTCTCTTTATTGCGACGAGCATCATCCTTGCGCTAATGGCGGTGTCCGGGAAGTTCGCCGGATAAGGGAGGAGTCGCCGATGATCGCGAGCGGAGTCTTCATACCCCTCTTACAGACGGTCGGGTCGTGGACGGTGCAGTTCGGGCCGTGGAACCTGCCGCCACAGGCCTGGATGCCGGCGACGGCCGTGATCGGCGCGATCGCGCTCCGCACGAGGTCACGCTCGATCGCCGGCCGTGACCTCGTGGCCCCGACTGACGATCCTGCCGCGGAGGACTGAGCCGACGCCGTTTACCCGCCGCTCCGAGCGTCGGTCACGACCGCTCGGAGTCGAGCACTACCGAGCGGTCGTCGAGGACAGCGCATACAGAAACAGGTTGACACCCATCCGGATCGCCTGTTCCCGCACTTCCGGCGTGTCTCCGTGTACCGCCTCGTCCTCCCAGCCGTCGCCCAGATCGGACTGGAAGCTGTAGAAAATCGCGATGCGTCCGTCGAGAAAGATGCCGAAGCCCTGAGCAGGATCTCCGTCGTGCTCGTGGATCTTTGGGAGGCCCTCCGGAAACTCGTACAACATGTGGTACACGGGATGCTCGAACGGTACTTCGGTCAGCTCCCGATCGGGAAACAACCGCTGG
>JBGMQU010000139.1:0-8593 GCA_048060725.1 Gemmatimonadota bacterium | reverse complement strand
TTCCGCTGTACACGTTCGGTGGGCCCGCGGGTTCGCCTCCGGGTACCGCTCCGGCGATCATCCCGGGCGACCTGAACAGCGCGCTCGAACGCGCGGCACTGGCGCTGACCGGCTTCCAGCGGCAGCGTACCGAGTTGAATCGCACCAAGGCCAGCGATCTCGTGATTCGCTAGTCCGTTCGATGCGAGCCCGGTCGCGTTCGCGCACCGGGCTCGTTCAAGAGGCCGTCACTTCGGTGGCGGCCTCTTTTTTTTCTCCCCACATGCCCGGGAGTGTTTCCCCCACATGCCCGGGAGCCTTGTGGTTGTCCACCGTGGGGTGGCCTGATCGATCGCCGTCCCGGGTTCAGTTCGGTGACGAAGCGGTCGGGAACGTCGTCATAATTCTGGAGTCCCGGACGTTGGACATCGGAAGCGACGTTGACCATCTTTCAGTAGAGCGCTCCGCAAATGCGGGGGCGCTCGCCGGATGAAGATTTGGAAGGAAGCGACGACCAATGACGAAGAAAAGCATGGGAGCGATTGCCGTCATGGCGCTCCTGATCGGTCTGACCGGATTCAGCATGACCGGCTGCGGTGTGGGAACAGTCCCGGTTGTCGGACCCGCCGACTCAGTGGACTTCGACCCCAAAGCGGAGAGCGTCGTGCCCATCGACCAGTCGGGTATCGCGCTGGAAGTCCCGGAAAGCTAGCCCGAGCTAACCGCCCCCCCGTTTCGTCCAGATTACGATCGACCCGCAGCGACCGAAGAACTCGGGCGGCGTTTCGGCGATACTGCGATACACTTCGACGGCCGCGAGGTCGTGTGGCGTGGCCAGCGCGTCGAGGTCGATCAACCCCTCCGGCTCGAACCGGGAGCTTCGCGGCGCCGGCCGTACGTGCATCGTGCGCCCGTCCATGTAGAACGTCGGGATGCACCCCCCCTGTGTCGCACCCGCCATCCCGATCTGCTGGAAGCATCGGGGCGAACAAATCGTCCTGACGATCAGGCCCGGAACTGCCTGAAGCACCTCACTGAACCGCGCGAAAGAACGCCGTTTGATCATCTCGGGCGTCACGAATTGGCCGAGGCTCAGCTCCTGGCGGCGATAGAATCCTCGGTTTTCGAGCCACACCGGCCTCGTCGAGATTTCCACCGCTATGGGTTCGAGGGCAATCGCTTGCGGATCGAGGCGGGCCGTAATGTGGGTCGACTGACCGTTCTCGACGGTGAGTCGCAGCCGCGGCTCACCGTAGGCGATGTGCCGGACGATGAAGTCGTGGCTCCCGATGGGGACATTGGGGATCGCGAAGCGCCCGTCTTCGTCCGTGAGGGCCGTGAGGTCGGTGCCGGGAACGGAGACCGTGGCTCCGACGATTGGATCGCCCGATTCGGAATCCCGGAGATGACCTGTGACGCCGGACCGGATCTGATGGAGCGTGATCTGCAGGTCGCGCCGTTCCGATTCTCCGCCGCGGAAGAGGAACTCTTCCGTCCCGCTGCGTCCGCCCAGGGCGGTCGCGTACGCGACAATCCGCGTGTCTTGAGGGACGTCGCAGAAGATGAACGAACCATCGGTGGTCTCGGCCGAAGTGGAGTTAAAGGTCGAGTCCGCGTCACCACTGACGGTCACCCATTCCAGATAGACGGTTCCCCCTGGAATCGGCAGACCACTGCGGCCATCCGTAATCTGCCCGAACATGATCGACTGATCCGGAATCTCGTGGACCACCTCGCACTCGGCGCGAATCAGATCGGGGTTGAGTTGCTGGGCGGCCAGATCGAGGGTCGCGACCAGAAGAGCGGAACTCGCGAGCGCACCGGGCGCCAGTGCCCCGAGGGTGCGAACCGCGTGATAATGGCGTACTGATGGTTTGGTGTTCACGGACGTCCGTGTCCGAAGAAAGACGGCATCCCGACCTCATGAACCACGACCTCAATCTACCACATACATCTCGCGTGGCCCAAAGGTTTCCGCAAACGGCGGTAGCGCTCGGACTCGGGTCCAACATGGGCGATCGGCTGGCGAATCTGCGTCTGGCCGCCGACGCGCTCGGCAGCCTGCTCGTGCGCCCCAGTTTCTCACGCATCTATGAGACCGAGCCACTGCACGTTCTCGATCAGCCGATGTTTCTCAACGCCTGCTGCACCGGACTCACAAATCTGGGCCCCTCGGAGTTGCTCGCGCGCATGCGTCAGATCGAGTGCGAGGGGGGACGAGAGAGAGAGGGGCCCCGATTCGGCCCCAGGACGATCGACCTCGACCTTCTGCTCTACGGGGAGGAGGTGCTCGACACGCCGTCGCTTACGATTCCGCACCCACGGCTTCACGAGCGTCCGTTCGTACTCGTTCCGTTGGCGGAACTGGCCCCAAACTGGCAGCATGTTGCGCTGGGCCAGTCGATCGGGCGACTCGCCGTCGGAGTCGATGCAGGCGGTATCCGCTTGACCGACATGCGGTTGCGCGGCTCCAGATCGGCGGATGGGGAACGAGGAGGGGGATCGTGAGGGGAATCAAGCTCAGGGAGAAGGCGTTGCTCGCCGTGATCTGCGCGGTGGCGGGCGTCTCTTGCGTCGACGGGCAGTCGCCTCCAGCGGGGCAGACGAGCGGTGGCGCGTCAGTTTTGCTCGCAGATTCCACGTTGGCGCGCATGTTGGCGGAGATCCAGCCGGCCGTCGAGCGTACCAGCGGCATGACGGCCACGGCGCCCCTCAACGTCGCTGTGACCGACGAGGCGCGTCTCAGGGCCTACCTCGAGGCTCAACTCGAGACTCAGCTGTCGGACGAAAAAGCCATGGCCCTGACCGCGGTGTACGCCCGCCTGGGGCTCGTACCGGCGGACATCGATCTGCGTGAACTCTTTACGGCCCTGCTGCAGGAGCAGGTGATCGGGTACTACGACCCCGTCAGCGACACCCTCTTCGTACACGATCGCGTCCCGGAGGCGGATCTCGCCCCGGTCCTGGCCCACGAGCTCGTTCACGCCCTCCAGGATCAGTATGTGTCGCTCGACTCGCTGTCGTCATCGTTCGGCGGTCGCTCGGACCCCGTTGGCGCGTACCAGGCAGCGGTGGAGGGTCATGCGACCTATTCGATGATGGAGTGGCAGTTCGGCCAGATGACCGGCGGTGAGGCCGACTTGACGGCGATGCCGGATCTCGGGCCGACCCTCGAGGCCATCGATCTGGCTGCACTCGGGGATTTCGGGTCTGCGGACGTGCTTGCCGCCGCGCCTGCGGTGATTCGGGAGGGGCTGATGTTCCCGTACATCGGAGGGTTACTGTTCCTGCAGCGCAGCTGGACGAGAAGGCCGGAGCGCCCTCTCCCGTTCGGCGATGAGCTTCCCGAGTCGACGGAGCAGATCCTCCACGTCGAGCGCTGGATCGACCGCGATTCCCCGACCTTCGTCGAGTTCGTCGAGCCGGCGGGGAATGGATGGGAGCAGGTCTACTCGAGCGACCTGGGAGAGTTCGAAACGCGCGTGTTTCTTCGCGAGTTCCTCGACGTGAAGGACGATGCCGACGAGGCTGCAGCGGGGTGGGATGGGGATGCGTATCGTCTGCTGAGGCGCGCCGACGACGAAGTTTTCGTCTGGGTCAGCGTGTGGGATGCGCGCGAGGACGCGGTCGAGTTCGCATCGGCGGCGGAACTCGCGTACGCTGCCCGATACGGAGAGGGAGAACGGATCGTCGAGGTCGAGATCGACCACGGGGAGTCGCTCGAGGATGGGCGGGTTACGGTGGTGATCGTCGATCGGCCCGATGGAGTGGAGGTCCCGTCCGCGCTGCTCGCGGTGGAGCTGTCCGGCAACTAGAAGGCTGAGGAGGGCCGACTGAGCGCGACTGATTCGGCGCTGCGGGTCCGGGTTCCGTGCGGTCAGGCCTACGACATCATCATCGAGGCCGGGGCGCTCGGGCGATTGAGCGATCGCGTGTCGGCGGCCGTCCCCGCGCACCGGTACGTGGTGATCGCCGATTCCCACGTCTCCTCGTTGTACGCTGCCGACATCGTTCAGGCCCTCACGGCAGACGGACACCGGGCGGATCTCTTCGAATTCCCGGCCGGAGAGTGGAACAAGAACCGCGAGGAGTGGATCGCTCTCTCCGACCGCATGCTCGCCGCCGGCGTCGGTCGCGACTCGGCGGTCCTCGCCGTAGGCGGTGGAGTCACGGGTGACCTCGCCGGTTTCGTGTCGGCGACCTATATGAGGGGCCTCCCCGTCGTCCAGGTGCCGACGTCGCTTCTCGCCATGCTCGACAGCTCGGTGGGCGGGAAGACCGGTGTGGATACCGACGCGGGGAAAAACCTCGTCGGGGCGTTTCACCATCCTGCGCTGGTCGTGATCGATCCGGAGGTCCTCGGCACTCTTCCGCGCATGCAGCGGCTCGCCGGGTTGGCGGAAGGAATCAAGACCGCCGCCATCCTCGACGTGGGGCTCTGGGACTGGATCGAGGACAGAGCTGCGGATCTGACCGGAGGAGACATCGACACGCTGGCCGAACTCATTCGCCGGACGGTCTCTCACAAGATGGACGTGGTCGCCGGTGATCCGACCGAATCGGGACGGCGGGCGATTCTCAACTTCGGACACACGGTCGGGCACGCGCTCGAGGCGTTGGAGGGGTACACGGTGCTTCACGGAGAGGCCGTAGCCGCCGGGATGCGAGTAGAGGCGCGACTGGGCGAGATTCTGGGCATCACCGAGACCGGCACCGCAGAGCGGATCGTTCGTCTCCTGCAGGCGTGTGGACTCGATCGGGAGTGGGAGACCGAGCGCCGCCACGACGAAGTGGCGGAGGCCATGGTCCTGGACAAGAAGTCCCGAGCCGCCCGTCCCCGCTGCGTGTTTCTCGAGCACCTGGGGGCCGTCGTACGCGACCCGAACGGCGGATACACCATCGCGCTCGACGACGACGCACTCGAGGGGCCGCTCGCCGACGCTTTACGTCCGGCCTCCAAACCCTGACATTGTCTTGGACCCGAATCGACTCCACCGGTATCGATCGACCGCCGTTGACCCGCAGGTACTCCACGAGGATCCACCGCTGACCGTAGCAGACCTCTTCCGCACTCAGGCAGAGACGCGACCCGACGCACCGTTTCTGTGGTATCGCGACGCTGGCTGGACTTACGGCCAGGTGGCGACGCAGACGCGGGCGTTCGCCGTCGGGCTCCGCAAACTCGGTGTGGAACCGGGGGATCGGGTCGCGATCGTGCTTCCGAACTGGCCCGAGTTCGCGGTCGCCGTTCTGGCCGCGTCCGAACTCGGCGCGACCATCGTGCCCCTGAATCCCGGATACTCGACCCGCGAACTGCAGTACATGCTGCGCAATTCGGAGGCATCGCTCGTGATCACCGCGGAGGAACACGACGGGGTGGATTATCTGCAGCTGTTCGAGACGATGCTCATCGACTTGCCGGATCTTCAGTATCTCGTGACGGTCGGGGAGGAGGATCTGTGGTACGACGATCGGATCTTCCAGTTCGAGGACGTCGTGTCATTCGGAAGAGGACGCGAGCTGGCCCCGGCGAAAATCGAATCGCCCCACGAGTCCTTTGCGATCCTGTATACGCCGGGTACGATGGGAACGCCGAAGGGAGTCGTTCTTTCCCACGACAACCTGGTGCGGACGGCGGTCGCGACGGCTGAAAAGTTGGGGCTTCGGGAGGACGTCGCTCTGTGTTGTGTTCCGCTCTACCACATCTTCGGCCTTTCCGCCGTTCTGCTGACGGCCGTCGCTTCAGGTTCGGCGGTCGTGCTGCAGGAACGCTTCGACGCGGCGGGAGCCTTCGATCTGATCGAGCGTCACGGCGTGACGGTGTTTTCCGGGGTGCCGACCATGTTCGTCATGTCCCTGCGCGAACTCGACGCGAATCCACGAAACCTGCCGACGTTGCGGACGGGGATCGTCGCCGGAGCGCCCGTCGCCGAAGACCTGGCCTGCGCCGTGCGTGAGCGGCTCGTGCCGGAGCTCGAGATCGCGTACGGGCTGACCGAGACGTCTCCGACCGTTTCGATCACTCAGCCGTCCGATCCGCCTGCCAAACGGTTCCAGACCGTGGGCAAGCCGATCGAGGGAGTCGAACTCGAGATTCGGGATAGCGGCGGTGGACCACTACCCGCGGAGTCGGTCGGAGAGCTGGCGATCCGCGGGTTTAACGTGATGAAAGGGTATTTCCGCCAGCCGACCCAGACGAGCGGCGTACTGGCCGCTGACGGGTTCCTGAAGACCGGGGACCTTGCAATGATCGACGCCGAGGGATACCTGCATATCGTTGGTCGATCGAGCGACGTGATCATCCGCGGGGGGTACAACGTTCACCCGCAGGAGATCGAGGTTCTGCTCAGATCGCACCCTGCCGTGGAGGATGCGGCGGTTCTGGGCATCCCCAACGACGTCCTCGGAGAGCTGGTTTGCGCTTGCGTGAAGCCGGTCGAGGGGGCGCTGATCACGGCGGAAGAGCTACGCGGCTACGTGTACGAGTCGCTGGCCGACTACAAGGTGCCGGATCGAATCCAGTTCATGGAGGAGTTCCCGGAGAACACCGACGAGCGCGCGCGCCGGGTGGAACTGGCCCGCGTCGTTCGAGTGGAGGAAGCGTCCGGTTCCGGCGAGCCGGTTTGAGGCACGGAGAAGCCGCCCCGCAAGGAGGGGCCGCCCCCGCCTCGAGGCCGCCCGACCGACCAAAACAAACAGGCAGGATTACCAGAGCGAACCGTTGACGAGACCGCTCGTGCCGTCCCCCTCGGAGTGCCGGGGGCGAGGTCGAGGGGCCTTCTCGAATCGCCGCCAGGCCGGCTCGCTCGCTCAAAGCGAGAAAAACGAGAATATGAACCGAGAGTACACGCGCGCGGCCCATCGCGCGCCAGAAACAACAGTTCCCACCGAGACTGCGGCGTTGCTGATCGATTTCGACAACGTCACCATGGGGATCAGGTCCAATCTGGGCCAGGAACTCCGAAACCTGCTGGATTCCGAAGTCATTCGCGCAAAGATCGCCGTTCAACGGGCCTATGCGGACTGGCGCAGATACCCGCAGTACATCGTGCCGCTGTCGGAGGCGTCGATCGATTTGATCTTCGCGCCGGCCTACGGCTCTTCGAAGAAGAACGCGACGGACATCCGACTCGCGATCGACGCCTGCGAGCTGGTGTTCATCCGCCCCGAGATCGGGACCTACATCCTGCTGTCGGGCGATTCCGATTTTTCGAGCCTCGTGCTGAAGCTCAAGGAATACGGCAAGTACGTGATCGGGGTGGGTCTTCAGGAGTCGGCCTCCGATATCCTCGTCCAGAATTGCGACGAGTACTACAGCTACAGTCAGGTGTCGGGGCTCGTTTCGGCGGACGAGGTGAGTGCGGAGAGACACGATCCGTGGGTTCTCGTCTCCAAAGCCATCCGCAGGATGGTGGAGAGAGGCGACGTCATGCGGTCTGACCGGCTCAAGCAGGTCATGCTCGAGATCGATTCGACCTTCGACGAGAAGGGGGCCGGGTTCGCCAAGTTCAATCGGTTCCTGGCCGAGGCCACTCATCGTGACCTCATCGAGATGCGAAAGGGCCAAAACGGGCAATACGAGGTAGCGGCCGGATCCGAGGTGCTGGACAGCGGCGAGGGGGCGCCGGTTTCAGAGGCGAAGGCGCCGCCCGGCACGTCGCGTTCGTCAGGGGGTCGGAAACGACGTGGCGGGCGCGGCCGGTCTCGGAGCGATTCCGGACGGTCGGAGAGCAAGCCCGCAGCGAGAGCCGGCTCAGGAGGCCGAGAAGGGCGCTCCGGGACGCCTCGGCCCGCTCCAGAGAGTTCCGGGGGGCATGACACCTCCGGAGCGCTGGAGGACGCCTACGACGCCCTGGTGAGCGTCGTGGCCGAGCTTCACGATGGGAAATCCGCTGTGCGAGACTCCATGGCGAAGCGGAAGCTGATCGCTCGTGATGCGCAGTTCGACGAGGGCCGGCTCGGCTTCCCGAAGTTCAGCCTGTTCCTGAAGCAGGCCGCGGAGGACGGCGTGGTGACATTGGAACACCGCGCGGACGGAAATTTCTATCTTTCTCCGGCGCCGAGCGGCAAGCGGTCGAGCGGGAAGCCCTCGGCCCCAAAATCGTCGTCATCGACGACCGGCGGATCGGCCAAAACGGCGAAGCCGGCCAAGCGCGGCCTTCTCGATCGTCTTCTCGGGAAGTCCAAAACTCCGGGCCCCAGGGCGCCGGAGGAGACGGCGAGCGAGCCGGCGCCAGAGGCTCGGGAACCGACGGAGCGTACCAGGTCGGCGGAGAGAGACGGATCGCGGGGACGCGGCGGCGAGGGTGGCCGAGGCGGCCAGCAGAGCCGAGGTAGCCAGCAGAGCCGGGGTAGCCAGCAGAGCCGAGGTAGCCAGCAGAGCCGAGGTGGGCAGCAGAGCCGGGGTGAGCAGCAGAGCCGGGGTGAGCAGCAGAGCCGGAGTGATCAGCAAAGCCGGGGGAGCGGACGGAGTCGAGGTGGCCGGGGTCGAGGTGGACAGCAAGGCCGAGAACCTTCGACGCGGCGAGAGGATCAGAAGCCCACGGGCCAGCGAGATCCTGCCCCGAAGGGGTCCGGACCAGACGAAGGCCGGTCGAGCAGGCAGCCCGCGAAG
>JBGMQU010000138.1:0-8621 GCA_048060725.1 Gemmatimonadota bacterium | reverse complement strand
GGTCACAACGATCTTCCGTGGCGGCTCCGTGAGTCAGGGGGACTCGACCTCGGCGCGGTGAGACTCGATGAGCGGTCGGACGACGGCCACACCGATATCCCGCGGCTGCGTGAAGGCGGCATCGACGTGCAATTCTGGGCGGCCTACGTGCCCGTGCATTTTGCCGGCGGGGAGGCCACTCGAGTCGCGCTCGAGCAGATCGATCTGATCGGTCGGTTGGTCGAGCGTTACCCCGACGACCTCGAGCTCGCCGTCACGACCGCCGACGTCTCGCGGGTCGTCTCGTCCGGCAGGATCGCCTCGATGATCGGCGTGGAAGGCGGACACGCGATCGACAACTCGCTCGCGAACCTCGCGGAGTTCTACGAACGCGGCGTCAGGTACATGACGTTGACCCACTCCGCGACGCTCGACTGGGTCGACGCGGCCGGAGACGGTCCGCGGAGTCACGGGCTGTCCGACTTCGGCCGCGAGGTCATCGTCGAGATGAACCGGCTCGGCATGATGGTCGACATCTCGCACGTGACGGCCGAGTCGATGCGCGCAGTTCTCGACGTGACGTCCGCCTCTGTGATTTTCTCGCACTCCTCGGCTCGGGCGCTCGCGGATCACCCCCGCAACGTCCCCGACGACGTGCTGGAGCGTGTGGCCGCGAATGGCGGCGTCGTCATGGTGAATTTCTTTTCGGGCTTCCTCACCCCCGACGGGGCTCGAAGCGTCGTGGATCTGTTTCGGGAGGAGGCGCGCATGCGCGCGGAGAACTCCGACCCTGTGACGCTCTCCGCGGCCATGGATGAATGGTATCGGTCACGGCTCTCGTCGCGCGGAACCGTGGCGACGATCGCCGACCACATCGATCACATCGTGGCCGTGGCGGGCGTGGACCACGTGGGGATCGGATCGGATTTCGATGGCGTACCGATGCTTCCGGAAGGGATGGAGGACGTCTCGAAGCTGCCGGCCCTCACCGCCGAACTGGTCGATCGCGGGTACTCGGCGGCGGATGTCGTGAAGATCCTGGGGGAGAACGTCCTCAGGGTGCTCGAGGAGGTGGAACGGGGTTGACGCGCGGGCCAGGAGGCTGCTGAAGAACCCTAGTAGTGCGGCCCCGGCAGCAGGGCGACCAGTCCGAAAAACACCATCCCGACCGACAGCATCAAGACGGTCTGCGCCGCGAACTCTTTCATGGTGAGCTTCGCGAGCGTCCCGATAAGAACCGAAACGGCCAGGGTGGTCGCAATAAGGGCCACGAGAATCGTCGTCATCGTCGAGTCCAAAGATCTTCTCCCGTGTCTCAGCTACCCCGTGCCCGCTAGCTGGGCCCGAGCCGGGCGGAGTCTTCCCCGCGCGTTCCACCCTTCCTCTGGAGCGCGACAAGCTCGGGCATACCGGCCTCTTCTGCAATGCGTTGGCCGGTCGGCGTGGTCGCGAGGCCGCCGAGTGCAGTCTCGCGGTAGCGCACGTCCATCTTTCGGCCGACCTCTCCCATGACGTCGAGGACTTCGTCGACCGGGATGGGAAAATCCAGCCCCGCCAGCGCCATCTCGGCGGCGGCGACCGCCTGGACCGCCGCTGTCGCGTTCCGATACGCGCACGGAATCTCGACCAGCCCGGCCACCGGATCGCAGATCAACCCGAGCATCCCCTGGATCGTCAGCGCGATCGACTCCCCCACCTGTTCCGACGTCCCGCCCTCGAGGTGTGTCACCGCGGCGGACGCCATGGCTGCCGCGCTGCCGGTTTCGGCCTGGCAGCCGCCACCCGCGCCGGCGAGGGACGCGCGGTGTGCGATGATGGCCCCGACGACGCCGGCGACGAGCATCCCGTCCACCATCTGATCCTCGGACCATCCGCGGCTCTCCGCCATCGTGAGAAGCACGCTCGGAACGATTCCCGCCGCCCCCGCGGTGGGCGCGGCGACGATCAACCCCATGCGTGCGTTTACTTCGAGCGTGGCGATCGCACGGGCCATGAGCCCGCGGAAGGCGGGGGCGATGAGCGAGTCTTCCCCCGACGCCAGGCGACGGGCCCGGCCGCCGGTCATGCCCGTCGGGCTCGGCTGGTCGCTCGACAGGCCTTCATCGATCGCGCGGCGCATGACGTCGAGCGTGTCGACGATCCGCCCTCGGATCTCGTCTTCGGTCGTTTGCGAGTTGTGCATCTCGCGTCGAAGGACTGCGGCAGCCAGCGACTCGTTGTCTGATTCCGCGCGCCGTCGCCATTCGTCGAAGGATTTGAACACGGCTAAAAGGCTTTTGAAAAGGCTTTTGAAGAAATACGGCAGGTCGCGTGACGGACGCTGCAGCCCCGGATCGTAACGGTCAATCGAGCCGTCCCAGCGTCCGCACCCAGTGCACCCAGGGTCGGTCCGAGAGCTCTGCCGCGAGTTCCGGCGGGATCGTCCCGTCGGCCTCGATCGTCATGAGCGCCCGCTCACCGCGTCCCGTCCGATCGACCCTCATGGTCGCGAGGTTGAGTCCACGGTCGGCCAGCATCCCGGTGATCTCGGCGATCGTGCCCGGCACGTCATCCGCCAGGACCACGACCGTCGGCATGGTGCCGGACAGCGACACCTTCATCCCGTCGATCTCCTGCACGAGGACTCGGCCACCTCCGACCGAGCAGCCGAGCATGCAGGTTTCCCGTTCTGCGCCCGCGGCCCGGATCCGGGCGGTATTTGGGTGGGCTTCGTCTCCGAGATCGATGCTCGCGAAGGAAAACTGCAGCCCCGCGTCGGCGGCACGTTCGAGGCTGTCTCTGAGGCCGGGGTCGTCGGGTCGCATCCCGAGGAGACCGCCCACGATCGCCCGTTTCGTCCCGTGACCTTCGCCGGTCATGGCGAAACTGCCGTGCAACTCGATGAGGGCCCGCTCCGGCCGCTCGCCCAGCAACGACGCCGTGACGAAACCGAGCCGGCTAGCCCCGGCCGTGTGCGAACTGGAGGGCCCGATCATGCTTGGGCCCAGTATGTCGAAGAGGTCCGCCACTGCCTGACCGTTTTCCAGGCGTGCAGTACTTGCCCGCGAGGCTTCCTAGAAGATGGTGTAAATGAACGGCGCCAACGCCGAACCCTGTGCGAACACCAGCAACGTCCCGACGAGGAGAAGCACGACGAGCACGGGGCCCAGCCACCATTTCTTCCGGACCCGCATGAAGGCCCATAGCTCCTTTACCAGACTCATCCGTCCACCTCGATTGCCATCGGAGTCAAAACTGTCTCTCGATATCGCTGGGCGGCGCATCTGCCCGGTCGCGCCAGTAGCTGCCGTCCTTGGGCTCGTGTCGCAACGGGTGTCTCCCGACCACGCGGCGCACCAGTCCCACTGGTGACAGTACCACAAAATAAACGATTCCGAGGAAGATCGGTGTGGTGACCTTCGAGAGCACGTGCGCGAGGCCCATCCACGCCTTCTCCACCGGGCCGAGCACCCCGGGAGCGACAAGGCCTCCCACGAGCAGAACCCCGCCAATGGAGCCGAACACCGTCGCCGCGGTCGAGTTGCCGCGCCAGATCGCGATCCCGGCCAGGACGCCGAACGCGACGCCGACCGTGAGGCCGAACGATCGCAGCTCCGAGCGCGATTTCGCGCCGCCACTGTGCGCCGCCATCAGTCGAGCTCGATCTCTTCGCGCCAGTCGGTCTCCTCGACCCACTCGGGCTGGTCGCTCTTGTCGAGGAGAAACGGGCCCAGGACAAGATGATCCATCTCCGTGCGCATGAAGCAGGTGTACGCATCCTCGGGCGTGCAGACGATCGGTTCGCCTCTGACGTTGAACGACGTGTTCACGATCACACCGCACCCGGTCCGGCCCTCGAAGGCCTTGATCAGCGCGTAGTAGTCGGGGTTGTCGTCCGGGTGTACGGACTGCACCCGGGCCGAATAGTTCACGTGGGTGACGGCCGGGATATCCGACCGTGGCACGTTTAGCTTGTCGATACCGAACAGGCCCTGCTGGTCTTCGGTCAGCGGGATCCGCCGCTCCTCTCGTACCGGCGCCACGAGCAGCATGTAGGGCGACTCGCGATCGAGCTCGAAATAGTCACTCACGCGATCGTACGCCACGCTGGGTGCGAACGGTCGGAAACTCTCGCGATATTTGATCTTGAGGTTCATGATTTTTTGCATCCGGGGGCTCCTCGCATCGCCGAGGATGCTGCGCGCGCCGAGGGCACGAGGGCCGAACTCCATCCGGCCGTTGAACCACCCCAGAACGCGGTCAGACCCGAGGATTTCGGCGGCCTCGCTAATCAAGTCGTCACGGTCCAGCTGGCGATACGTCGCGCCGAGTCGGTCGAGCGTCGTTCGGATCTGTTCGGGGGTGAACGACGGGCCCAGATAGCTCCCCTTCATCGAATCGCGCTCGTTGATCGAGCGGGCGCCGCCACAGTGGCGGTGCCAGATCAGCGAAGCGACGCCCAGCGCGCCCCCCGCGTCGCCGGCCGCGGGCTGAATCCAGATGTTGTCGAAGGGGCCTTCACGAAGAACCCGTCCGTTTCCGACGCAGTTGAGGGCGACGCCGCCGGCGAGACACAGATTGGGTAGGTCGGTAAGCTCTCGGGCGGTGCGGGCCATGCGAAGCATGACCTCCTCGCACACGTCCTGTACCGAACGGGCGAGGTCCATCTCTCGCTGCGTAACCGGGGACTCCGGCTTGCGGGGCGGAGCCCCGAACAGCTCGTCGAAGGAACGGCTCGTCATGGTCAGACCCGACAGATAGTTGAAGTACTTCTGATCGAGTCGAAACGAGCCGTCGTCCCGAAGGTCCATGAGGTGCTCGAGGATCGTCTGGACGAAGCGCGGTTCGCCGTATGGGGCGAGCCCCATGACCTTGTATTCGCCCGAGTTGACCCTGAAGCCCGTGTAATACGTGAACGCCGAGTAGAGCAGTCCGAGCGAGTCGGGCCAGTGCAACTCCTTGAGAATCTCGATGTCGCTGCCGGTGCCACGGCCGATCGACGCCGTGGCCCATTCGCCGACCCCGTCCATGGTCAGGATCGCGGCGTCCTCGAAGGGAGACGGGAAGAAGGCGCTCGCCGCGTGCGACTCGTGGTGCTCCGCGTACAGAATTTGGCCGTCGTACCCGAGCTCGCGTCGCAGTTGCCGGTCGATGTACAGCTTGTCCTTGATCCACAGCGGACCGGCCATCAGAAACGAGCGAAAGCCAGCCGGAACCACGCCGAAATACGTCTCCAGGATCCGCTCGAACTTGAGCAGGGGCTTGTCGTAGAATCCGACGAAATCGAGGTCCGATGAGCCGATCCCGGCATGGCTCAGACAATACTCGACGGCGTGCGACGGGAAGTCGGGATCCCCCTTCTTACGGGTGAACCGTTCCTCCTGTGCCGCAGCGACGATCTCGCCATTCCGTAGCAGACACGCCGCGCTGTCGTGGTAGAACGCGGATATGCCGAGAATCCACGTGGGAGACGAAGATCCTCCGGAGACGGGGGCTGGCACGGCCTACGGGTCGCCTGTGAGGGGCACGGAACACCTTTCTCAAGGGAGAGTTTCGCCTGTTAGGGGCAAGTGCCATACCAAATTTCGGCCTGACACGAGGGAAGAGGAAAGAGGTTTCGGTGGGTATCAGATCTCGTCGGCGTCGCTCGCGCGGATCGTCACCTCGAATACCGACTCGAATCCGCGAACGATTCGTCGCTTCAGTTCATCCATGGTGATCCGGCAGCCCTCCGACTCCAGGCTGGTGACGGTCACTCCGTCCAGCCCGCACGGGACGATCCACTCGAACCCCTCGAGCGCCTCTGCGCCGTGGTTGAGCGCGAACCCGTGCTTCGTGATCCACCGGCTCGCGTGTACGCCGATAGAGGCGATCTTCCGGATGTGGCCCGAACGCATCATCTCCGGGGCTGAATCGGCATCGATGGATCGGTCGGGCCCGAGTTCCCGCTCGTCGACCCCCGGTCCGACCCAGACGCCCGTGAGACCTTCCGCCCGGGCCGCGCCAACGTCGAGAGACCCGAGCGTCAGTATGAGGACTTCCTCGAGGCTGCGAAGATACCAGTGCAGATCCTCACGGAATCGCCTGAGATCGAAGATCGGGTAGCCCACGAGCTGTCCCGGGCCGTGATACGTAACGTCTCCCCCTCGCTCGATCTCGTGTACGGAGACACCATGATCATCGAGCGTCGACTTGTCGGTGACGAGGTGCGCGACGGACGCCGAACGTCCACGGGTGATGACGGGGGGGTGCTCCAGCAAAAGGAGGATGTCGTCGCGGACGATGCCCTCCCTCTTCGCCTTCGCGAGTTCTCGTTGCAGCTCGAGGGCCTCGTCGTAGGGCACCAGACCGAGGTCTCGCCATACGACTCGAGCCATCGTCAGATGTGGACCGCCCGCCCGAGCGCGGCGAACGCGGCTTCCATGACGGCCTCGGCCATGCTCGGGTGCGCGTGTGCGTGCCCGGCGATTTCATCCAGGGTCGTCTCGAGTTCACGGCCCAGCCCCACCTCGGCGATCAACTCGCTGACGTTGTGCCCAATCATGTGGGCCCCGAGGACCTCCCCGTACTTCGCGTCGGCGACAAACTTGACGAACCCTTCGTTTGCGGCAGCCGTGAGGGCGCGTCCGTGGGCCGTGAGGGGGTATGTGCCCGTAATGACGTCGTGGCCCGCCTCCCGCGCCTGCTCCTCGCTCATTCCGATCGACGCGATCTCCGGGTGGCAATACCCGACCGACGGGATGTTGTCGTATCGCATCGGGTGGTTCGGCTGACCGGCCAGGTGCTCGGCGGCCACGATCCCTTCGTGTGACCCCACGTGCGCGAGCATCGGCTGCCCCGCCACATCTCCGATCGCGTAGACACCAGGGGCCGTCGTCCGGCACCATTCGTCGATCTTGACGAATCCGCCCTCGATCTCGACGCCGTTCTCCTCCAGGCCGAGATCCTCGGTCACGGGCCGACGACCCACGGCCATGAGCACCATGTCGGTCTTCTCGATCCCTTCGCTTCCATCTGCGTTCTCGACGGTGAGGATCATCGGCGTCTGAGAGCGGTCGAGTTCTTTCACCGTCGTCCCGGTGCGAATCTGGATTCCCCGCTTCTTGAACGAGCGGCCGAGAGTCTTGCCGATGTCCGGATCCTCGAGCGGCACGAGCGAACCGAGCGCCTCGATCAGGGTGACCTCCACCCCGAACGCATTGAAGACATCGGCGAACTCGACACCGACGAAGCCACAGCCCACGATGACCAGTCGTCCCGGCAGCGCCTGGAGGCCCAGCGCCTCGCGGCTTCCGATCACCTTCTGGCCATCGAATTCGAAGCCGGGAAACGTCTTCATCACCGAACCGGTGGCGATCACCGTGTTCTTCGCGTTCAGTTCGGTGGGCTCGTCGCCCTCGACGGACACCTTCCCGGCGCCGGCGAGCCGCCCACGGCCGTTGTAGACGTCGATCTTGTTCTTCTTCATCAGGAACTGGACGCCACCGGTGGACCGCTTGGTGATGCCCCGGCTCCGCTCGACCGCCGCCGTGTAGTCGTACTCGACCTGGATGGGCTTCACGCCCATCTCGTTACCGTGGCTCTTGAGTTGCTGCGCCAGTGCCGCGCTTTCGAGCAGCGCCTTGGCCGGGATGCACCCCCAGTTGAGACACGTCCCGCCAAACCCGCCCTCGTAGGAGCCGCTCTCGACCACGGCCACCCGCTGCCCGAGTTGTGCCGCCCTGATGGCGCTCACGTACCCGGCCGGCCCGGCCCCGATCACCACGCAATCGTATGCATCCGCCATCGTCTATACTCGCTTTACGTATTGGTAAAGGCGTTACGACAAAAGAGGTATCACGAACGCCTCAGGCTACCGAGCCGCCACCTTCTCAGAGGATCATCTCGAGCGGATTCTCGAGCATCGCCTTGAACGTGCCCAGAAAATCCGCCCCTGTCGCCCCGTCGATCACGCGGTGATCGCACGACATGGTCACCCGCATCCGTCGCCGGACGACGACCTCACCATCCACCACGACTGGCTTCTCGGTCGTCTTGCCGACGGCGAGGATGCCGGATTCGGGAGGATTGATGATCGCGGTGAACTGATCGATCTCGAACATCCCGAGATTGCTCACCGAAAACGTCGCGCCCTGGTACTCCTCGGGAACCAGTTTTCGGTCTCTCGCCCGCGCAATCAGGTCTCGCGCCTCGTTCGAGATCTGACGAAGGCCCTTCCCGGAGGCGTCCCGGATAATCGGGGTGATCAGTCCGCCGTCGATCGCGACCGCGACACCGATGTCGACGCTCCCATGATACCTGATCGCCTCACCTTCCCAGGAGGCGTTCACGGCCGGGTGCCGGGCGAGGGCTTCCGCCGTCGCCTTCAGCAGAAGGTCATTCACGCCGATCTTCCCCTCGCTCGCTCTACGGTTGAGGTCGGCACGCAGCTCCAACGCACGACCCATGTCGATCTCGGTCGTGAGGAAGAAGTGCGGGACCGGTCCGATCGATTGCACCAGGCGACGGGCGATCGCCTTTCGCATCGGGCTGGCTTCCTCCACCCGGTCCTCGAGGGCGCGCGCCGGCGGTTGAGCCGGAGCATCCACTGGCGCCGGCACGTCCGGCGTCACGCGGTCCGGGGTCGCCGTGGGCGTCGCAGACCCCGCCGGGGCCGCCGCCGC
>JBGMQU010000137.1:0-8718 GCA_048060725.1 Gemmatimonadota bacterium | reverse complement strand
CGCATGACCCACCCGTTCACCAGGACGGAGCAGGGAGTGTTCGAGGGCTACCAGACCGCCGCTTCGGGCCTCGCGGCGGTGTGGGCGACGGAAAACACGCGTGCGTCGATCTTCGACGCGATGGAGCGGCGGGAGGTCTACGGGACGACGGGGCCCCGGATGTCTGTGCGGTTCTTTGGCGGATGGGACTTCATCGATGGCGATCTCAACAGCCGCCAGCCCGCGTTTCGTGGCTATGAAAAGGGTGTCCCGATGGGCAGCGATCTCCAGGCCCGGAGCGGCAACGGCGCGCCGAGCTTCATGGTCTATGCGTTGCGCGACCCGATCGGTGCCAATCTCGACCGCATCCAGATCGTGAAGGGTTGGCTCGACGATGCCGGCGACACGCACGAGAAGGTATACGACGTCGCTTGGTCCACGGGACGGCAACTGGACGCGAGCGGTGTCCTACCGCCGGTCGGCAATACCGTGGATGTCGAAGCCGCGAACTGGACCAACACGATCGGTGCCGCCGAGCTCGGCACGGTGTGGACCGACCCGGATTTCGACTCCACGCAGCGGGCCTTCTACTACGCCCGCGTGCTCGAGATTCCCACTCCACGCTGGGTTGTCTACGACGCATTTCGCTTTGGCGTCGAGATCCCCCAGGAGGCGGAGACCGTCCACCAGGAGCGGGCGTATACGAGCCCGATCTGGTATACACCGGGCAATTGACGGGGCGAGTGGGGCGGGAGTGCAACCATTGACTGAAATTCGCGAAGCCGTGTGAGAAAGCTGCTGAGGGAGCCGCTGGTCCACTTCCTCGCCCTGGGTGCCGTCCTGTTTGGAATCGGCATCGTGCGGGGCGAGGGCGCGGGCCCCGCCACGAGCCGGATCGCCATCACGCCGGGCGTGGTCGACCGCTTGATCGAGGGCTTCCGGATGACCTGGCAGCGTCCCCCAACAGAGTCCGAGTTCCGGGGCCTGGTCGAGGACTATCTGAGGGAGGAAGTGCTCTATCGCGAGGCGATCTCGATGGGGCTCGATCGGGACGATCAGATCATCCGGCGGAGGATGCGGCAGAAGCTCGAATTCCTGACCGCAGACGTGGTCGAGTCGTTCGAGCCCACCGAAGACCAGCTCCAGGCACACCTGGACGAGAACATGGACATGTACCGTCAGGAGGCCACGGCCAGCTTCCTCCAGGTCTACGTTCGACAGGGACCCGACCCGGAGCAGGACCGAAGGCGTGCCCTGTCGATCCTGGAAGAACTGAGGGCCACACCCTCGGCGGACCCGCAGCAGATGGGCGATCCGTTCATGTATCCGGTGGCCCACCGCGACATGCGTGAGCGGGATCTGCTCGCTGTGTTCGGGGAAGAGTTCGGGGCGCAGGTCGTCGAACTCCCCGTCGGCGAGTGGAGTGGCCCGGTCGTCTCGGCGTTCGGACTCCACGTCGTCCGTCTCGACGTGTTCAGCGGGGATCGGCCCTCCGAGCTGTCCGAGGTGCGAGACGCGGTGCTGCGGGACGTGGTGAGCCAGCGGACCCGCGAGGCGGCTCGGCGCTACTTCGATGGACTGCTCGCACAGTACACCGTAACGGTGGAGTGGCCGGAGGGCATGGAGGCGGTAGACCTGCCCGGGGTGATCCGGTGAGCGGGGGTTCGCGTCCCCGTCGGGGCGCCCGGCGATTCCTGCGCGTTCCACTGCTCGCCATGCTCTTCGCACTGTTCGGTGTGGCGCCGCACGAACTTCCCGGAGGGCCAGAGGTCGCCGACGCGCACGAGGCGCGCCCCGGATACCTGGAGTTTCGCGAGACGACCCCCGGGACCTTTCGCGTCCTTTGGAAGAAGCCCGCGCGCGGCAATCTGATTCTGAAGATCGACCCGGTCTTCCCGCCCGAGTGCAAGGTGGTGGGGATCGGTTCCGAAGCGCTTCGCGGCGCGGCCTACGTAGCCCGCGCGACCCTCGTGTGTGAAGGCGGCCTCACCGACAAGACGGTCGAGATCGCCGGCCTCGAGACCACGCTGACGGATGTGCTCGTGCGGGTGTACTATGCCGACGGGCAGCAGGAGACCCACCTCGTCCAACCGAACGCGACGTCGTTCGTCATCGGCGGGCCCAGCGGCGTGGTGGCGCGGATCGGGGCCTATCTCCAGCTCGGCATCGCGCACATCGCGCTCGGGGTGGACCACCTGTTGTTCGTGCTCGGCCTGCTGCTGATCGTGGGGAGCACGAAGGCGCTGATCAAGACGATTACCGCGTTCACCGTGGCGCACAGCATCACGCTCGGTATCGCGACGCTGGGGCTCGCTCGCGCACCCACGCTTCCACTCAACGCGGTCATCGCCCTCTCGATTCTGTTCCTGGGCCCCGAGATCGTCCGTGTGTGGCGGGGCGAGACGAGTTTCACTATCCGGCACCCGTGGGTCGTGGCGTTTGCCTTCGGGCTCATGCACGGCTTCGGATTCGCGAGCGGCCTCACCGCCATGGGCCTGCCTACGAACGAGATTCCGCTCGCGCTGCTCTTCTTCAACGTCGGCGTCGAACTCGGCCAGCTCGGGTTCGTGTTCCTCGTGCTCGCGCTGGTACGCTCGTTCCGCTCGCTCGAGATTCGCTGGCCGCGCTGGGCGGAGCTGATCCCCGGTTATGCGGTCGGGACGCTGGGCGCGTTCTGGTTTATCCAGCGCGCGGCGATCCTGATGGGCTGGATTTGAGGGCCGGGCGGTTCTTGAGGAGTTCCGGCGTGTGGGCGCTGGGGTTGATGATTCTGGCGGCATCGCCGCTCGCGGCGCATGAAGGTGGCACGGCCGCCGGTCTGCTGAGCGGGCTCTACCACCCGATCTCGGGGCTCGATCACGTGCTCGCGATGGTGGCGGTCGGCATCTGGGGTGCGCAACTGGGGCAGCCGGCGATCTGGGCGCTGCCCGTGACGTTCCCGGTCGTGATGGCGTTCGGCGGCATGCTGGGTCTGCTCGGTCTGCCGCTCCCCGGCGCGGAGATCGGGATCGGACTCTCGGCCCTCGCGCTGGGGGCCATGGTCGCGCTCGAACGCCGGCCGAGCCTGGCCGCGGCAGGGGTGCTCGTCGGGTTCTTCGCGATCTTTCACGGCTACGCCCACGGGGTGGAGCTGCCTGAGGGTCAGAACGGGCTCGCCTACTCGATCGGCTTCGTGGCGTCGACCGGGATGCTCCACGTCGCCGGCATCGCGATCGGCCTGATTCACAAATGGGAGCGGGGCCGGCTGGCGCTCCGCGCGATCGGGTCCGGCATCGCGCTGGCGGGGGCGTGGTTCGTCTGGTCTGCGGTGATCGGCTGATGGGCGCGGCGCTCGGAGCGGGGCTCTACGCCCATCTGGTGACGACGGGCCTGGGCCCCCTGTTCGATGGGATCGGTCACCTCGTCGTGACTCCGCAGGATCTCCTCCCGGTCATCGCGCTGGCCCTGCTGGCGGGACTCGGAGGGAAGTCGTACGCACGGAACGTGCTGTTCGTCCTCCCGGGGGCGTGGCTGGTCGGTGGCATGGTCGGGCTGACGCTCGGCTGGAGCGCCCCGCTGGCGGCGACCACTGTGTCGTTCCTGCTGCTCGGGGGTCTCGTCGCGCTCGACCGACCACTGAGCGAGAAGGCCGGCGTGGGCCTCGCGATCGGGCTCGGTCTGCTACACGGTCAGATGACTGGTGCCGAGATGGGGGTCGTGGGGATCGGCCTCGTCGGCCTCCTGGGGACGGTGGGTGGTCTGTTCGTGCTCGTCTCGCTCGTCACCGGCCTGGTCGTCGGCCTTGAGCGTCCGTGGACCCGGATCGCCGTACGCGTGGCCGGTTCGTGGATCGTGGCGATCGGCCTGCTCTATGTCGGCTGGAGCCTGCGCGTCTCCGGATGACGCTCGGCACGCGGACCTTGCGGCGAGTCCATTCGGGCTCGACCATTGGCGGTCGTCGACCCGGAACTGCCATCGGGGCCCGACACGGGGTCCGGCGCACCACAGTCAATTGCAGACACGAGAATCACTTGCAGATACGAGCACGAGGCAGGATGAAGGCGATCCGTTCGATTCCGTTTCTCCTGGGGTTCCTGTGCGTGGGCGTTCAGGGAGTCCGCGCAGTCCAGCCTGCCCCACCGGACGCCCCGCGACAGGTCACCATCGAGATGTATCTCGTCGACCTCGTCGAGATCGATGGGTCCGAGCAGACCTTCTTCGCCGATGTGTTCATCGCGGCCACGTGGCGCGACTCGACTCTGGCGAGCCCCGGCGCGGGGGTGAGGACAGTTCCGCGCAGCGACGTATGGTCTCCCACTCTTCTCATCGTGAACGAGCGTGACGTGTCGAGTTCGCTGCCGGACGTCGTTCAGATCGATGCGGCGGGGAACGTGCAGCATTCGATGAGACTCACCGGGGATTTCTCGGCACGGATGGATTTGCGCGACTTCCCCCGCGACCACCAGCGCTTCAACATCTGGGTCGTCGCCCCGCCGCTGGGTGGAGTGGTCGTGGACCTCATCCCCTCCGCCTCGATTGCTCGACTGAGAGCCGACACCCTTTCGATCAGCGACTGGAATCTGGGCGAGTTCGGGCTGGTTGAACGCGAATACAGCGCGACGCCGAGGGCGAACGTGGTCTCGGGGGTCAGCCTCTTTTTCGAGGCCGACCGGAAACTGGGGTACTACATCATCCAGGTGCTGCTTCCGGTCACCGCCGTCGTATTGATGGCCTGGGCGGTGTTCTGGATCGATCCGGGGATCGTGCCTACGCGGGTCGGGGTGGTGGTGACGACCATGCTCACGCTGATCGCCTACCGGTTCATGCTGGGCGACCTCGTACCCAGGCTCTCGTACCTGACACGACTGGATTACTACCTGCTCTGGAGCACGACGCTGGTTGTGATGACGCTGGGCGCGATGGCCGCCACGAACTTCATGAAGGTGCGGGAGCGGGACGATCTGGTGCGGATCGTCGACTGGACCGGACGAGCGGGTTATCCGCTCGTCATGGGACTGCTTACCCTCATCGTGTGGGTATTGTAGCCGCGTGAGACGAGCCTTCTGCGCGGCGCTATCCCTTACCGCGTTGGCCTGCGGCACGTCGTCCTCGGATCGCGTGGCCGTGTCCTTCGTGGGCCGATCGGCCTGCGCCGATTGCCACCGGGAGGAAACCGCCGCGTGGATGGGGTCCCAGCACGACCTGGCCATGGCGGCGGCCACCGACTCCACGGTCCTGGGCGACTTCGACGACGCGACGTTCACGATCGATGGGCGGACGACCGAGTTCTTCCGGCGCGACGGCGGATACGGGGTGCGGGCCGCCGGGCCTGACGGTGCGGTCGGCGAGTACGAAGTTGCCTACACGTTTGGCGTGGAGCCACTACAGCAGTACCTCATCTCGTTTCCGGGGGGACGCTACCAGGCGCTCGACGTGGCGTGGGACGCGCGGCCCGAGGCGGATGGCGGTCAGCGCTGGTTTCACCTCTATCCGGACGACCCGCCCGCCCCGGGCGATCCGCTGCACTGGACGGGTCTGGATCAGACCTGGAACTACCAGTGCGCCGAGTGCCATTCGACCAATCTCGAGCGGAACTACGACGCGGCGACCGACGTGTACTCGACGACGTGGTCGGAGATCGACGTGTCCTGCGAAGCCTGCCACGGACCCGGTTCGGCGCACGTTCGGTGGGCGGAGGTCGCCGGCCCCGACGCCCGCATCGAACCGGGAGTCGGGGGTGGCGGAATCCTGCGGCTCGGGTCGAAGGACGGCGCGGGTTGGACATTCGCGCCCGGGGAGTCAATCGCCCGACGTACCGTCGCTCTTTCGTCGCGCACGCAGATCGAAACGTGCGCCCGATGCCACTCGCGGCGCGGCGTGATTTCGGGTGACTACGCGGCCGGCGAGCCGATCCTCGACAGCCACCGCGTGTCGCTGCTCGACGAGGGCCTGTACCATGCCGACGGTCAGATTCAGGATGAGGTCTATGTCTACGGGTCCTTCCTCCAGAGCCGGATGTACCGTGCCGGTGTGACCTGCACGGACTGTCACGATCCGCACACGGCCGAACTGAAGGCCGAGGGGAACGCGCTCTGCGGCGGGTGTCACCTTCCGACGGTATACGACACGCCAGACCACACGCTCCACCCGATCGACGCGGAGGGTGCGCAGTGCGTCGACTGCCACATGCCCGCGACGACCTACATGATCGTCGACCCCCGGCGGGATCATGGCTTCCGGATTCCGCGGCCCGACCTGTCGGCGGACATCGGGGCCCCCGACGCGTGCACGGGCTGCCACACGGATCAAACGCAACGGTGGGCGGCGGACATCCTCGCCAACCGGTTCGGTGTGGACTCCACGCGGGCCCGCTACGGCCGCACGATCCACGCGGCCCGCCGCGGCGACCCTCGGATCGCGGGCGCCCTCTCGTCGCTCGTCACCGACTCCACCGAGTCCGCCATGGTGCGCGCCACGGCCGCCTCGTTGCTCGGCCGCATTGCGGGCCCCACGACCGGACGAGCGTTGCGTGCGGCCCTCCGCGATCCGAGCCCCCTCGTTCGCCTGGGGGCGCTGCAGTCACTGGATGGAGCCGCGATCGCGGAGCACTGGCGGTCGGCCTACGCTCTGCTGGACGACCCGATCCGGGCCGTGCGGCTCGAGGCCGGGCGCCGGTTGGCCATGGTGCCCGCAGATGCTCTCACGCCCCCGGAAGCGGACGCTGTGGCGCGCGGTGTCGAGGCCTTTCTGGAGTCGCAACTCGTCAATGCCGAGCGACCGGAAGCATACCTGAACATCGCGGCCACACGCGCGGCTCGCGGATCACCCGCCGAGGCCCTGGAGGCCCTCGAAACGGCACTGCTTCGCGACCCCGCCTTCGTTCCGGCATACGTGAACCTGGCCGACCTCTTCCGGGCGATGGGAGTCGATTCGCAGGTGGAGGCTACCCTGCGACAGGGTCTCGAGATCGTGCCGGACGACCCCTCCCTGCTGCACGCGCTGGGGCTGACTCTGACGCGTCGTCGCCAGATGGACGAGGCCGTCGACCTGCTCGCCCGGGCGGCCGAGTTGGCCCCCGAGACGGCACGGTACGGATACGTCTACGGAATCGCGCTGAACTCCATCGGTGACGTGGACGGCGCGGTCGCTGCCCTGGAGCGGGCCCTCCTCGGCGCCCCGTTCGATCAACAGGTGCTGGTGGCCCTGGCGACCATCTCCCGCGATGCGGGCAGAACGGAGCAGGCGGTTCGGTACGCCCGCCGGATCGTGGAATTGTGGCCGGACGACCCCGGCGCCCGACAGCTGCTAGATGAACTCAACCCAAACGCATTGAGAGGATCATGAAACTACCCGCAGTAGTTCGTCGTTCGCCGCCGCGTGCGCTGCTCGTGGCCGCCCTCGTGTCAGTCGGCATGACGACGGCAGTCAGCGCCCAGGAGCACGAGGCTGAAGGAGAGCACAGGCCCAACGCGTTCGCGGTGTTTCTGGGAGGAGCGGCCCATCTCGCGTCTGAAGGGAAAGAGAGCGAGAGCGGCGTCGCGATCGGGCTGGAATACACGCGTCGGCTGAGCGACCGGTTCAAGCTCGGGGCGCTGGCCGAATGGGCCTCCAGCGAAGAATCGCGCAACTTCGTCTTCCTGGTGCCCCTCTACGCCCGGGTCGCCGGCAACTTCTTCCTCGTCGCCGGCCCGGGGATCGAGACGGTTCCGGGCGAAGGGGAGGAGAAGGACGAAACCGGGTTCCTCGCCCGATTCGGGGCGGTCTACGAGATCGAGCTCGACCGCTTCGTGATCGGGCCTCAGATCAACGCGGATGTGGCCGATGGCAACTGGACGCTGGTCTACGGACTCACGTTCGGCATCGCGTTCTGACGACCCCCCAGGGTGCTTTCAGCGGCTTCCCGGTCAAACGACGTCGTCCAGCAGGAAGAGGTCGGTGAGGAGGACGCGGATATGGAGCGAGGCGTTGAGGTTGTCGATGAGTTCCGACGAGATCACGTCCTGGGCGGCCACCAACCTCACGGTGGCGCGGGCGCGGGCCGCGTCGGCTGACGTGATCTCGATCATGGCGCGGTAGCGGTCGGCGGGCTCGAGGCCCTCGCTCTCGACGATGGCCCCGAGATCGTTCTCGAGCGCCGAAAGCGCGTCGTCCATCTGATCGAGAAACTCCCGCAGTTGGGCCCCGACCTTCGACGCCTCCTCGTCACGCGCGCCCTGCGCCGCGTAGGCGAGAAAGAACTCGTAGCTCTTCTCGATCGTCTCGATGTGAGCCTCGAGTTGATCGCGCTTCACGCCGGCGCCACCGCTTCGGGGTCGCCGGACGCGTCGGATCCTCCGGTGCTGCCTACCTGCGTGGTCGGTGCGGCTTCGCCGTCGAGGGGCCACTTCTCGGGATCGTAGTAGGTCAGATACTCCTCACGGGTGATCCAGCCCTTGATCATCGATCGGGTCATCCAGCGCTTCTCGGGACGGATCGCGAAATAGATGTGGGCGACCACGAGGGTGATCAGGCCGACCCCGGACAGTCCGTGCAACACGAAGACCAGACCCCATGTGGCATCGCTGAGGAAATATGGATTGCTCGCCCAGAACCAGGTGTCGATGCGAAACGTCATCAGCAACCCCGTGATGATCGCTCCCACGGCGGTGACGGTGGCCGCGTGGTGGAACATGCGCTGGTCGTTCGGATACTTCGGCTTCCGCGGTTCGGGGTCGGGCTCTCGGCGGAAGAATCGACCGACCGCCGCCATCATCTCGCCCA
>JBGMQU010000136.1:0-8807 GCA_048060725.1 Gemmatimonadota bacterium | reverse complement strand
GGGCGCCGCCTCCCCCCGCCAGCGCCCGGCCGGCGCCCACGGCGCCCGCCGCCAGCATGTTGGCGTGCGGGTTCTCGTTGGTGGCGCGCTCGATCGCGTTGGCCGCATCGTTGAGCGCCGAGTTGACGGCGATGCCGGCGCCGATCGCCAGCCCGATAGTTGTCAGCAGGATCTCGCCTTCCGGGTCGGTGTTGACGTGGGGGCCCCAGGCGACGAAGGCATAGCGGTTGGCCGAGTCGACGTTGCCGAACGGATCCGGTCCGAGCCAGCTTGAGCTGCGGGCGTCGTACCAGCGAGCGCGGTGGTATGCGATGCCGGTCACCGGGTCCACCCATGCCCCCTGAAACAGCACCGTTTGCCCGCCGGGGAAGCGGCCGCCGAGATCGTTGGCGGCCGCCCGGGCCGAGTCGAAGCCGTAGCTGAAGACGCGCGCGTAGGCCGGCGGCTCAGCACCGTCCTCGGGGACCATGAACCCCGCCACGACGCCGCTTTCCTCCCCGGAGGGCAGCTCGATGCCGCGTCCGAACCCATCCTCGAGCTCGGGCCCGAAGGTGACCCGGTACCGGAGGCCGACTTGCCAGCCCGCTCGCACCAGCACCGCGAGGCTCGTTTCAGCGTCGGGGTTCGAAGCCACGATCAGGTCCGCGGCGCCCATCACCTGCCAGCCGCCCGCATCCTGGTCGAACCACTCCACCACCACCCCGTCAACGAGCGAAAGCTCGTCCAGAGGCGCTGTGGTCACCAGGCGAAGCCCGCCGGGAACGGTCGAGCCCGGCACGGCCGGGTCCTGTTGCTCTCCCGCCACCTCGACCAGCCCACCGTCGAACCTGGTTTCAACCGGCCGTGGTCCCGCCTCGGCCAGGGCCTCGCCGTAGGGTGCGTACAGGTAGCGCGAAAGCAGCGCTGGCGCGTCGCCCGGAGCAACCGCCGCGTCCTCGACCACGCCGAGCACGCTCCCCAGCTCGTCGCGCGGCAGCCCGTAAAGCACCGTGTCCGGCTGGTCGGTGTGCAAGCCCCTTTCGACCCGCACCTGCGGCGCACTGTCGAGACCGCCGGCGCCGGTGACGTACTGCTTCCGCCACAGCGGCTCGTCGAGGTGGTTGACGCCGACCTCCGCGGCGAGCTCTGTCCCGTCCCACACGAAGTACCGCTTTTCGACAAACGACTCATCCGCGAGGGAAAGCGTGCGGGCCAGCAGCCGCCCCGCCGCATCGTAACGGTAGCGAACCCGCTCCCCCGCATGCTCCGGGGCATCCGCGCTGACCTCGACCTCGACCAGCTCGCCGCGCCAGTCGTAGCGGTACAGGAACCGGTCGTCCGCTGTCCGGCGACCTTCGGCGTCGTATTCGAACGCCATCGTGCCGTCGGCAGTGGTCCGCCCTTCCGGACGGCCCTCGGCGCCGGCTGTGAAAAGCTCCACTCCCGAGCTGACCTCGTGGATGCTCAAGAGCTCGTCGCCGACGCCATAACCGAACGACCACTCGCCGGCGCCTTCATCTGCCGTCGTCTGCGCTCCAACTAACCGGTCGACCGAGTCGTGTTGCCAGGACCAGCCCATGCCGCTGGTCAACGCGAATGCCTGCGCACCGGCGACTACCTGGCGGTTCGTCTTGAGGTTGCGAGGGGCGTCCCAGCCGTAGTCGAAGCCCCCAAAGACTGTTCCGTCCTGGGCCGACGCGATCGTCATGTTGCTCAGACGGCCACCCGGCGCCTCGTAAAGCTGGTGCTGACCGATTCCCAGCCCTCCCGAAGTGGTCCTTGTAAACAGGCGGGCCGTACCGCCCCAGACGAGGTCCGCACCAACCTCCGAACCCGTCAGCGGGTCCCCGGTCGGGCTCGACTCACGAACGTTGACCGGGCGGTCGAGGTCGTCAAATACGAACGCCAGGCCCGCCAGCGAGCTGCCCGTCGCCAGCCCTCCCGAAATCAGCCGCGAGCTCGGGTTGCCGAAGCGGTCGAAAGAACGACGGATGACCGAGCCGGTCGTCAACGCACCCGTTTCTTCAACCAGGGGAAGACCCCGGAGGTCGTACTGGTCGAGAACCACCTCCGAATTCGGGTCCAGGTCGTCGGCGCCGACTCCCACCCGCCGAGCCAGCCGAGTCGGCCGGGACAGTGCGTCGTACGAGATGGCATCACCGCAGTCGGCGAGGACAAGACCGACGGGCAGGTCGTCCGGAAGATCGCTGCAGTCGACTCCCACGAGGTCGCGGAGGATCAGGTTGTTGGCCGGGTCGTAGGAGTACTGGATCGTCAGCGGGGTTCCGCTCACCACCAGCCTGGTCTGTCGGGTCGCGACCGTGTCGTCTCCGTAATATGACAGCACCTCGGTCGCCAATCCGGGACGTGTGAGCGTCTCAAGCCGGCCCGCATCGTCATACGTGAAGCTCGCCACGTCGGCCGGACCTTCCTCGCGGTGCACGCGCATCTCGAGCGGGTTGCCGTCCGAGTCGTAACCGTACTCGGTGAGACGGCCGGATCCTGAGCTCAGCTCGGAAAGGAGCTTCCCTTGCCCGTCGTATCGATAACGGATGGTTCCCGTTGCGCCCTTCGTCACCGCCAGGGTGCTCCCCTGCTCGTCAACGGTGCGCTCGATTCGGGTCCCTCCTGTGGTTTGAGCAACCACGCGACCGAGCGCGTCATACTCGAGCTCCGTGATGATCTGCAGGCCGTCACCCGAGCTCTGCGGCCCGACCTCGGACGTCACCAACCGGTCCGGCCAAGGGCTTCCGTTGTCGTAGAGGTACTCGACAACGTTCCCGGCCGCGTCACTCACCGTCGAGACTCGCCCGGTACCGTCTTCGTAGGATATCGTCTGTTCGACACGGCCGTCCTCGGCGGTCGCGCCCTGGCTAACCTCGGTCACCCTTCCGGCATCGTCATAGGTCCTCTTTGTCACCAGGACCTGCTCGGCGCCGTCGACCTCGTCAACCACCTCCGTGATCGTCTCGACCTCGCCGAAGTCGTTCCAGGTGAACCGGGTTTCGGCAAGACGTTCACTCTTCGCCTCGTCGGAGAAGACACTCTCGCGAAGCAGCTCCCCGGCTTTGGAGAACTCCCGGTCGACAAGCGCTCCTGAAGGCAGAAGCTCCTGATACAACCGCCCCCACCCGTCGTACGTTCCTCGCCACACTCCATCCTCACCGTCCGTCGTGTAGACGATGCGGCCATTGGCGTCGTATCCAAGGGCCTTCTCCCCGGACGATCCGGTCTTGAGGTTCTTCAAACGCCCGCTGTGTGAGTAGTAGGAGTAGGTCGTGGTGACGCCTGCCGCGCTCGTAACCGCCTTGACCCGGCCAAACTCGTCGTAGGTCGTGGTCGTGACTCCCTCGGCGAGCCCTGTCCCACCCGCGTCCGCCGGGGCCAGGTGCGTTTGGGTCGTGCTGACGAGCTGCTCACGCGCGTTGTACTCGTATCGGGTTTCGACCCAACCCACCTCCGATATCAGCTGTCGCTCACGGATCAGGTGACCCGCAGCGTCAAAAGCCCGCTGCACGGTCGCGTTCACGGCACGGTAAGCCCCGTTGCTCTTCCCGACGACCTCCTGGATCGGCCGTGCCCACTCGTCGTAGGTGTACTCGTTGGAGGTACCGTATGAGGTCTCCTCGCGCTCGACGTTGCCGCTGGCGTCGTACGAGAAGTCCTCGCTGAGGCCGCCTTCACCACCCACCTCGACCTTCGTGACGAGCCCTCGACCGGTGTTGCCTTCCCCGTCGTCGTCGAAGCTGAAGTCGACGACCAGCCCGGCGCTACCGGGTTCCGAACCACCGACCCGGCGGCTCGCAACCCTCCCGTGCTCGTCGAAGTCGGTCGTCACCGTGAGCGCACCGATCCCGGATGTAAGCCCCTCCAGAGTCTCCCCCGGCACTGCCAGCGACGCCGCGCGACCCACGGCATCGGTCATGCCGTCCGGGATGTTGTCCACTCCTCCGTTGCCACCGAAGACAAATGAGACCACCGTCTCCTGATAGCTCTTGGCGCCCCCACCACCGGTGGGAGCGCCTCCGGCCTTCTCCACCACCGAAATGACGTTGGCCAGTGAGAGGCGGTCCCCTTCCTCCGGGTACCGGTACTCGACCTCGCTGCCGTCCGGACGCCGCATGTCGGTCAGGCGTCCGTCATCCGTGTAAACGAACTCGGTGGTGAGATCGTGATCCGCCGGGGCGTCGTCACCCGGGAACAACACCTCGGAGCTGCGTTCGACGATGCTCGTCGTGCGTCCGTCAGCGAGCAGGTAGTCGACAACCTGACCCCATGGCGCAGTAAGGCTCAACGCCTCCGTGGGCTCGGCGCTCCCGGCCGGGTCCCAGCTCAACTGCCACGACACATCCGTCGGGAAGGTGACAGCTTCGACCCTGGCCTCCGAGGTGTAGCTGATCTCGAGACGATCCGGCTGGTCAGGACCGAGGTGCTCGGGAAGCCGGTACCCGGTAAGCCTGAGCTTCGAGAAATGCTCGCCATGAGCCGGGACGTCAATGCCGAACTGCTGCCCGGTGTAGCGGTACTCGATCGTAGGATCCTCATGCTCGAGCTCTTGCCCACCGGATCCGGGCGGGTAAACAGGATTGGAGACGTCCGGGAGTATGACGCGGTGGAGCCGTCGATCATCGTGGTAGACATACTCAACCTCATTCCCGGCAAAATCCCGGATCCGCCGCAGCAACCCATAGGAGGGAGACTGGACGTCTGACTCGTACTCGAACTCGTACGCACGCCCGAGATCGTCCTTGACCTGGATGAGCTGCCCGAACGCATCATGTGTGAGGCGCAGCGTGTTCCCGCGTTTCGCCGGATCGGCCTCATTTCGACGGAGGCGGTCTCGCATCTCCGTCAACCTGCCGTTTTCGTCGAAGGTCAACACCTCATGCTGGCGTCCGATGAGACGCCATCCACCGCCGAGGAGCGGGTCAAGACGAAGATCGACGCCATCTGCCGTACAGTAGGCCTCGGCGTTGGAGGAACTCGTGTAACCATCCGGGCAAACGGGATCGATTCTCGACGGCAGGAGGAACCGCCAGACCCCGCCCTGTCCGTCTCGGAGCTCCACCTCGCCGGTCAGCTTGTTTTCTCTGACATGCGCAAAAAACGAAGCGTCCCAGCCGGCGCTGCCGAGCGGACCGTAACCTATGACCCCCGACCGGTAGGTGCGGTCAACCGAAAAGGCCGAACCACGGCCGGCTACAGCGTGGTCCGTTGCGGTGACGATCGTCTCGCCACTGACCAGCGAGACCGTCAGTCCCGCTTCTGAAGGTGACCACACGGCGGGATTCCGGGCGGGCTCCGCCAATGACACCTGAATCGGCGACGGCACTCCGTCGGCCCAACCGATCACCCCTGCGGCGCCGGACGGCAACCGGTAGTTGTCCCCTTGGCTCTCGAAGAACGCGAGGGCCCGACCTGTCGGAGATTCCGGATCGTCGGTGGAGAGGAATACTCGGATGAACGGTCCTCCGGCAAGAAGCTCCTTGGCCCTCGCGAGCTCCGGATCATCCGGAGGGGTCGGTGCCGGGTCCGGCAAGTACGACGGCCACTCGCAACGGCGACACTGGGCTTTCTCGTCGGCGACGTCGGCAAAGTCGCCACTCGTGAGGTCCTGGCGAATGTACCCCTTGCTTGCCCTGGGGTCGGCAATCAGCAGCACGACCTCCTCGGACTCGTACAAATTGTACGCGTTGGAGAACCTCCCGCTCTCACCATTCACGAGATCGGCCGGGTCGGGGAACGGGTCGCCGGAGGCCGGCGGCGTCTCGTTGTCGCCTGTGCCGACCCTGTGCAGCGTGACCTCAATCTCGGGCGCCGGCCATCCAGGCCCACCAGGAACCGCGACCGCCGCGCCGATGTCTCCTTCCCCAAGGAAACGTCCGTCAGGGAGGACCCGGAGGCTTTGCACCTTTGCCGTGAGCTGCTCACCGAACGAGCCCGGCAGCGCCAACCGAACCTTGAACGCCGCCGTCGCCGTCTCTTCATTTTCCTCCTTGTTCTCTTCCTCCTTGCTGACGGTCCGCTCCATAGGGATTCCGAGCGGGAGAAACGAGCTTGTGTTTATCAGCTCGGGCGTGCTGTCCGCCCCCTCTGTCGGAGGTTCAGGCGTTGGAGGCGCGTAGAAACCGCTGAAGGCGAACTCGGGCGTGGTTACCGGGAGAGCGGTCACGCCGGTTGCGTGGTCCCAGGTGAAAAGAAGGCCTGCGCCAGTCTTGTCCAGCCCGAGGTGATTGGTAGTCCAGGGGGCGTTGAGGGTCATGACCGGTACAGGTGCGAATCCGAGGCCCGGCGCTCCGTTGACCGTCTGGATGTTCCAGACGTCGATGACGGGACCTTCCGGACCCCAACCTCCCGCAAAGAGGAGGCCACGTTCGTCGTCGACCTGGAGGCGGAACACGGGGTGCCCGGGGGCATACAGCCGCCCCACAAGCGTGGATCCGTCGACCACACGCTTCGTGATGTCAAAGACGAACACACCCGCGTCACCGAGCGAGACGAAGAGCAGGTCTCCTCCTTCGACGAGCACTGGTCGATCCCATTTGTCCTGATCCTCGACCGAAAAGGCGCCGTCAAACGTGCCTCGGATGCCGCGGTCAACCCAGGGCACACCGGTTGATATCGCGAGATCCCTCAGGAAAACCGGGCGCCCATCCACGGTGCGGATGCAGTCCGTGATCTCACCCTGCCCGAGCCGGCCTGGTTCGTGAGCATTCGACGAAGAACTGACGAGCCCGACATTCATCAGTGGTGAGTACGTCGAGATGCGACCAACACAGCTCGGCGGGACCTCGCCCCCTGGAGGGACCTCGCTGCATTGGGGTGAAAACTCGAAGTTCATCGCCACCGAAGGTGTGGACGCAATGCCAAGCTGGTTCGGCGTTGTGCACGCCGGAAACGAGATCTCTTCGCCCTGATAGTTGCCGAGCCGCCTGCCACACTGGCCTCCACCCGGCAGCCCGGCAGGAGGCAAAGGCACGTGGTAGAAACGGTTCAGGTCGACAACTGCGATCCCACTCCCGACAATCGCAACGTAGGCAAAAGCCCGCGTGTTGAAGCGAATGCGCAGCCGGTCGCTTTCCCGCGCACGAAGCTGCACAGTCCTCTCGCCGGTTCCGCCCCCGCCAAGCCAGGAGTTCTCGACGTCGTAGGACCAGCTCTGGCCGGTTGTCAGGTTGTCGATCGTCACCCGGTCGAAGTGGTCGTAAACCTCCTCATCGCTGCATGTTACGCTGCGCCACTCTGCGGCACGCGTTGTCAGTACGCTCAGGCTCGAGGGGACGGTGAGGTTGAAGGTGTAGATCCCCTCTGCATCCGGCGTCAGTGAGTCCGGGAACTCCTCTTGAGCAAGGGCTTTGTAGAACTCTCTGACGGACAAATCCCCCTGCGGTGGGATTGAAAGATCATGAACGAGGACTTCCATGTCCACCGGGGTCCCGATCGGCATCGCCCCGAGCCCAAGCCACTCGCTCACCGTCCAACCCGAAGCACTTGCGCCCAAAGCGTTGGCAATCGTCACGCCCCCGGTGGCTGCGGTGAACAGACCATCTTGGGCTTCGCGAACGTTTTCGACAGGGACTGTCTTGACCCCCCAGCGCACACCGAACTGCCCGTTGAAGTAAACGCGGTTGTGCCCGTCGCTAGCGAGAGCCCTGATGCGTGTCGCCGAGCTCTCAAGCGCCGCGTGGATCTCGTAGGCGCCCGTCGCGTCGGCCTCGTCGAGCACCGTCGTGTCAACCGCAAGAAGCTCGCCAGCGTCGGTGCCGAGCATGACAAGGTTGCCAATCTGCAGCAGGTCTCGGACGGTTCCCTGGGTTGCCTCGACCATTGTTCCGACTGGGGCGGCCGAAACCGGGCGCGTCGCAAAGAAAAAGTCGCTGGGCGCCTCTGGCCAGTAGAACCGAATTCCCTGTCCGAAGTTGTCAGACGCAATACCGGCCGGCTTCAACCTGAGCCGGAAGCGGTGACCGGCGGTGAGGCTTCCGGGCGGCATGAGAACGAGCGAGTCACCTCCTACCATGGTGACGGTCAGCGGAACCTCGGTTTCGCCACCAACCGAGCAATCACCTGTGGGTCCGAGGTCCGTCAGCGTTGCGATCGCTGAGGGTTCGAGATCCTCCGTCGACTCTGAGAGCTTTCGGTCGAAGCGCAGCACAAAGGGTCCTGGCTTTAACGGATCAACTTCACCGGTAACCACGACGAGGAACTCGTCGGCTGAGTCACCTGTGTGAAAGTCGCCTGACGTCCAGCCAGCGCCGTTCCCACCGCATATGTCGACGGTCGGGCCGCGGATCGGTGAAACCGGCGCCACTTCAGGGTCGGTGGGAATCGCGGGGGTGAGATCGAACAGACTGACGTGCGACCCACTCGGCAACGGGAAACCGTCGACGGAGCGAACGTGGACTGCACCCGTGCTTGTCGACACGGCTTCGATCTCCATTCGCAGGCGAAGGGCAATGCCCTCGGGCGGCTTTCGAAACCTGATCAGGTCGAAGGGTGATGCTGACGTGAGAAGTGGCGGCGCCGGAGCAAATTCCCCCTGAAACGCAATCGAGTTGAAGTCGTTGTCGCTGACGGAAATTGGGTCATAAGGGTAAGCGCCCAGTACCCAGCCAGTAGCTATATCGCGACGCACGATCGTAAAAGGCTGCGCAACCAACAGCGGCAGCACGTACCCGCCATCCCAGTTGTCGGCGATAGGAACGAACACAAACTGATCGGCCAACTCGTTGTATATGACCTCGTTCTGCCCACCGACGACCTGCCCGTAGCCCACCGTCCACTCCGCGCCGGTCTCGTAGAAGAAGGCCGCGGTGGCACTGGCGTCG
>JBGMQU010000135.1:0-9061 GCA_048060725.1 Gemmatimonadota bacterium | reverse complement strand
CGACGGCGAATACTTGTTCCCCTCGATGGCGTTGACGGTCTGGCGGGTGACCCCCACCAGATCGGCGAGCTTCTGCTGCGTCATCTCGCCGTGCTGAAATCGCAGAGCGCGGATTTCGTTGGTGATAAACCCGCCGGACTTACCCATCGCTCAGGCTCCCCGTCGATAGAGAATGAGCTGCGATCCGATTTCCACGAGCTGCGCGAGTACCCAGAACCCCAAAAGAACGTGGGTGAACACGAAGTTCCCCTCCGAGATCAACGCCAGGGAGAGGGAGAGGAAGACACCCGTCGCCAAGACGTACCCAGCGTTCCGCGTTCCCTTCAGCTCTATGAGTCTGTCCCGCTCATCCGTCTCGGTCCGACGATCAACCATCGCGATCACGACGTGCCCGGCGACCTGCATGATCACGAGCACTATGATCGCGAGGACGAACATCACCACCTGTTGCGGCATGACGTCTGCGGCGTCATTCGGCAGGACACTTCCGAAGTAGAAAGCAAAAACTGTCACGAGGCTCCCGAACATCAACCACAGGCTTTTCTCGTGAAACGAAAGATCCATCAAGTCCTCCTTAGGTGTCAAAATATTACGACGTTGTGTCGAAAAAAGCGGACACGACGTAATCTTCTACACACGAGAGGGACGTGTCAAGTATTTCTGACACGGAACCACATTGATCCGCAGCAGAATCGCAGACTGCTAGATGGCTCCTCAACGATCGTCGACCCGCGGTCGACCAGGCAAGACTCAGGGCCGACCATGCCCCGGCGGACGTAGTGGATTTCCCACATCCTCCAGCCGAAGTCCATGTCGACATCGATCTTGTGCACGCGCTTCTCGGCCCACCAGACGTGGCCGCCGTGTTTCCCGACTCGAAGGCTGTGAACGACGCACTCCGAAAAGCAGCGGGCCTCGAGTAGAGCCACGAGTCAGCCCTCCAGGATCTGCTCGACTTCGGCGCGGAACCCCACTGGATAGTTGTCCGCGTAGGCATCCCAAAACCAACGCCCACCCGGGGTGCCGAGCACTCTCCTCACCAGGGTGACCTCCTGCGGGCGACGTTCTGCATGAGGAGGCGATACCTCAACCCCTCCACCTCGCTGAGCGCCTCGGGCCTCTGGTTCCTATCGCTTCCCAGTTCATGCGCTCCCTCTAATCACGTCTCCAGGATCAGCCTCTGGCGAGCGTGACCTTCGTGGCTCGGGTGGTCCGGGGCAAGGCTGGATGGGAGCTGGATGACAGACGATTGCAGAGTACTCGCCTGCTGTGCCTGCAGTCGGCATGTTGATCGCGTAGGAGAACCGCAGAGCCGTTAGTTACCATTCAGCAGTTCCTCCGCGCGCGGGTTGATTCAGCGCTTGACCATCACTCGCATACCCGCAACTCGGGAGTCAGATGGACGAAATCGTCGGTGTGGCTGAAATCCTGGGCGCGATCGCGGCGGTCGCGGCGCTCTTCTACGTGGGGTATCAGATCCGCCAGAACACGGCGGCCGTCCGGTCGGCGACCGCGCAGGCGGTGCACGACAACTACGCCGCCTGGTACCAGAGCTACGCCGGCGATCCGCAACTGATGAAGATCGCCATCGACGGCCTCCGCGATTACGGCGCGCTGGGCGAGACGGAGAAGGCCCAGTTCATCGCGCTTTTCATGTCCTTCGTCTCGTACTCGCAGAACGCGTTCTACCAATGGCGGGAAGGGTCGCTGTCTCCCGAGCTGTGGATCGGGTGGGAACTGCTGATCATGAACCTCGTGTCGGCTCCGGGCGGCAAAGAGTTCTGGGCGGAACGCGGGTACGTTTTCGGGCCCGACTTCCGGAAGCATGTCGAGAGCGAAATCATGACCAGGCAACCGCACCCCGGGGCGAAGCCACTGGGCGCATTCGAAATCGGGAACACGGTCGGATCGCCGAGTGAAAGGACGGATCTCTGATTATCGCATGGAACGTCTGGATCGACCCGCTTATGGGCTTGATCCAGGTCGTCTTGCTCCTGGCAGCCGTGTATCTGACGATCGCCCAATTCACGCGAAGTCGGGCCTCCTCCTATATCGAGCGGTTCAATAGCAGCGATGCGTTCGAGAGCCGTGTGGCCGTGGACCGCTGGCTCGGAGAATACGCCACGCCGAGAGCTCGCCTGGAGGCGCTGGATCAAGATCCCGACCTCCGAACACATTTGAGACGGTTCGCGAATCTGTTCCAGGAGTTGGGTGCCGCATACCAGTTTCGGGTGGCCCACCGCAAGACGGTGCGGGTTCTGTTCGACGCTCTGGTCGTGATGTACTGGGAGCAGTTGCAGTTTTGGGTTCACGACTACCGGGCGCAGGCCGATTCCACCCTGTACGCCCGTTTCGAGTACCTCTACGGCGAGATCAAGTCACGCGAGCGGAAGGATCACGCCAGCGTCGACTACCTGGTCGCATATGGCTCCTTGATGGACCCAGAGAGCCTCGGCGCGGGACTCGGGAGGGAGGTTTCGGAGGGCGAGCTCATCCCCATCACATTGACGGGGTGGGTCCGGAGTTGGTCGATCGGTGACGCGGTCCGTCTGGGGACCGCCGCGAACGCCACCGTTGCAGCATTTCTCGATATCGAGCAGCAGGCTGCGGGTACCGTCGGTGCGGTGATGGTCCAGGTCACGCGCCGAGAGATGAAGCGGCTTGCCGTTCGCGAGAAGAACTACGCTCTACGGGACGTGGGCGCCGATGTCCGACTGACCGGCGACCGCGCAGTCGACCCGCGGGCTCGGGTGTGGTGCTTCGTGGGGAAAGACCAGCATCGAGTTGATCGGAGTACTGCGGGGGCCGTAGTTCTCCAGTCCTATGTGCAGCGAGTGGTCGCGGCGGCGTACCGGATCGATGCGACGATGGCAGAGGACCTGAGGACGTCCGCCGGCGAGTCCGGGCTCGAGGTAGTTTCGGGTCCATACGTGTTCGTGAATGCAGAACAGGCCAAGTTGGTATAGCAACCACCGAGGAGGAGACGTTCCATGTTGATCCGTTCTAGTTCTCCAGCCCGACCCGGACTCGCCACCTGGCTACCGCTAGTGTTCGCCCTGATCGTCGGCGGCTGCGGCGGTCAGGAGACACCGGCCGACGACGACGCGACAGCCGCGCCCGAACCCGCCACAACGCCGAAAATCCAGGCGGTCTCGGCCGATCCCAGGGAGCTGCCGACCTGGAAGATCCCGAACGTGCCCAACAACGCGGAGGCCTACTACGCCCCCGACAACCTCTACGTGATCGCGCAGGCCCAGGACCCCGATGCGGCGCACGCGGAGGACCGGGAGACCGGCGGCTTGACCTACACCTTCACCGACCAGGGCGAGGACGTGCGGCGGATCAACGATCGCGGCCAGGACGCCTGCTCGTACTTCTTCCCCGATCAGCAACGCCTGGTCTGGACGTCGACGCGCGACCGGCTCGACATGCCGATCGGCAACTGGTCCGACCAGAGCGACTACCCGCAGGGCGCGGAGCTCTACTCCTCGGACCTGGACGGGTCGAACGTGCAGCGGCTGACCGACAACGAGTTCTACGACGCCGAGGTCTCCATATCGCCCGACGGCCAGTGGATCGTGTTCAGCCGCCAGGTCGATGGCATGATCGACCTGTGGCGCATGCAATCGGACGGCACGGGGGAAGAGCAGATCACGTTCACCGAAGACTGGCAGGAAGGTGCGCCGTTCTACCTGCCCGACAGCGAGACGATCATGATGCGGGCCTGGAAGCGGAGCGAGTACGGGAAGATCCGGCCGACTCCGATGACCGTGTTCACCATCAAGCACGACGGTACGGAGCGAACCCCGCGCACGTTCGACCGCGACATGAACTGGGCCCCCTACCCCGCCCCGGACGGCCGCCACTACGTGTTCGTGCGTATCGTCGAGGACAACAACTGGGAAGTGTTCCTCGGCGATCTCACGGGCGGCGACCCGGTGCGACTGACCTTCAACGACAGCTTCGACGGGTTCCCGGCGCTGTCACCGGACGGCACGAAGATGCTGTTCGCCCGAAGCGGCGGGGAGCGGTTCATGTCGGGCCTGACGACGTGGGTGATGGATGTCTCGTCGCTCGACCTGGGTCCGGAGAACTGGACCGGCACGGTTCCCGACATCACTCCCTGAAGAAGGGGCGAGCCGGGCACCCGTGACGGTTGTCAGGTCAGTTGTCCGGCGTATACCAGATCGGACTCGTGTAGGCCCGCTCCTGATGTACCATCGGCACCTCCGGCGCCATCGTCACGCCGTAGCGCGCCGCCTCGTACGCCGTCCATCGCGGGGTGGGAATCTCCATCACGCGCGCATAGTAGAAGGCGCTCTGCGAGGCGTCGAAATCGGGATCTTCCCATGTCGTGATGAGCTCCGGCGCGCCGATGGTGTTCGTCCACGTCGCATTCGCCACGTCCACCGTGTTGCCGACCGGCGGCAATTTGCCGTCCGAACCCGGCCGTCGGTCGCCCGCCCAGACCACGTCGTAGACGCGCTCCATGCGTTCGCCGTTCTCCATCCACCCCTTCACGATCTGGATGCGATCGAGGTTGCCGCTGTACGGATCTCTGAGTGCGGCCACGAGAAACGTCGGCGCACCGGCCCCGCTCGGTCGGGCCGCGAGATCGCCGCCCATCGGCACACCCTTCACATACCCGATGTCGGCTGGAAGACGGCGCCCCGCGTCGGCCTCGTCGAACTCCCATCCTCCGAAGAACCGAACGAGCATCCGTGAGCCGGTCGTCGCGTAGGTCTCCTTGCGCTCCATCGCATCGAACAGCGCCGCGCGCGTGTTCTCACGCGCCCATACCCCGGCGAGACCCGAGGCGACCATGCCCCATCCGGTGTATTCGGCGTCCCCGATCTTCGCCATCGGATGCGACCAACGGTCCGGCGACGGCTCCGCCCCGGCGTGCTTGCCGAAGAAGTTCTCTTCGGCCGCAGTCGCGAGACCGGTGTGGGTATCCGTGGAGCCGATCATCCCGAACTTGTACGGGTTGATGCCGAGATCCTGCTCCATCTGAAGCCCGATCTTCAACGCCTCACGTCCGTACTCGTACTGGAGCATGTCGTCCGTCTTCAACTCGGAAAGATCGAGGTTGCCCTGATCCCACGTCTCGTAGTCGGCGAATTCGTCATCCGGCGACAGGAAGGGGTGGGCCTCGCCGTCGCCCTTGATCTGCGTCACCTCGTAGAGGGGCTCCCAGCGCGCGCGGGTCTCGGCATACTCCCGATCGAACGGCTCGCCGGTGAAGGAGTCGACGATCGGAAACATGGTGCCGTTGGACATGTTGCCGTTGTGCCCGATCGCCAGGACGTCTCCGCCCGTCTTGTCTTCGTACATCCCCATCCATTCCCACAGGGCCCGGGGATCGGGGCTGCCGAGCGGCGGAACCGTGCTATAGGGCAGAACCTGCTGAGCCTGCGCCGCGCCGTCTCGCATGATCACGACCCGGTGCAGGTTGATTCCCCCGTCGGTCGAGGTCCACTCGTAGCCGTGGAGCGCCGTGTACACGCCGGGCTCGTTGAACGCCTCGGCCGCGTCGATGGCGACCTGCCAGGCGTCGCGGTACTCGGGCATTCCGGGTAGCGACGCGAGCGCCTCGGGAAACGTCCCCTGGGTGAGCCCCTGGATGATCTCCACCGCCACCCCGACGGCGGTCTGACCGCCCTGCTGGAGCATGTCGTACCAGCGACGCCCGGTCGGATCGGCGAGCATGTCGGGGTCTCCGTCCCGGAGCCTGGGGAAGAAGCCCATGTTGTCGGAATGGTCGGCCACCACGAGAAAGTCGAGCGGACGGGAGAGTTTTACGCGCAGACCCGTCGAGGACGTGACTTCCTCGCCACGCGCAAAGCGGTGCGCATCTTCAGGCATCAGACGCGCCCCGAACGCCCCCGCGTCCATCGACATGCCGGTATGAACGTGCGTGTCTCCCCAGAACACCGCGGTCGGAAAGCTGCGCCCGGCATACGGCGAATAGTTGTCCTGTCCCGGGAACGCCCGCTCCAGCGCCGAAGCCGGCGGGACGGGATCCTGAGCCAGGACGACGGCGGGCGCGAGAAGCAGGGCACAGAGTGCCAGAGAACACACGGTTCGGTTGCGCATGCAGACGACTCCATGATGGGAAGAGATTAAGGTGCCCTAATCTTCCCACCGCTGTGACGCGGGGCAAGATCGCCGTGACGCGAGGCAAGCGGGGTGCTATCGGACTCGCGTTCTTCCTGTTTGCGTTGCCGCCGTTTTGCTGGCACCCTGATGCGTGGCCAGGTCGAGGAACCGCGAGGCGCGCATCGGGGAAAGGCATGTCATGACACCTGAGAAGAACCCACACAGCCCCGAGAGCTGGAGCGCCGCGAGCCGGTCGTACGCGGAGCACGTGGCCCCCTCGCTGATGGAGTCGTTTTCGGACGAGTTCGTCGATCTTCTCGACGTCGATGCCGACACCGTGGCGCTCGAGGTCGGAGCCGGGGCCGGGGCGCTCACGGAGACGCTGGCGCGAAGAGTGGGTTCGCTCCTGGCCACGGATTTTGCGCCGGGCATGGTCGAGTTGCTGAGCGCACGCATGGACGAGGTGGGCGCGACCAATGTCCGATGCCAGGTCATGGACGGGCAGGCGCTTTCGCTCGAGGATGCCGGGTTCGATCGAGCGGCCTCGAGCTTCGCCGTGATGCTCTTTCCAGACCGGGCCCGAGGGTTCTCCGAATTGCGCCGGGTTCTGAGGCCCGGGGGCCAGGCGCTCGTCAGCGGCTGGGCAGGCCCCGACAGGTTCGAGAGCTTCGGTCTGTTCCTCGAGGGGCTCCTGGCCGCGTTTCCGGACATGCCGCCGCCGCCCCGTCCGCCGGCCATATTCAGTCTCGCCAACCTGGACAGTTTCAAGGCGGAGATGGAGGAGGCGGGGTTTCGCGACGTCCGGATCGATTTCGTATCGAGAGATCTCGAGATGTCGGACTTCGACGAGATGTGGGCTCTGGTCACCTCGGGTGCGCCACCGATCCAGGTTCTCATGGATCGGATTGGCCTGGCCGGAGAGGAACGACTCCGCGACACCCTGCGCGGGATCGTGGAGGAGCGTTTCGGTGACGGCCCGATCCGCCTGGCGAATGTCGCGACGGTAGGAACGGGTCGATCGCCCGGCTGACGTGAAACCGCCGAAAACGTTTCCGCTGAAACGCTTCCGCTGAAACGTTTGGGCTGATCGCCGTGTCTCCGCTGGCGTGTTCAAGATCCGCGTCGCACACTTCGCTTGCTGCAGACGATGTACGCGCAGCCAAGAACGCGGCTCGTGACGTGAGCCGACGCCGAACGGAGAGCGTATGAAACCGCCGGGGGTCGCCATGGCGCTCGCCGTCGTCGCAAGCATCCTGGTCGCGATCACGAGCATCACGGCCTCCTGCGCTCCATATGAGCCCCCCGGCGATCGCCCTGACACGCCGCAACTCCTGCTGGGCCAGTTCGTCGACGACTACGGGATCCGATATGTCGTGACGGAAGATGTGTGGCGCCAGGGGGAAGAAACCCGATTCGAGATCGCGGAGTGGAACGAGCCGGGCCGGTTCATCATCGCGAGGAACGGGGCGGACAATCCTTCCGAGGCCGGGCTCTGGACCCGGATCGACTGGGTTCTTCTCGAGTCGGGAGGCGAGTTCGAGTGGGCGTTCTGCTACGCGACGTACGACGCGGTGTCGCAGACGGCGGCCCGGGAGGGCGCGGCCTCTGATCGGGAGACCCCACGCACGGGCTGCAACGGCTTTCCGTTCAGCCGCATGCGTCGAGAGACGGAGAACGCGGCGTCGGCGCAGGACCTCGCCGGCCGGATCGACGCCTACCTCGGAGCGCAGGTCGAGGCGAACGGCATCCCGGGGCTGACCGCCGCCGTCGTGAAGGACGGCGAGGTCGTCTACGAGGGGGCCTTCGGCGTTCGTCGGCTCGGTGGCGGCGAGGACCTGACCCCCGATCACGTCTTCCACTTCGCCTCGGTCTCCAAGCCCTTCGTTGCTACGGCTATCGTTCAACTCGTCGAGCAGGGCAAGCTGCGCCTCGACGACCGCGTAACCGAGCACCTTCCCTACTTCCGTCTTGCCGACGATCGGTATCGCTCCATCACGATCCGACAGATGCTGAACCACACGTCGGGCATGGTCGATGTACGGGACTACGAGTGGGACTCGCCCCAGTACGATGAAGGCGCCGCGGAGCGCTTCGTCCGCGAGATGGCGACGGACGGGATGCTGTGGGCGCCCGGTGGCGGGTGGCGGTACAGCAACAAGGCCTTCGATGCGCTCGGCGATGTCATCGCCAAGGTGTCGGGGGTGAGCTTCGAGGAGTACGTGCAGACGCACATTCTGGATCCCATCGGTATGCAGGAGAGCTCTTTCCTCTACCCCGAGATCGACGAGGACCTGCGGACATCGGGACACGTGGGGACTCCGGCTCGCCCGAGTGACGTGTACCCCTACAATCGGCGGCACGCGCCCAGCTCCACGTTGAATTCGAGCGTCTCGCAGATGGTGAACTGGATGCTCGTCAACCTCGGAAGGGGCGAGCTCAATGGCCGGCGGATCCTCGCGCGAGAGAGCTACGATCTTCTATGGACACCAACGACGGACACCTCGACGGAAGGCGTGCAGGTCGGCCTCAGCTGGTTCCTGTCCGACTATAAGGGGCACTCCGTCGTCTCCCACAGCGGCGGCGACACGGGTTTCCGGAGCCATATTCGGCTGTTGCCCGACGACGGGATCGGCGTGGTCATCGCCAGCAACTGGTCGGGCACGGACGTGGGCGAGCTGGCGAACGGGATCGTCGACCTCGTGCTGGCGACCACAGGACAGGCTGCGATCCGGGCTGCGCCGCCGGCGGTCAAGCGTGAGGCGAGGGAGTTGACTCTCCGTTGAGCCTCGGCAACACCCTGCTCAGTACTCCCCCTTACCGTTCGAGTAATGCGTCAGCACATCTTGATATAGGTATATGTTTGTCATATACTAATTGGATGAGTGAACTCCCCGGAGAACTGGCTGGCTGCGCTGGTTTTGACTGGGACGAAGGCAACGTCGACAAGAACTGGGGACGACAC
>JBGMQU010000134.1:0-9162 GCA_048060725.1 Gemmatimonadota bacterium | reverse complement strand
GTTGCCGATGGTGCCGAGTATGTCGTCGTGCCACATGCGATCGGTCTCCTCTGCGTCTCGTTCGGACCCCGAAGAGTGCGGAAGATGCCCCTGTATCGGGGGGCACGGCAAACCGTTTGGAAACTTCCGGTGTCTCTTACTGTAGTAATGCTACATAGATAGTATTTCTACGTTGACTTGTTGTGTTCAGCCGTAGGGTCTGACCTGAACCCACCGCATGCGGGACAAGGGGAGCAAGATCAGGATGACGAGAAAGACGATGGGGATGACGACCGTTCAGGTCCTGCACGCCGTCGCGCTGGGGACCCGCTACGGGTTCGACATCATGGATGTGACCGGGCTCCCGAGCGGGACGGTGTACCCGGCCCTGAGCCGGCTCGAGCGGGTGGGGCTCCTGAGGGCGAAGTGGGAAGCCCACGGTGTCGCGCGGCGTGAGAAGCGGCCCCCGAGGAAGTACTACCAGATCACGGCCGAAGGGAAGCGGAAGCTGATCGAGGCAACCGAGCGGATTCGCGCGCTCGAACGCGTTCTGCCGCGCGACGCTGCAGCTCTCGAATCCCCGAGCTGATCATGCCGTCCGGATCGATCCTGGATCGGTTTCTCGCCTGGACGGCCGAGTCGTTGCTCGGGCTCGCCGCCGCGATCGCCCCCGGTTCCGAACGGCGCCCGTGGCTTCGGGAGTGGGAAGCCGAGATCGCGCACCTGCGTCACCGCGCCGAAGTGCGAGGAAAGCCGGGCGCGGGAGATGCCTTAGAAATCGTCCGCCGCAGCGGCGGAGCCGTTATACACGCCCTCTGGCTCCGGGGCCAGGAATGGAGACCCGAAATGCTGGTGCAGGACCTTCGATTCGCGCTTCGCGGCTTGCTCAGACGGCCGGTATTCGCCCTCGTCGTCGTCTCGACGATCGCGCTCGGAATCGGCGTGAACGCCGGCATCTTCAGCGTCCTGTACGACGTCGTGCTCGAACCGCTTCCCTACGATGACCCCGACGGGCTCGTGATGGTCTGGGAGCACAACGTCCCTCGTGACAACCGGACGAACGTCGTTTCCGGCGCCAATTTCGTCACCTGGAGTGAAGAGAACACTGTGTTCGAGGACCTCGCGGCCGTGACATGGTTCAGCCAGGCGGTCACGAACACGGATGACCCGGAGAGGGTCGGCGCCGTCGCGGCCAACGCGAGCTTGTTCCCCATGCTGGGCGTTCGGCCCTATCGCGGCCGGCTGTTCGGCCCCGATGAGGATGACGCTTCGTCGACGGCCCGGCCGGTGGTCCTGAGCCACGGGTTTTGGCAACGTCGTTACGGCGGAGCGGACGGGGCGATAGGCCAGACCCTCCAGCTTGACGGCACGGATCGCACGATCGTGGGTGTGCTGCCGCCAGGGTTCTCGTTCGAGCACCTGCCGTTCTCGTTCAACGCCCCCGGAACCCAGGACGTGTGGATCCCGCAGGCCTTCGTTCCCGGGGTCGCGACCGCCCGCGGTCGCTGGCTACAGGTCGTCGGGCGGCTCAAGGACGGCGTCAGTGTGGAACGTGCACAGAGCGAGATGGCCACACTCGCGTCGAGGCTCGAGCGCGAGTTCCCCGAGTCTCAGTCGGGGTGGACGGTCAACGTGGTCCCGCTTCGCCAGCAGATCGTCGGAAACGCGCGCACCGCTCTCATCATACTGTTCGGAGCGGTCTCGCTCGTCCTCCTCATCGCATGCGCAAACGTGGCCAACCTTCTCCTGTCCCGCGCAACCGCACGGAACGCCGAGTTCGCGCTTCGCACGGCGCTCGGGGCCAGCCGGCTCCGGCTGGTCAGGCAGCTGCTCACGGAGAGCGGCGTGTTGGCGGTCGTCGGAGGAGGGCTCGGCCTGCTCTTCGCGTACGGCCTCGTTCGAGGACTCGTCGCGCTCGGCCCCGACGTGCCGCGGTTGGACGAGGTCGGTCTGGACGCGACCGTCGTGGCGTTCACTGTGCTCGTCTCCGTCGCCACCGGAATCCTCTTCGGCCTCGTGCCGGCGATACGCGCCTCGCGGCCCGATCTCGTCGCGTCGCTGAAGGAGGGTGGAGCGAGGGCGGGAGGCGTCGGCGCCCTCGCACGGGCTCGAAACGCTCTCGTCGTGACCGAGATCGCGCTCGCCCTCGTCCTTCTGGTCGGCGGCAGCCTTCTGGTCCGCAGCTTTGCGAGCCTGACCGACCTCGGTGTCGGCTTCGAGACCGACGGTCTGATGACCGCGGAGATCGCATTGCCCGCGCAGAGCTATCCCGAGCCCGAGCAGAGGCAGCAGTTCTTCGAAAACCTGGTGGACCGCCTCGCGGCGGCTCCGGGTGTGACAGCCGCGAGTGCGATCACGAACCTGCCCCTGTCGGGCTCAGAGACCGCAACGAGCTACTGGCTCAATGACCGGGCGATCCCGGCCAATGGAGAGTTCCCCGTCGCCGATATTCGATGGGTGCACCGCGACTACCACCGCGCCATGGGCATTCCCATTCTTCGCGGCCGCGCGTTCGACGAGACCGATACGGGGGACGCGCCGCTTCGCGTCATCATCAACGAGACACTGGCGCGCTCCCACTTCGCCGACGGAGATCCGATCGGCCGGACGATCTCCATGCCGTGGGGAGATACCCTCGTGGCCGAGATCATCGGGGTCGCCGGGAACGTCCGTCACAAGGGACCCGACGTGGAGTCTGGTGACAAACTCTACTGGAATCACCTCCAGTTCCAGGCCCGGAACAACATGACGATCGTGGTACGTACCGACGGAGATCCGGCGGTCCAGGCCGCGACGATTCGGGCCGCGGTGCGGGAGATCGATCCCGCTCTGCCGTTATACAACGTGGTCACCATGCGCCACTGGATGAGCCAGGTGATGGCGTCACGTCGGTTCACGATGCTGGCGCTCGGCGTCTTCTCCCTGGTCGCACTGCTGCTTGCAAGCATCGGCGTCTATGGAGTGATGTCCTACAACGTGAGTCAGCGCACTCAGGAATTCGGCGTGCGGTTGGCGCTCGGCGCCAGCACTGGCACCGTCGCGATGGGGGTCGTCAGATCGGGCCTCAAGCTCGTGCTGGTGGCGGTCGTGCTGGGGCTCATGGGTGCGTTCGCGCTGTCTCGGCTGCTCGGGACGCTCGTGTTCGGCGTCGGGACCGCCGACCCCATCAGCTTCGCCCTGGCCGCCGTCTTCCTGATACTGGTCGCCGTGCTCGCGTGCTACCAACCAGCGCACCGCGCCGGGAAGGTCGATCCGATCGAAGCGCTCCGGTTCGAATAGGCCGCAGTAACGCGTGCGTCACAGGGCGAACGGGACTTCCTCTACACCACGCTAACGCCCGTCGGGTACCGTGTCGGGGTATCGCTCTGCCATCGGGTAGTTGGCCCCGCTCAGCCGACTCGCGCACCACGTCGAGATCCGCCTGCGCACGTCGTCAGCGACGTCCTCGTGACGATCGGCCGTGCCCTTCACGAACATCTCGGCATCGGTGGCGAGCAGGTGCGGGGGGTGCATCTCGAACGTACGCTCGTGTTCGCGCATGTAGTCGAAGCCCGACTTCCGGACGATCTCGGCCACCTCGCCCTCCGACAGCTCGTCGATGTCGAGGAACGACGCGACCCGCCGCACTACCGCGGCGAGGTCGGCCTTCATGTCCTCGAAGTGGACGAACAGAACGTTCTCGCGTTCACGCGCCGCGTTCCACCAGCCCTCGACGTGCGCCGGCCAGGGGCCCCACCACATCTCGTCCGAGCAGAACCACTCTTCCACGAGTTGGGTATCCGGTGCCAACCGGCCCGCATTCGCCGCGATGAAGTCGACGCAGCTCGCGAAGCAAGAGACGGGGTGTCGCGCTACGTAGACATATTTTGCGTGAGGATCCAGGGGACAAACCGAGGCCGGGAAGTGCGTCTTGATGACGCGGGCGGGCCGCCCGATCCCGATGAGCGGAGCCTCTTCCACGGAGACGCTCTTCACCGACTCGAGCCACGGCGACACCGCGTACAGGGCCGTCCCCGTGTCGACGAGGTCGCCGGCGCCGCGCATGAGCGACTCGTAGACGACCTGCTGCATCCAGGTCGTCCCGCATTTCATCTGTGTGACGACGAAGATGTCTTCGTCCGCGGGCTGGTAGGTCGCCCCCGCGGCGAAGCTGTCCTCCGTGCACGTTCCCTTCGGCCCCCGCAGTCCGTCGACCTCGAAGCTCGCCCGATCGAAATGAAACGCGGAGAAACGGCCGACCAACCGAAGAATGGGAGAAAGGAGCACGGCCTGACGTCGCAGCCGGGCCCGGAATGCGTCCCGCCCGGACGGGGGAAGGCCGAAATAGCCCAGCCCGCGGCTGGCCTGGTCCGTGGACGAGAGGACGACGCCCAGATGGATGGTCTGGACGACCAGCACCAACATCAGGCCGCCCAGGCCGATCCACACCCACATCACTGCGCGGCAGTCTCCATACTGCCTGTGCCGCCGGAATCGGCTGGTGCGCACGCCACACCCAGGGTGAGCAGGGCAGCCAAGGCGGGCACAAAGCTCGGGGTTCGTCTCATCGATGTCGATCCGGTTGAAGGGCTGGCAAGTTCGCGTTGACGCTACGATGTTGAGCGACACACGGCGAGCGGTCATGGGGAGGCCGGCGCCACTCCCGGGCACAGAAGGCGAATGATGAGACTCGGCATTGCCGTCGCGTTAGCGGCGGTCGTCGCGTGCGGGCAGCCGGCATGGGACGACGAGGTGACGGACGCGGATCCGACCACGGCCACGTCACGCGGGATCATCGCGAACAACGCGTTCTTCTACTACGCCGATGTGGAAGCCGCGACCGACTTCTACACGGAGACACTCGGGATTCGGCTGGCCGCCGACTACGGGTTCGCGAAGATCCTCCAGATCGCCGAGACGTCGTACCTGACGCTGGTCGATGCAGAGATGGGGATGCACTCGGTGGACGAACCGAAGACCGTCGCTCTCGCTCTGGTTACCGATCAGATCGACGAGTGGTGGCAGTACGTGAGCGATCTCGGTCTGCCGCTTCGCTCGGGCTACGCGCCGGCCGAGGGGAATCCCCACCGCGGGTTCGTCTTGATCGATCCGGAGGGGTACCTGCTCGAGTTCGAGCGGTTCGATCCGCACCCTGAAAACGAGCGGTTCCTGCCGTTGCTCGCTGCCGGCAACACCCTGCCGGTAGGCGGGGCCGCGGGCGATGCCCCAGGTGACCTCGGGTTCGAGGCCACCGTGTTATGGCTGTACTATCGGGATGTCCCCGGTGCGATGCGTTTCTACGAGGGCGAACTGGGGCTGAGCATGGTCGTCGATCAGGGGTTGGCGAAGATCTATCCCACGTCCCCCACGGGCTATATCGGGCTCGTCGATGAGACTCGCGGGATGCTCTCGTATACAGAAGACAAGGCGGTCACGCTGTCGTTTCTGACAGACGATCTGGACGAGTGGCTCGCGCACGCCCGGGCCGGAGCGTTCGAACTCAGGTCTGATACCATAGAGACGGGTAACCCGCGGTATCGGGCCTTCGTCGGGTACGACCCGGAGGGCTACTTCGTCGAGTTCGATACCTTTCTCGAGCACGCGGACAACCGGGTGTTGATGCGCTCGCTCGCGGACGCGCGATGACCGAACTTCCGGGCGGCTCCACCGATGGGCGGCGCAGGCGACGGGCGTGGATCCGTCCGTTCGTGCCGCTGTTTGCGTTGCTCGTCGTGCTTCTTCTCGTGCGCGTGCTCCTGCTCGCGCTGTACCCCGCGGATTTCGAGAGCCTGTCTCCGGGGCAGGCCGCCGGGGCGTTTCTGAACGGTTTACGATTCGATCTGTCGATTTCGCTCCAGCTGGTCGGTCTGCCACTCCTTCTCACGGTTCTGCCACTTCCGTTTGCACGTCGACGGTGGTGGCAGAAGGTCTGGGGCTGGCCCGCGTTTTTCCTCGTCGCGGCCGGCTGGCTCCTGGCGATCGCCGATCTCGTGTATTTCCCGGATGTCCACCGGCACATCGGGAGCGACCTCGCGAACTCGTGGGGGTCGGACTGGGACACGCTGGTCAAGAGCCTCTTCGATTTCCCGATACCACTCCTCGTGTTTGTCGTCGTGCTGGCATTGATCGGGCGGGTCTGGGGAAAGGCGCTGAACCGTCCCCCGGCCGAGTTGGCTGCAGCCCGGAACTCGTGGATCGCCTATGCCGTTTTGGTCGCCCTCGTCGGGTTCGGCTTTTGGGGTGGCGTGGGGCAACGAATCGGCGTGATCGATGCGTTCAGGAGTGGATCTGCGGCGGCCGGCTACCTGACGATGAACGGCCCGTTCTCTGCGCTGCGCTCCATGGAGAACGCGACCCCGCGATCGTTCGAAGCCGACCTGGACACCTCCATCGCCGACGTGCGATCCCGGTTCGTCCTTTCGGGCGAGAGCTGGGATTCGGACGACCGTCCGCTTCAGCGAACTGCCACGCCTCCGCTCCGTCGTCCCGGCGCTCGACCACCGAACGTGGTGGTCCTGGTCCTCGAGAGTTGGGACGCGATCGTGACCGACGCGCTGCGGGCGAGTGCGGGCCTCGACACCCTGGGTGCGACTCCGGTCTTCGACGCGCTGGTCTCGGACGGCGTTCTTTTCTCCCGGTTCTACTCGGCCGGACAGCGGAGCCTCGAGGGCCTCATCGCCATGCTCGCGAGCTACCCGACGCTGCCCGGCATCCCGTATCTGGGGGACGCGACCGCGGGCATCGAACTCAGCTTCCTCGGCCGCCTCGCGAAGGAGCAGGGATACGCGACGCACATGGTGCGAAGCGCGTCGAAGGAATCGTTCAATCTCGGCTCGGTCGCGGAGTTGGCCGGGTTCGACACGTACTCGGGCGCCGAGGACATCGTCGGCGGGGAATCGCACACCCACGTGCCCGCGGGGAAGTGGGGCGCCTGGGACTTCGACTCGCTCAGCTACCTGAACGAGTTGCTGGCGGCCGAGGACGATCCGTTCGTGGCGTTCTTCTTCGGGTCTTCGAGCCACACACCGTTTCTGAGCCCGGGCGATCGGTGGGCACGGTTCCCGACCGACACCGAGATCGGACGGTTCCACAATGCCGTCCACTACGTCGACTGGTCCGTCGGGCGGTTCCTGAGCCTCGCGAAACAGGCGGGCTATTATGACAACACGATCTGGGTGATCACGGCAGACCAGGGCAGCCGGATGATCGACGCGCCCATGTCGCCGGACCGGTTCTGGATTCCGGCGCTCATCTTCGGTCCCGGCGTTCCCTCGGGGCGGGTCGACGATCAGATCGCGAGCCATCTGGACATCCTCCCGACGATCATCGATCTGGCGGGCTGGCCCGTTTCGCATTCCAGCTTCGGCGAATCGCTGTTCCACGACCGCGAAGAACGGGCGTTGCTAAAGGCTGGCGACCTCGTGATGCGGATCGGCGAATCGGGCTGGTTGCTGCACAGTCTCCGGGAACGCGTCGGCGGTGTCGGGTCCACCGAGGATCTCGCGATTCTGGAAAACCGGCTGCTCGCCGAGGCTCAGGTGCTCACCGAACTGTTCCACTCGAACCGGGTCTTCCGAGCCCCCTGATACTTGCTCGAAGTACGCCCGGAGGGACTCGAACCCCCAGCCTTCTGATCCGAAGTCAGATGCTCTATCCAATTGAGCTACGGGCGCGCACTAGAAGGGCAGTCAGGGTAGGCGGCCCCAGACGCCCCCGCAAGCAGATCGTCGCCGCTCCAATCGACAGCTCTGACGGGCCGCCCCCGTAGGATCCCCGGACGCCGGTGTGGTTACGAAGGGACCCCAGGGGTGCATGTTCCCCACACGCTCGATCGTCCCTGCATCGCCAGAATCAGACATCTCGAATCACCCTGGAGGGCTCGATGAACAAGATCAGAACCGCCGTCTTGACCGGGACGCTGGCCTGGGCCTCATTCGTCGTTGTGCCCGCGCCGGTGCTCGCGCAGGCAAGCGGGGCCGTGGAAGCGTCGGCGGAGACCTGGCCGACGGCCGACCCGGAGGACGTCGCCTCGATCGACGCGGTAATCGCCGCCCTGTACGACGTGATCTCCGGGCCGGCCGGCCAGAAGCGCGATTGGGATCGCTTCAAGTCGCTGATGGCGCCACAGGCGCGCCTGATCCCCACCGGACAGGGTCCGGGCGGCGTCGTCGGATACCAGGCGTGGAGCCCGGGGCAGTATGCGTCTCAGGCCGGGGCCTTTCTGGAGGAGCGCGGGTTCTTCGAGGTGGAGTCGGCCCGCACGACCGAGGAGTTCGGGCAGATCGCGCACGCGTTCTCCACGTACGAGTCGCGCTGGACCCTCGAAGATGAGGAGCCGTTCGACCGCGGGATCAACTCGATTCAGCTGCTGAACGACGGCGAGCGCTGGTGGATCATGACCATCTTCTGGGCGGCGGAGAGTTCGGGACTGACGATCCCGAATCGGTATCTGCGCAGCCGGCGGTAGGTTCCGCGGCTCCCGCGACCTCCTGCGGGCGCAGGGGCTCGCCCCGGATCAGCCGCAGATCCGCCGCATGCTGCAACAGTTGGAAGGCGGATTGTAGGTCGGAACGCCAGTTGCGCCGCTGCGCGTCGTCCGGCACTTCTTTTCACAGCAGGGGAAAAGGGGTGCCGGACGATCGCGTTTGACGCCTGTTCCGGGGTCTCGCCCCGAGGGGGCCACGTGCCGGCGCACCGCGTCCTGCGGGGCGTTTCGGGGTTTCTCGGCTGCCGGCGCGCCGACCCCGTCCTCCGCCCGTCCTCCGGGGCACTCCCCACCATCTGGTCCGGGACGCCCATGGTCGCCGGCTGGCGCGTCTCATGCACGGGAGTGGGAGGCACTGTCACTCGACCGACGGACCGGCGCCACACGGAGATTCCAGTGCCTCAACCACAACCCATTCTCGACCCGGTCGGCCCGATCCTGTTCCAACGCGACGTCCACAGAGATCAGCGCGGGGCGTTCGTGGAGAGCTATCACGAACAGCGGTACGACGATCTCGGTCTCCGCGTCAGGTTCGTCCAGACGAACTGCTCGACCACCATCGGCGGGGTGCTCCGCGGTCTTCACTTCCAGCATCCGACGGCGCAGGGGAAGCTGGTATCGGTCACGAGGGGCGAGGTCTTCGACGTGGCCGTCGACATCCGGGTCGGATCGCCAACGTTCGGTCATTCCTACGGGGTCAGGCTGTCGGCGGAGAACGG
>JBGMQU010000133.1:0-9240 GCA_048060725.1 Gemmatimonadota bacterium | reverse complement strand
TCGCCTCGGCCGCGTCCAGCTTGCCGAGCGCATGGGCCTGGAACGCGTCGTAGTCCACCGTGGTCAGTTCGCCAGCGATGTCGACCGTCTCATCGACGATGAACGCCTGGTCGTACCACAGCGCGACGTTGCAGCTGCTCAGGCCCTGAATGAACGTGGCGAACGCACGCGCACGCGCGTTCCGTTCACCGCCGGGCCCGATCTCGAGTCCGGCATCCAGAGCACGGAGCCCGTCGGAGGCGGCCGAGATGCCGCCGTAGTTGTTCTGCCACGGGCGTTCGAACACGGATCGGTAGCGGTAGGACGACGTGTTCGGGAGGGGCTCACGCGGCTCACGACCGAGGTCGTTCATGCCGAAGTTGCCCCATGTCGCCGTGTGCCGGCTCGACATGTGGTTGAACGCCAGCGCGTTCGCGTTCCAGTAGTGCGCGACGCCGAAATACTGCTGGTAGGCGCTCGCAATGAGCGTCTCCACGTCATCGGGCGAGGCAAGCGCACGGTCGCGATCCGCCTGATTCGGGTTGACCACGGCGAGATCGCCGCACGCAGATACGACGACGAGGAGCAGGATAGCGGCAACGTAGCGAAGCCGACTTGCTGACAAGGATCCTCCCATGTGGCACCTCCAACGTAGAATGAGCGGATATCCCCGTGTACTTGATTGTGGTCCATGCCCACCCGGGGTTTCAATAGCGGGCGAGGACCTTCGCGCTGGCACGGCGCTAACCGCCGCGGAGTAGGAATGAACACGCGCAGAGCGGGAAGTAACGGACGGCCTTCGGGGCGCGAATCGGGCCCCGGGACAGGTCAGGCCCCCAGCGCGCGTCGTGTGGACCGAAGATAGGAACTCCCGACGGGTAGGTCCTCGCCGCCCGCCAGGCGGATCCGGTACCGTCCATTGTGGCTCCGGCGCAGTTCACGCACGAGATCCTTGCGCACGAGATACGATCGATGGATGCGGACGAACTCGCCGGACAGTTCGTCCTCGAGATCATGCATCCGATGGCGGTAGAGAGTGCACTCTTCTTCGAGGTGCAATCGAACATACTGGCGAGCGGACTCGACCCAGAGGACGTCCGACTCCGGAACGAAGCGAACGCAACTGGCCGAACGGATGACGAAGGTTCGATTCCCGTCGTTCACGGGCCCTCCTCCCGTCGAGTCGCCGCTACCCCCTACGTGACACGCGAATCGCCCCCAAAACATAGCACCCGCCGACCGGGCTCTGACAGCCCCGCCGACTCAGTCCGCGCGGATGGCATCCATGGGGTCGACCCTGGATGCCCGTCGGGCCGGCACGTAGCTCGCGAGCAACGCGACCCCCGTCAACACGATCGCGACCGTCCCGTACGTCAGGGGGTCGAGGGGGCTGACGCCATATAGCACGCCGGACATGAGCCGTGCGAGCGCGAGCGCCGGACCGACGTGGAAGCGCTTTAGAAGCGGGTCGCCCTGAACGGTGCGAGGTCGAAAGCGGGATCCGTGTCCGTCGTGAGATCGGCGAGGAGCTCGCCCAGGACCCGGCAGAACTTGAAGGCGTGACCGGAGCCCCCGGCGAACAGCACCACCTCCGGGTGCGCGGGGTGCCGATCGAGCACGAACCGGCGGTCGGGCGTGCTCGTGTACATGCAGACGTCGGCCCCCGTACACTCACCCGCCGCGTCTGGAAGAAACCGTCGAATGAGGTCTCGCATGTCGTCTTTTTCGACTGGCGCGACGTCCCGATCGATCGTGTCGGCGTCGGTCGTACGGCCGGCTTTCAGGTGGATGCCCGTCTTCACGGGGCCGCCGGAACGCGGGAATCCGTACCATTCCTCGCGGTCGTCGTACTCCCATACCCAGACCGGGCAGGTCCCCAGATCGAGCCGAGACGGATCGCCGGTTTCGGCAGGTTCGAACCAGAACTGAATCGTCCGCTCCACCTCGAGCGGAAGCACCAGGTCCCCGGAGAGTTTCTCCGTCCATGCACCCGCAGCGAGAACCACGCGCCGGGCCCGGTACACGGCACGAGCGGTCTGCACGCGCACTCCGTCGGCGCTGGCCGACCAGCCTTCGGCCGGCTCGTCGAAGCGGAGCTCCGCGCCCGCCGCGGAAGCGATCGACAACGTCGCCTCGAGACATGCGTCGATGTCCAGAATGCCCGCAGCCGGCTCGAAGACGGCGAGCGTGCCCTTTGCCATGTGGAACGCGGGGAAACGCCCGGACACCTCGGCCGGAGTCATGACCTCGTAGCCGAGATGGTGATCGCGTGCGCTCCCGAGACTGCCGGCGAACACGCGACCATCGGGCGGCCCGATCATGAGGGCTCCGGTCGGGGTCATGAGGTGAGTGCCCGTTCGCGCCTCGAGATCGCGCCAGCTTCGGAAGGCGGCCTCGACCAACGGCTGGTAGAGCGAGTTCCGGTAGTAGGCCTCGCGGATCACCCGGGTCCCGCCATGTGACGAGCCCATGGAGTGCGGGGGGTGAAACCGGTCGAGTCCGAGCACGCTGAGCCCACGCTCAGCGAGCGTCGCCGCGGCCGAACTGCCAATCGCGCCGAGCCCGATGACCGCTACATCGTACATGTCGGTGATCTGCTGCCTACCGGGTCGGCAGGTCGGGCTCGACCGACCGGGGGTCAGCTACACTCGACGACGAAATCGGCGCGCCTGGCGAGAGTCGACTGGTCGCGCACTCGCACCCGGATCGAGCGCGATGCCTCCCCTTCCACGTGGCAGTTCCCGGCAACCTCGGACAGCGTGACCGAATACGGCGTGTCGGTTTTCGGGACGGGGACGCGGAGCAACTCTCCCACACCCACCCGCTCAGTGACATCTCCGGGCGAGACCGTGACGACGAAGCCGTTCGGGTCTGCCCCGACTCCGACGTCGGTCACCTCGACCAGGATCGTGAAGCTGTTGAATCTGGAGAGCGGGCCGGCGATGTCGTTGTCGTCACACCCCATGAGCACTGCCAGAGCACCGACCACGAGCGCGGCCGGGAAACGCGTGCGAACCCTCATTCGTCGCCTCCGAGGAGGAAGGTGCCAGAACGCCCGTCATCTTCCCCTCGTCACGTCACGATAGACGCTAGGAGCCTGCGGGGGGTCGCGGCAAGCCCCGTGGATAAAGGCAAATTGCGAGTCGACGACTCCGTCGGAGTCAACCCCTGCGGCCCCAAGAACATGCAGATTCGGGAGGGTCGGTGCGTCCGGCCGGATCCGAGCGCCCGTCAGCCCCGTCGGCTCCACGAACTTCAGGTGCATCGGACGCACGGTCATGATCCGCTCGACGACGGTCGTTTTGCGAGAGCCGCTACCGCCCGCGCTACTTCAACGCCTTCTGGGGAAGCGCACGCGCTGCCCGGATTCGAGAACCGACACCGACGTCACGGTGTCCCCGTCGAGTTGGAACACGAACTGGATGGCCGATCCTTCGAGGAGGAATGTCGACTCCGCCTGCGGCAGCAACCGAAACGCGGTCTCGCCCGTCCGCCGGGCGGTCAGGCCGTCGTCGCCGAGTTCAATGTCGAGCGTCGTCGACGGATCGACCTCGTAGGAACCCACGAAGGGTACGAGCGCCTCGGGCGCCATCCGGCGAACGGGGGTTCGAAGCGCCCCGGGCGGCTCTACGCCGAGGGCGAGGATGGCCTCGAGCAGATTCGGCTGGCCGGGATTGGACTGAAGCGCGGTCTCCAGGTGGCTGATGGCGCGAGCGGTATCGCCGAGTTCTACGTACAGCTCGGAGAGCGCGAACCGCGTCATTGGCACGTCAGGGAAGTCCTCCGCCTGTGCCTCGAGGATCGCAGCGGCGATCTCCCTGTCCCCCGCATCGTTGAAGTGCACGGCCAGTCGCATGAGTTCTCCCGGCCCGTATTCGTACTGGTCGGGCCTGGTGCGTTTCCAGAGCCGGTACCGTTCGATGGCGGGTGCGGGCCCGGCCGATTCGACGATGGGGAGCAGTCGCTCGGCGATCGAGGGCTTGGGAAGTCGCGCTTCCGCCCCCCACAACAGGTTGGTCAGGCCTTCGACAACGGGGTCCAGGCTCGACGACGTGTTGTCGAGCAGGATGATCATCCGTCCGTCGTCGGGAAACACCCGGAGGATCGTGGCAAACCCGAAGATCCCGCCGCTGTGCTGAACGACGCGGACGGAATCTTCCCGCCCGATGGACCGGAAGCTGATTCCCAGACCGTACCCGTATCCGTCGAGGTTCGGCGTCATCATCAGCTCTGCGCTCGCCGGATCCTCGAACGGGCCCTCGTCCCATCCGACGAGCGCGCGGGCCCATCGATGGAGGTCGTCGACCGTCGAGTACAACATCCCGGCTGCAAACGGGAGCGACGGGTCGATGAACGTCGCGTCTTCGTAGCCGACGAGGGTTCGGGTGTACCCCACGGCATGACCCGCCAGCGGAACGGTCGCGTGGTCGTACCCCGTCTCCTCAAGGCCCAGGGGCGAGAGGACGAGTTCCGCGAGCGCCTCCTCGTACGGCTGCCCCGTCACTCGTTCGATGATCCAGCCGAGAAGCACGTAGCCGGTGTTGTCGTACGCGAACTCGGTGCCGGGCTCGAACTCGAGAGGATCCTCCCACGTGTAGCTCGGGATTCCGGACGTGTGGGTCAGGAGGTGATGAATCGTGATGACGTCCCCCTGCGGGGCCGGGTACTCGGGAATGTACTCTCTCACCGGCGCGTCCAGCCGGATCTGTCCCTTCTCAGCCAGGCGCATGACCACCGCGGCCGTGAACTGCTTGGTGATCGAGGCGATTCTGAACCGTGTGGAGACCTTGTTCGGCTCGCCGTCGAGGACGGCGAATCCGAAGGCGCCCCGGAAGAGCACCTCTCCGCCATCCACCACGAGCGCGGCGCCGTTGAACAGCCCCAGTTCGTGGTGAGCCTCGAGAAAACGTCCGGCCCGCTCCGCCCTGCTCTGAGCCATGACGGGAGAGACGAACGCGACCCCGGCCCCGAACGCGGCGCCGACGACGGCCAACCACCGAATGTGTCTGCTCGTAGCGACCAGGGGCCTCACGTCACACTCCAGACTCTCGATTAACAGAACGACCCTGTGCCCGCCCGGGGAGACGGCGCCGGCATCGTCGAGGTTCAGTCAACATCTTTCTAGGGTCCCGGACCTCGACGTGCTACCCCGGGGGGGCCGGATCTGCCCCGTGGTGCGGGTCGCGCAGGGGCCGCTACAGACGTAGGATCGAAACACCGACGCCCCGATAACCGGCTGAATCCAGAGATTCATCGGCGCGTTTCGTTCCACTGTAACAGACTGATACGTATGATGTTACAGCATGCTACATTATGTGAATATATCGCTGTCGTTGTCGCTGTCGTGGGGACGGTGTCCGCGGGGGCGGCCCGCGACGCCGGTGCCCAGGAGGTGGAGATCATTTCCGGGGGCGCGCCTCCGGTAGTGACGGCCGATGCCCCCGGCCCCGGCATCCGGGTGATCGCCTTCGTCCAGTTCGATCCTGACCGAACTGAACACAGGGTGATGAGCCCCCTGTTGCCGGAGGAAGTCCTCATCGTCCAGGAGGCCCTCGCCGGCGCGGGATACGAGCCCGGCCCCCGCAACGGGATTCTCTCGCCCCTGACGACCGCCGCTCTCTCCTCTTTCCAGGACGACGCTCGCCTCGAAGCGTGCGGCTGTGTGAACTATGCCACTCTGATGGCCCTGGGGCTGTCCGGCAGCGTCGTCCAGACGGTCATCGGCGCGCCGGAGGACGAGTCGGATGCCGAGATCGTCGTGGGCAACAACCGGTTGCCGGCCTCCCCGAGGCGGAACGTGGTCCCGGCCGCGGTGCCCCCGGAGACCGTCACGGTCGTCCAACAGGTGAATCAGTCGTGGGGATGGTGGAGCTATCCGCGGATCTTCGCTTCGTTCCCTGCCGGCCGCCCGATCGGTGGAGCGGGGATGAACGGAGGCGTTTCGGGGTTCCCGTTCGGCCCGGTGATCCACCTCGGCCCATCGAGGCCCAGCACCCACGTGGTGCCGCCACGGAGACCGTGACCGACCCCGAGACGCTGGAGCGTACCGAGTGGCGGGCCCGGATTCGCGAACTCGAGAGAGGCGCCGCACCGCTCGACCCCGGACCTGCCGAGCGGGGACGCCTGCTCGATGCCGCCGCTCGCTACGTCGAACGCTTTCTCGAAGAACTTCCGGAGCGCCTCGCGTTCGAGACCGATCGATCGGCATCCGCCCGCGTTCGCGACGTCCAGATCGGCCATGGTGTCCATGGCATGGAAGAGCTGCTGAATCTGTACGATGAAGCCGTCGCGATGCCCGGCCTGAACCCGGCGGCGCCGGGTCACCTCGGGTACATCCCGGGCGGGGGGATCTACGCGTCGTCGATCGGCGACTACGTGGCCGCGGCGACGAACGAGTACGCCGGCGTTTCGTACGCGAGCCCCGGCGGAGTCGAGATGGAGAACCAGGTGCTGGCCTGGATGGCGAACCTGGTGGGGTACCCGGAAACGGCCCGTGGCAGCCTGACCGCCGGCGGCTCGGTGGCCAATTTCGTCGCGGTTCATGCGGCGCGCGAGGCGACGGGTCTTCGGGCGCGCGACGTGCCTGACGCCGTCGTCTACTCGACGAGCCATGCGCACCACTGCCTCGAGAGGGCCCTGCGCGTCGCGGGGCTGGCCGAGACGATCTCGCGCCGTGTTCCGCTCGATGAGCGGTATCGCATGCGTCCCGAGGCCCTTGCCGCCGCCATCGCGGAGGACCGGGCCAACGGTCTCCGCCCGTGGATGATCATGGCATCGGCGGGTACGACCGACGTCGGTGCGATCGATCCCCTGGACGCGATCGCGGATGTTGCCGAGGCGGAGGACCTGTGGTTCCATGTCGATGCGGCGTACGGTGGGTTCTTCGCGCTCGTCGATTCGATCGGGCCGCTGCTCTCGGGCATGGAGCGGACGGATTCGATCGTCCTCGATCCGCACAAGACGTTGTTCCTGCCATACGGAACCGGCGCCGTACTCGTGCGCAGGGGTGCGGACCTTCGGAATGCCCACACGTACGAGGCGAACTACATGCAGGATGTGGTGCACGACGAGGCCGACTCGCCGGCCGATCTTTCGCTCGAACTGACGAAGCACTTCCGGGGACCACGCGTCTGGTTCCCGCTCCTTCTCCACGGAGTCGAGCCATTTCGCAGGTGTCTCGAGGAAAAGATCGAACTCACGCGATACTTCCACCGTGAGGTCGAGCGTCGGGGGTTCGAAGTCGGTCCCGACCCTGCACTCACGGTGGCGATGTACCGCTGGGTGCCCGCGGAGGGCGACGCAAACGACTTCAACCGCGCACTCACCGAATACGTGCATGACGACGGCCGCGTCTTCATCTCGACCACCATGATCGATGACGTGTTCGTCCTCCGCGCCGCGGTCGTCGTCTTCCGCACCCACCTCGAGCACATCGATCTGGCGCTGCAGATCCTCGAGCAGGGTGTGGCGGAGCTCGAGGCACACCCCGAACGCTGGCGGCGCGACCTTCCGGCCCCGTCGTGACAGCGCTCCTGACACCCGGGGTGTCCTCGTTTCTAGTTCTACGGTGGCGTCCTGCGCCCGATGAGGCGGAGTCGCTTCCAGATCGTCCGACTTTCTCGCGAAGTTACCTTACCGGAGTCATCAACCGACCATGACCAGTCCTCGGGAGTTGAAATGAGACGGATCGCCATTGCGGTGGTGTGGGTCGCGCTCGGCAGCGCATGCGCGGGAGCGGATGCGCCCGTATCCGAGCCGGTGGAGTTGACGCTCTCCCCCATTGAATTCGAGCGCCCCGGCGGGAGCGGCGAGCCGAACCTCCACGCGACGCCCGATGGGGGAGCCCTGCTTACCTGGCTGGAGCCAGTGGAGGAGTCCGGCTGGGCGCTCCGTCTGGCCCGGCGCACCGGCGGTGAATGGTCGGAGCCGCGTACCGTTCGGGAGAGCGACTCGTTCTTCGTGAACTGGGCGGACTTCCCATCGTCGGTGCAGATGACCGGGGGCACGATCGCCGTCCACTGGCTGGAACGGGTGGCCGAGGCGCCATACGCGTACCACGTCATGCTGTCGCTGTCGTCCGATGACGGCGCCACGTGGAGCGACCCCGTCCGTCTGCATGACGACGACTCTCCGACCGAACACGGATTCGTTTCGATGGTCCCCTGGGAGGACGGCGCCGCGGTTTCGTGGCTCGACGGCCAGGCGATGCGCCCCCCGGAGGGTGAGGTCGGCGGCGAATGGGGGGCGATGACGGCTCGGTTCCGCACGCTACTTCCGGACGGTCAACTGGGGGCCGAGGTGGTACTCGACGCGAGGACGTGCGAGTGCTGCCAGACTTCGCTCGCGATATCCAGCGAGGGTCTCGTCGCCGCGTACAGGGACCGCAGCGAGGCCGAGATTCGGGACATCGCCATCGTGCGCGGGCTCGGAGAGACGTGGAGCGAGCCGAAGCACATCGCGGTCGACGACTGGATGATCCCGGGGTGCCCGGTGAACGGTCCGCAGCTCACGGCGTCCGGTTCCAACGTGGCGGGTGCCTGGTATACGGGCTCCGGCAACAAGCCGCAGGCGTATGTCGCGTTCTCGTCGGACGCGGGCGAGTCGTTCGGTCCGCCGATTCGCATCGATGAGGGGCTCCCGATCGGGCGCGTCGACATCGAGGGTCTCGATGACGGCTCCGTCCTCGTCACGTGGGTCGAGGGCGGCGACGGGGGAGCTCGCGTCATGGCTCGCCGGGTCAGCCCGAACGGCGTTGCCGACGCCCCGTTCACCGTCACGGAAACATCGTCTTCGCGGGCCAGTGGATTTCCGCGGATCGCCCGCGTCGGATCGGAGATCGTGATCGCCTGGACGCTCCCCGGTGACGACGGCGGCATCCGCGTCCGGAGCGTCCGGGTGGATTAGAAGCTATCGAGGGTTCGATGGGACGAGCGGGATGACGACCGGCCGCGAGGTGGTCACGGCGCTGGCGGCGCTCGACGCCGAACGGCGCGGGAAGGCCTTCTTGTCGTGTTGTGGATCGGACGCGTGGGCCTCCGCGATGTCGTCTGGCTGGCCGTTCGAGACCGACGCGCTTCTCGAGAAGGCAGCGGACGACGCATGGTGGGCGCTCACGGAGGCGGATTGGCTCGAGGCGTTCGGCGCGCACCCCCGGATCGGCGCACGAGATGACGCCGATCAGTGGGCGGGCTCCGAACAGGCGGGCGAGGACGAAGCCGACCCGGACACCCTGGCGGCGCTGGCCGAAGAGAGTTCGGCGTA
>JBGMQU010000132.1:5008-9331 GCA_048060725.1 Gemmatimonadota bacterium | reverse complement strand
CCCCGTGTGGGTTCAAATCCCACCCCCGGCATCCTCATAACTTGTCCAACTCGTGGGTTTTGGCGTTCGATAGATTCTGGAGAGGCGGGCGCATGAGGCTCGGCAGACACGCGATCCTGATAGTGGCCGGCGGTCTCGCAACGGGCTGTTCACCGACGGCACCGGCGACCGACGACGTGCAGTCGGCCGTGGTCCTGGTGGAGGACCTTCGCATTGGCTCTGTCGACGGGCCGGCGGAAGAGCAGTTCGGTGACGTTTGGGGGGTCCTGGCCGACGATTCGGGCAGAATCTATGTGCTCGACGTCCAGGCACAGGAAGTCAGGGTCTTCGATTCGCAAGGCAGATTCTCGCATGTGATCGGAAGTCGAGGCGAGGGTCCCGGCGAAATGACGAGTGCGGCTGGGATGAGCCTTGCCCCCGACGGGCGGCTGTGGGTTTGGGACGTGGCCGGCCTATTCCACGTTTTCGAGCCCGACGGGACGTTCGTGGAGAGCCATAAACGGTTGATTCGCGGGCGAATCGTGCCGTGGAGCGGAGGGTTTGGTGCCGACGGTCGGCTGATCGATTGGGAGCGCGTGGGGGCCCGGCCAATCGGCGGGCGTCAACTCGTCACTTTCCATCTCTATCGCTCGTCGACGGATATGAAGCGCTTGGACACGCTGCCAACGATGTCCTACGAATGGCTCGTCACCGGAGAAGAGGGCCGTCCCTTCGAGTACGCTCCTAACCTGTCGATGTTTCTCGACAAGGACGTGGTGTGGTTCACGAACGCGGACGAGTATGAGGTCCGTCGTCGTACCGTCGAAGGCGATACCGGAAGCGTTGTATTGTCATTGCCAGTGGTCGCGGTCAAAGTGACGCAAGAGGATGTCGAGGCGGTACTCCGTCGGGAGGCGGAGCTTCCAGAGCAGGTTCGTCTCACGGCCGACCAGATCCTACCTGTGAAGCCGATCGTTCGGAGGATTTTCGGAGACGGGGCGGACCGGATCTTCGTGGTGCCGCAGCTCGAGGGAGTCGAGGTGGGGTCCGCAGTGGACGTGTTCACGACGGATGGAGAGTACCAGGGCAGGGCGGCGCTTCCGGTTCTCATGAGCTTTCCGATGCCCCGGCCTTTCGCAACGCCCGGCCACATGTACATCGTCACGAAGGACGAGTACGACGTACCATTTGTCGTTCGCCTGGCGATACAAACGGTCCCGAAGTGACTCGATTCCCTGCGCCCTGCGAGCAGAAGCGCGGCTCCCACGGAAAGGTTCGCGATGATGAGTGACGACGATATCCGACGAAGCACACTCCGCCGGTACCTACCCGCCTCTCTCGTGCTCATGCTACCGGGCATCATCGGAGGACCGGGGCTCGACCCCGTGTACTACTCGATGATTCTCCTGAACATCGTCGGCCTGAGCTTCGGATACGCCTGGGCTCTGAAACTCGGGAAGCGGCTCACCGGTTCGAGGAAGGGGCCGAGCGGTCTACGAGCTATCCTGACCGGCGTCCTATCCACTCCCGTCCTCGGGTTCGGATACGCGAGCCTTATAGCGGGCGGTAGCGTGGGCACCCTCGGCCTACTCCTGAACGTCGCGGCAGTTGCGCTCGGGGCGGGGGCGCTTGTAGGAGCAACGACGTTCATCCACCGAAAGACGCCGGCTCTGCCCGAGCCGCTGCGTGAGCTTCCGGGCGAACCTCTTGAGGAGTGGTTCGCACGCGTCGAGAAGGAGGCGGATAGACAGCCCTGGTATCGGTCCCTCAAATCGACGGTGACAAAGATCGTCACGCCACCGATCACGCGGAGGGATCTTTGTGCCGCTGGGTAGTGGCCCGGTTTGCCCCGTGTGGTACGGATTAGTACGGATAGGCACGGGTAATCAGGTAGGGTCAGGCAGGACGTAAAATCCGAAGGGGAGCAATCCCCGTGTGGGTTCAAATCCCACCCCCGGCATGGAGAAATCAGGGCTACCGGCGTTCCTCGACGGGCTGTTCGCCCAACACCGAATCGACGAGTCGGAGTATCGTCTGGATGCCGTCGTCCAGACCGGCCGACGCTCGGAGGGCTTGATCCATCAGCCTCCCCTGATTCTCCACAAGTCGCGCAAACCGTGGATCGCGGAGGAGCTCGACAGACCCGGCGGAGTCCGCGATGGGCATCCAGGCGGCTCCCCTCGACCCAAGGAGACCGCCCTCGATCGGATACGGCGCAAAGTAGGCCAGGTTCTGTTCAATGGCCCACCTCTCGTCCTCTTGAAGATCCCGCAGTAGTTCAGGCCAGGACGCCAGCGCAAGACGTAGCGAATCATTCGAGACGAGGGAAAGCTGCCCCCCGAGGACGAGTGCATCCGTGGATCCGGTTCTGGGGTCGTACGTGGCCAGGGCAGTCCTCATCGAGCGCATCAACGAGTCGATGCCGGTCAGGTTCTGCGGACCGGCAGCCGGTCCGGTCATCTGAAGGAGAGCGTCGGCCGAGGCCCTGGCAGCCTCGCGGACGTCTACGCTGGCGCGAAGTCGGTCCAGGTTGACCGACATCTCCGACCGCAGGGAGGAAAGCATGCGACGCTCCTCCCGTCGTTCAACCACGCCGTCCCACATCGCGTCCAGCGAAAAAGCGATAGCGATACCCAAAACGATGAGGACGACTTCCTGAACCGATGATCGGAGCGACCGAGTCTTCAAGTCCACCTCGCGTTGCGGGACAGCGCGCGCTTCCGAGTTCTTCCTACTGCTCTGAATGTGGTCCGGGCGCGCGACCAGCGCGACCTACTCAGCAGATCGGAGAGCATCTTTCTTCGAACCAGAAGAGTGTGTCAGCGCCCGGCACCGGGTTGCGCCCAGGCGTACTCTGAAAGGCCCACGCGCCCCAGCAGATCCAGAAATCCGGGGTCGTCGCGATAGGGATCGAACTCTTCCATTCCGAGAGACATGATGACCCAGGGATCCCCCGTTTCGCGCGCACGATCGAGCCAGCGGAACATCTCGTCGCGATCTCCAAGCGCAGCATAGATCCAGGCGATCAGGGTCGGGACCACGCCGCCCATAGTCCGGGCATCCTCCGCAGGTTCCCTTGGGTTCAATCCCACCCACGGCATCGGGCGTCACTGATCGAGAGAGTCCCTGGCTGCGATCCATCTCTCGGAGCCCCCTTCGCCCACCGTTCGGGCATCCAGCTCCGCGAGCAGGATTCGAGCGTCGTCGATCGCTCGTTGAGCGCCCTCGAGAATCGTTCGTCGCCGATCCATGTAGTTCCCGAAGCGGGGGCGAAGCTCAGATCCCTCGTAGAACCGCTCCGGACCTTCGGCCAGGAACGGTAGTATCTCGTTCTCTGCAAACGGATCCCGGGGCGTCGACGGCGACCAGGAGCATCTCGACAGACCGGTAGTACTTCACGAGTGAATAGAACAGCTCCTGATCGATCAACCTGACTCCGCCTGAGGCCACAGTGGCTTGCCAGGTCGCCGTCGGGGGGCCGACGCGACTCCAGGGGATGAACCACGGGGCCGGCTTCTCGCCGCGCTCGATGCCACGCTCCCACGCGGTCTGCGCTTCCACGTACTCGTCCAGAACCAGTTGGCCCTGAACGACGTGGTCTCTGATCTCCTCAGCCAACGCCGCGTAGATGCTCCGCGCCGTCTGTTCTCGCTCGCGTCTCTCGCGAACGCTCTCGGCCCAGAATGCTCCGTAGACCCCGAGGAACACGATGGCGAGTTCTAACGGAAGGCGACCGAAGAAACGACTCGAGGTCGGGGCGGACGGGCGGGAGGACTCTTTCATGGGCTGGTCGGCTGTCCGTCGCCGAGACGGGCCTCGATGTCGTCCAGGAGCACTCCCGGACGAACTCCGCCAGCCGACTGCTGGAGCAGAAGCTCACTGTAGCCGGCCAGTTCGCGGAGAATCTGCTCGACCACCGGGTCGGAGAGCGCGTCGAGGAGCCGAGCCGGAGTGGAGTTGGGGGGAAGGGGACGCCCGGCCATGCCGCTGGGCAGACCCACCGTCTCGCGCAATCGCGGACGATAGTGATCGAGGATCAGATCCTGATACACCTCCTCGACCTGGTTGTAGTCTTCGAGTTCGCTCGGCCACTGAGCCAGGGCGCTGCGGAGATCCAGGTCGCGGATCAGCTGCAGGTCGCCGGAAGCGATGGTGGAGCTCAAAGCCCCCGTGGGTGGATCGTAGCTGCCGAGAATGATGCTCCACTGAAACAGGACGTCCAGAGAATCCGGGTCGGGCGTCGGGGCTCCTCGAATGACGTCGAGGATCGCCAGCTGCGACTCGTAGCGCCGGGAGTATCTTTCCATGCGGCGATCGAGGCGGACGCGACTCTCGGCGAACTCG
>JBGMQU010000132.1:0-4908 GCA_048060725.1 Gemmatimonadota bacterium | reverse complement strand
TCGCGCTCATCGGCCCACCGCCGCAAACGGAGGAGGTTCCGCGTCAGCATGCCTCCGCCCGCCAGCGCCACCACGGCGGGAATGAGGGTCGCGCGGAACGTTCCGAAGGTCGCCTCATCCAGACCGGCGGTGACGAGAAGGAGGAGGCCGGCTGCCAGCCCGACCGCCCCGATCGCGCTCACCATCGTCGCCCCCGTCTTGCGGGTGCCGAGACGGAGTCGGTGGCCGGTCGCCGTCGGCTCGAGGAACGCATGGAGGTTGCCGTTCGTCCATTCGCGCATGTCGCCGTGCGAGGCGACCCGACCCCTCGCGTCGAAGGTCTCTCGCAGTTCCGAGACCAGGACCTGCCACTCGCGATCGGTCGCGGCTCTGGGAACCTCGATCACTCGGCCCACGGAGACCGGGGCTCCGAACGCCGTCGCCCGTGGGAGGGTCTCGAGGCGGGCGTCGAGCGTCGACGCGGCCTCGGCGACCCGTTCGGGGGAGAGGCCCACCTCGCGTCCCACGTCCTGGAGCTCTCCCAGCGTGAGCCCCTCCTGGACGGTCGGTGCCGGGAGGCGGGCGTCGCCCGTTCGGGTGGCGAGAGAAAAGATCTCGTCGACTTCGTCTTCTCCGTACCGGCGCTCGTCAGCCATCCCCATCCCTCTCCTGAGCGTCGCCCTGTTCCGCGAGCCTGGCGACCAGCCGCCTCAACGTCGTCACGTTACGCGCGGTGTTGGGTATTCCTCGGGTGGCGCGTTCGATTCCCGAACCGAACAGCGGCGATTCAGAGAGTTTTCCCTGAATCATCCAGTAGATCTCACGTTGGGAGAATCGAAACTCGTCCATCTCGGAGCGCAGGCCCGCGAAGGTCGCGCGCAGATCCGGGTCTGCGGGCTCGCGAAGAAATGACACGTAGAGGGAAGGATCCGGGTGCTGTCCCTCGCCCACTTCCGCGGGCTCGAACGCAGCGATCGCATCGAGCTCCGCCGGAGACCGAAGGAACGTGAGCACGGAGTATCCCAGTCGCTGCTCGAGGTGTCGCTCGATGTTTTTGGTCAATTGATCGACGTCGGTGGAAGTGACCGAGAAGATCACGTTCCCGCTGGCGATGAACGTGGAGACGTCGGCGAGGCCCATCTCTTCAAAGATCTCCCGGAGCCGGTCCATCTTGACCCGGTGTCCGCCAACGTTGATTCCACGGAGAAAAGCGACGTATTTAGGCATTCGACCCCGTATGCGATTCCGTAAGCGGCCCGGCCCACCGGCCGCGCCCGTGTGGATACCGGTACGTTATCACTTCTCCCGCTGATCACTCCGCGTCGAGGGAGGGCGCTTCGAGCAACGCGCGTGCGCGCCCTGCGATGTGGTCCATCTGCCGTTCCCGCTCATCGGCCCACCGCGGCAACCGGAGGAAGTTCGACGCCAGGGCTCCCCCACCCGCCAGTGCGAACAACCCGGGCACCATCAGTTCCAGTCCGATCTTTCCCTTGGAAATCATTGCGACGGCCATGATCAGAGCCATGAACAGGCCGACAGCTCCGATGGCGACCACCTCCATCGCATTGCCCTTCCGGGTCCCGAGACGGAGTCGATGGCCGGATTCCGTCTCCTCGAGAAACGCGTGGAGATTCCCGTTCGTCCACTCGCGGGTGTCACCGTGAGACGTCACCTTGCCCTTTGCCCCAAACGTCTCCCGTAACTCCGCGACCAGAAACTGCCATTCACGATCGGTCGCCGCTCTAGGGAGCTCGACCACTCTTCCCACGGATACCGGCGCGCCCAGCAGTGTCTGGCGCGGGAGAGTCTGGGGTCGGTCGTCGAGGGTTGCGGCGGCCTCGGCAACTCGTTCCGGGGCGAGACCGACCTCGCGTCCCACCTCCTGGAGTTCCCCGAGGGTAAGCCCTTCCCGTTCGGTTAGCGCCGGCAGGCTCGCACCGCCCACCTTCGTAGCGAGCGCGAAGATCTCACTGACTTCGTCCTCCCCGTATGTACGCTCGTCGGCCACGCTCGAGCCTCTCGATGTGCAGGAATCGCGGACGTGCTGGGTGCCGAAGTCCGCCGCGGACAATCTGCGTGTCGTCCGTCCAGGGCGCGACACCGCACCGGCACCGGTTTCTGGTCCGCTTCCAACGTTACGCGTAGGTTTTGGCCGCCGAGTGTTCGCGCAAACGAGGAGTCCCCCCCCCAGATGAAGAACCTGATCCGCGAGGTCCACCGTCGGTCGTTGTGGCAGGTGCTCGGCATCTATCTGGCCGGGTCCTGGGTGGCGCTCCAGGTCGTCGAGCAGCTCGCGGAGGCGGCGTCGCTGCCGGAATGGGTGCGTCCGTTCGCGCTCGCGCTTCTCATCCTCGGGTTCCCGCTCGTGATGGCGACGGCGTTCGTTCAGGAGGGGCTGGGCACGAAGACGCCGGAGCCCCCGCTTCAGTCGCCGGGGGATGTGGGCGACGCGTCGCGGGGCCCCGCGCCCGCTCCCACGGGGGCGGTCGGACTGTTTACCTGGAAGAACGCGATCATGGGTGGGATCGGCGCACTTACGGTCTGGGGGCTGGTCGCGCTCGTGTGGGTGATACGCGGAGGAGGCCAGGCCGTTCAGGTCGATGGCTCGCTGCCGGGCGGGCCGCTACCGCTTCAGGCCCGAATCGCAGCGATTGCGGCCCGCGTCGATCAGGATTTGCCGACCGTCGCCGTGCTCCCGTTCGAAGACTCGGGCTCGGAGGACGAGTACGTGTTCTTTGCCGACGGAGTCCACGAAGACCTGCTGACGAATCTGTCGAAGGTCAACAGCCTCATCGTCCTCGCTCGTGCGACGGTCATGCCCTATCGGGACAGCGAGTTGACGATCCAGCAGATTGCCGAGGAGTTGGGCGCGAGCGCGATCGTGACCGGGAGCGTGCGACGGGGCGCGGGTGATGTCCGGATCAACGTCCAACTCGTAGACCCGATCACCAGCGTCAGTCTGTGGGCCGAGCGGTACGATCGCCGTCTCGAGGACATCTTCGCGGTCCAGTCCGAGATCGCCTTCGCGGTCGCGACGGGCCTCCGCGCGAAGCTTTCCCCCGTGGAGGAGGCACGGCTCGCGACGGTCCCCACCGATGACCTCGTGGCGTTCGATCTCTACACGCGCGGCCGCCAGGCCTATTTTGAATATGAGCAGGACGCCAACCAGCGGGCATTGAAGCTGTTCAGAGACGCGATCGCCAGGGATTCGGCGTACGGCCAGGCCTGGGCTGGGTTGGCCGACGGGTTGGCGCAAACGGTGCAATCCTGGGGAGCCTCGATCGAGTGGGCCGACAGTGCGCTGGTCGCCGCGAACCGTGCCATCGCACTCACCCCCGAGAGTTCGGAAGCGTACAAAGCCCTCGGGCTGGCCCTATTCATTGGAGGCCGAAGCGACGAGAGCGCCTCGGCAAACGAACGGGCGCTGGAACTCAACCCGAACAATGCCAATGCGGCGAACAACCTGGCGGTTATTTACGGGGCATCCGGTCGGCCGGCGGAAGCGATCTCGCTCTACAAACTGTCCGGGCGTCTCAGACCGCATGCGCTCACGCGCACAAACCGCGGGTGGACGTACGCCGCCGCGGGCTTCCCCGAGCAAGCGCGGGACATGGCTGCGCTGGATCGCGAGTTCACGGGGGAGACCACGCGGAACCTCAATGTCCTGTCGATGGCCGCGTGGGTCGAGGGAGACTACCGGACCATCCTCGAGATCGAAGCCCGCAAGATCGAGATTGAGCCGGGGGTGGTTCCAACCTCGGCGCGTGCGGCACTCCTCGCGCTGGCGGCGGGAGACCTCGACCTGGCGGAGGAATGGGGGCAGATCGCGCTCGCGTCCGAGAACGAGGGGGAGTTCTGGTTCAAGAACACGAACACGACGCTCGGGCAGGTGGCGCTGGCGCGTGGAGATACCGCGGCGGCCCGTCGATATCTGCGAAGAAGCCTCGCCCAACTCGAGGAGGCGGAGGATCGGGGGGCCGACAATGCCTGGCTGCATTACCAGTATGGAGTAGCGTACGCGGCGCTTGGCGATGCCGACCGCGCAATCGAAGAGGCCGAGACTGCGCTTGTGCGGGGCCTGATCTGGCCGGTGGTTTGGGACGAAGAGCCCGCGTTCGATCTGATTCGAGATGATCCACGGTACCTGGCGACGCGGGCCGAGGTACAGCGTCGCTGGGACTCCGAGCGGGCGAAGATCGCCCGGCAGGAGGGCATCCCCCTCCCGACCGGCCGCTAGGGGTCGCCGGCCACCAGGCTGCGCCTTCGCTCAGTAATCACGCGTGAGGAGATCCGGGTTGCGTCGACTCTTTGAAGAACTCCGGCACCGTCGAGTGTTCCGATCTGCCGGATTGTATCTCGTGGCCGCATGGGCAGCGGTCGAGGTCAGTTCCACGGTCTTTCCGCTCCTCGGCGTTGGTGACTGGGCCCCGCGGCTCGTGCTGGCCGTCGTTGCCGGCGCGTTCCCCGCCGCGATGTGGTGGGCGTGGCTCTTCGACCTGGGGCCGGGCGGTCTTCGAGACTCCGCGGGCGAGGCAGCCACGAAGCGGGTCACATGGTGGCAGGCATCTCTCCTCGGCGGGGTGACGATCGCCGGACTCGGGGTCCCGTTGTTCGTCTTCCTGAACCGCGAATCGGGCGGCGAGGGGGCCACGGTTGAGGCAGAACTCCCGACCTCCGGTTTCGCGACCGCGCTCGATCCGGAACGTACCGTGGCCGTCCTCCCGTTTCAGGAGGACGGGGCTCCCGCGGGCCAGGCCTATTTTTCGGAGGGGATCACCGACGAAATCGTGATGACGCTTGCTCGCTTCGATGGAATTCGCGTGTTGGCCCAGGTCGCGGCCGCCCGGCTTCTAGCGGCGGGTCGCCAGCCAGATGAGGTAGGAAGAGATCTCGGGGCCGGCTTCATTCTCGAGGGCACGATTATTCGAA
>JBGMQU010000131.1:1697-9349 GCA_048060725.1 Gemmatimonadota bacterium | reverse complement strand
GACCTGTCGGCCGTGTTGGCGAACAGGGCGGCGAGCGCGACACCCCACGCGAGGAAGATCCCCGGGACCGAGGAGAACACGATGACGCTCCCGGCCGCGATCACCCGGCGCCAGCGCGCCCACGTCAACTCCTCGACGGCCCATAGCGAGAGCCAGATCGCGCAGGCGGCCAGCAACGCATCAAAGGCATACGGCTTGAGTTCGTTTGAATACCGAATCAGCAACGGCGAAACGGCCGCCAGCCCTGCCGCGTACGCGGCCGCCGAATCCCCGGCAAACCGCCTGGCGGCGAGCCAGACCATCGCCACCGTCGCGAGACCGGCGAGGAGTGGCAGGAAACGCAGAACCAGTTCCCCGTATCCCATCCCCCGAACGAGGAGCTGCACCGGCAAGAGGAAACCGATCGGGGCAGTCTGGAGATTGACCAGGGGATCGAACAAACCGCGGACGGGGTCGACGACGTTCTCTGCGAGCAACGCCTCGTCAAGCCACAGCGGTCGTGCGGCGAGATAGAGGGGGAGCCGCGCCGCGAGCGCGACGACAGCGATGACGAAGGGGACGACCGGGGCAGAGCGCACCGGGGGGTCAGCGTTCGACGTGCTTCGCTACCTGCTCGGGGAAATATCGCAGCAGACTCTCGGTGATGAGCGGCGCCGCCATCCCGAGACCGCAGGCGCTGGTTTGCTTCATGGTCTGTGAGAGATCGGTCACCTCGTCTACCCACTCGGCGAGCGAATCGGGCCCGCCCCCGGCCAGCCGCTCCGTCAGCCGTCGGGTTCCGATCCTGCACGGGAAGCACTTTCCGCAGGATTCGTCGGCGAAGAACTCCATCGCCCCGTGCGCCACATCCACCATGTCTCGAGAGTCGTCGAACACCATGATGCCGCCGGCCCCCAGAAACGATTGCCGCTCGCGGATGCTCGGCTCGTCCAGCGTGACGTCCAGGTCCTCTCCGGCCAGGAACCCCCCGGAGAGGCCCGCCATCGTGACCGCCTGGATCGACCGTCCGTCGAGCGCCCCGCCCGCCCACTCCTCCAGCAGCGTCTGAAGGGGGAAGCCCATCGGGACCTCGTAGTTGCCGGGGCGCGCGATGTCGCCCGACAGACTGATGACTTTGGTGCCCGCGTGCTCGCCGATTCCGAGACCCGTATACCACTCGGCGCCGTGCCGCAGGATGTGTGGGATCGACGCGAGAGTCTCGACGTTGTTCACGACCGTGGGAAGGTTCTCGAACCCGTGCGTCACCGGGAAAGGTGGCCGGTTGCGCGGGAACGGATGCGAGCCCTCGAGGCTGTTGAGGAGCGAGGTCTCTTCGCCGCAGATGTACGCGCCGGCGCCCCGCCGGAGGTATACATCGAATGGCTGTCCGGCGCCTCGCGCGTCGGCGCCCAGCAGCCCGGCAGCCCGTGCCTCTTCGAGCGCCGCTTCGAGGATTTTCGCCGTCTCGGGGTACTCGTAGCGCAGGTAGATGAACCCGCGCGTGGCGCCCGTGGCGAACGCCGCGGCGATCATCCCCTCGATCACCGCGTGCGGATCGTAGTCCAGCAATGCGCGGTCCTTGAAGCAGCCTGGCTCGCCCTCGTCGGCGTTGCACACGATGGTCCTGGGGTCGCCGACCGCGTCCGCGACCGCGCGCCATTTCCGTCCGGTGGGGAACCCGGCGCCGCCCCGTCCGACCAGCCCGCTCGCATCGACGATGTCGAGCAATTCGGCCGGGGAGCCGCTGAGCGCGGCCGCCAGCCCTTCGTAACCGCCGGTCGCACGGTACCCGTCCAACATGGCCCTGCCGGACGTTCTGATCTCGGAGAACACGCACTCCTCGATGTCGGCGGGAGGCGGCTGCGGCAACGGCGAGGCGCGCTCGACCAACGGTGAGCCCGGAAGGCCGACGAGGACCCGATCGCCCAGCAGGACCGGGATCGGCTCGTCGCACCGCCCCGGACACGGCATGCCGGAACAGCCGCCCAGTTCTTCGGCCAGTGCATCCGCCCCGCGCAACGAGCAGATCGGCCCCTCGCAGATCCGGGGCCGGTGCAGGCCGTCGGGCTCACGCGAGAAGTGATGGTAGAACGTGACGGTGCCGAACAGGTCGGCGATAGGAATCCGCAGCCCGTCCGCTATCGCGCGCAGAGCGTCTTCCGACAGATACCCATCGCGTTCGTGGCAGGCGTGCAGGAGCGGAAGAAGCGGCGCCGGTTCGTCCTTCCACCGGGCGATCAGGTCACGATCAGAAGGGGCCATCATTGTCTGTCGAGGTCCTCGGCAATGGGCTTCGGGCGAACGCTTCCCCTCCTTCCGCGGTCGGCACGCACCGCGGTCGGCAGGTCGGCAAAACACTAACGCGCCCGCGCGCTAAGCGACAACGCGGTTATGTTCACAGACATGATCACGCCGCGAAAAGGCACCGCCCGAATCGACATCGACCGTCACGAGGAGAAATCCGTTCGGACCCGTCGCGACGTCGTCGCGGTCGAGGAGCCGATGGAGATTCGGTTGGCCGTTCCCGGCCGCGGCGAACACGCCGTGGCTGTCACCATGCGCACGCCCGGCAACGATTTCGAGCTCGCGGCAGGGTTCCTGTTCAGCGAGGGACTTCTGACGCGCCGCGCGGACGTCGTCGATCTGCGCTACTGCACGGACGTCGATCCGCAGGAATACAACATCGTCACCGTGCACCTCCGTCCCGGCGCGGCGTTCGATCCTGCCGCGCTCACCCGCAACTTCTACACGACGTCGAGTTGCGGCGTTTGCGGGAAAGCGTCGCTGGAGGCGCTCGAGATCCGGGGCTGCTCCCCGCTGCCCGCGGGTGCGCTGAAGATCGACGCCGGTGCCATCCGCCGGATGCCGACGCTGCTACACGAGAGACAGGCCATATTCGAGCAGACGGGCGGTCTGCATGCCGCCGGACTCTTCGGGCCTGCGGGGGAACCCGGATCGCTACGTGAGGACGTGGGTCGCCACAACGCCGTCGACAAGGTGACGGGTGAGGCGTTCCTGGCGGGGAAACTCCCGCTGGCGGAACAGGTGCTCGCCGTGAGCGGACGCGCGTCGTTCGAGATCATACAGAAGGCGTTGGCGGCGGGAATCGCGGCCGTCGTCGCCGTCGGGGCGCCTTCGAGTCTTGCGGTCGATCTGGCGCGCGAGTTCAACATGACGCTTGTCGGGTTCGCGAAGCCGGAAGGGTTCAACGTCTACACCGGCTCCGAACGAATCGGCTGAGCCGACGGTACTTCTTCAGCGGCTAGAACAGCACCGCCTGCGGCACAGTGACTCCGTGCGCGTGCAGGTACGGTACGAGCTGTCCGCGCGTCCACATGGCGTGTTCGAGCCCGAACATCGCGACTCTGGCACGCGACATCGTGCGGCCGAAAAAGTCCACGTCCTCGCCAAGGGACGCCGACGGCATCGCCTGCAGCTTTCCGATGAGGAAGTCGTAGGCGTCTGTCACCGCGGCCATGAGAGCGGCCTTGTCGGCCACGAGATCGGCCTCGTCACCGAACGGCGGCGCGTCCTCGCCGAATAGAGCCTGCGAGATGAAGCCGTTGTTCGCCGTGTGAACGATCTGGGCGGCGAAGCCCCGCACGTCGGCCGACGGCGCCCACTCCATCGCAGAGTCCGGAATCGCCTCGGCGATGGACAGGTCCCACGCCTTGGCGCGCTCGAACGCGTCCACGAGATAGGCCTTCGCGCCATCCTCTTGCTCCTGAGCGGCGGCATCGAATACGCTGCCGAAAAACAATGCGCTCGCGAGGGCCGTGCATGCGCCCACCCGGCGCAGTCGAATCGTCGATGTCATCAAGATCTCCTCAGTGGTTCCTGGTTTCCCTGTCCACCTCATCATCATCCGCCGCCGAGTCTTTCGGGAATAGTCGAAACCCGATGAGTGACTCCGGGTCCACGCTCTCACCATTCACGTACGCCGACCAATGAAGGTGGGGTGCAGTCGACCGCCCCGTCGAACCCACCCGACCGAGACGCTGCCCCGCTTCCACGACCTCCCCTTCCTCGACATCGATCGAGGAAAAGTGAAAGTACGCGGTCACGACTCCGAGGCCGTGATCGACGTACACCGCGTTCCCCTGATAGACGAATCGCCCGGTCAACACCACGCGGCCGGCTGCTGCCGCGTATACCGGCTGCCCCCGGCGCCCGCGTAAATCGAGTCCCATGTGCCGGCTGCGGACCGAACCGTTGAACATCCGTCGCTCTCCGAACGGGCTCGTGCGAACCGCTGGCCGCGGCCACGCGAACGTGTCGTCGGGCCACCAGTTGGCGGAGGATGACATGAGCCGCGACTCGATCAGGGCGCGCTCGCGGGCGATGCGGGCGTCCATCTCGGGATCGCTCGCTTCTCTCGCCGGGATACCGATTCGGGTCTCGGGGTACACCCGGGCGCTCACCCAAACGGTGCGACGCTCGACGACGGTGGACCCGTTCCGGGTGCCCGTGAGCTCGAGCGTGAAGACGCCCGCGCTGTCGAGGGGGAGAGCGGCGACCCCGATCCACCCTCTCTCGCGTCGGACCAGGCCCACGTCGAACCCGGCGAGCGTGGCCACCGCGTCTTCGAGAGGTGGGCCCGGCGGTTCGCCGATCCGAATGGAGACCACGGATGCCTGAGTCGGGCGGGACGGCGAAAGCCGGATGTCGAGTGGTAGCGCCGGAAGGGGGGCGGGTGGGTGCCGGGACGGCCGGTCGGGCGCGACGTACGGCACCGCCGTCGCGGAGCGCGACACGACGTCCGGTTCCGTCGACACCTCCACCGGCGCGGGTGCTTCGGGAATCGAGGCGCACCCGGCCAGCACGAGACCGACGGACAGCCACCCCCCGTTGTCGAACCTCCACCCCACAGACACCTCCCGTCGACCGATCGTCCGACGCCGCCGGGTGCCCCCGGCGGCTCACGCACAGATTGCAGACCCCTCCCCGTTACAACAAGCTACGGTATGAAACGTCTCACACTCCTCATTCTTCCGTTCGCCTTCCTGGTGGCGTCCTGTGGTGGTTCGACGCCGGAGCCCGTCGGTTTCGCGCACACGATCAGCGCCCTGTCCGGCCCGGGCGGATACTTCGACACCGATAACCTCATCTCCAACGAGCGGTCGTATCTACACGCGGTCTCCGACTTGCGCGCGGCCGGGGTACGTGGAGGAGCGTATCTGGGCGTCGGGCCGGGGCAGAATTTCTCCTACATCGCCGAGATCGATCCGGAACTCGCGATCATCATCGACCTGCGACGCGACAACGTGCTCCAGCATCTCATCTACAAGGCGTTGTTCGAGACATCGCCGACACGGGCCGAGTATCTGACCGCATTGACGGGCCGGGCACCGCCGGATGATCCCGACCGACTCTACGACGCCACCGTCGAGGACATCGTCGACTTCGTGGACGGCCTGGAACCTGACGACGCCTCGGCGGCTGCGGCGCGGGCGACCGTGTTGGATCGGGTGGAATCGTTCGGGTTCGCGCTCTCGGCGGGGGACATCCAGACGATCGAGCGCTTCCACGGAGAGTTCATACAATACGGGCTCGATCTGCGGTTCCGGAGTCATGGACGGGCCCCGCAGTACTACTACCCGACGCTGCGCGAACTCGTGCTCGAAGTCGACCGCGAGGGCGAACCCGCCAGCTATCTCTCGTCGCGGGAGCGGTACGGACGGGTGCGTCGGCTTCAGCTCGCCGATGGGGTGCTTCCGATCGTCGGCGACCTGGCGGGGGATGTGGCGCTCGGCGCCGTCGCGGCACACCTCGAGTCGGAGGGACTCCACGTCTCGGCGTTCTACACATCGAACGTCGAGTTCTACCTCTTCGGCAGCCGCACGTTCGGGCGCTTCGTGGACAATCTCCGGAGGCTTCCACTCACCGACGAAAGCGTGATCATCAAGTCCCACTTCCCCGGTGGGTTCGGAGGATCGCACCCGCTCCAGGAACCGGGATACTACAGCACTCAGATCGTTCAGAGCGCCAGCGGGCTCGTCGCCGGGTGGGACGCCGGACGCTATCGCGACTACTGGTCGATCGTGACCGAAGATCTGGTCGGGCTCGTCCCGGTCCCGTGACCGTCGGGGTCAGGGGACCGGGATCGTGCTGCTGGTGCCGCGCCGCCAGTGTCGTTCAGGCCGGAAAGGCTCGTCCCACCTTGATCGCCGTATCGAGCAGAGATTTCCGCCACCCGGTCAGCAGCGACCGCCGGTAGACGTCTCCCACGCGTCTGACTCCCTCGCTCATCGTCGGGTACGGATGCACGAGAGCCGACAGCGAACCGATGCGGATCCCGTGTTTCATGGCGAGCGCGATCTCGGCGATCATGGTTCCGGCGCTCGGGCCGAGGATGTGACCGCCGAGAATCCGGCCAGACCGGTCGACGACGACCTTCACGCACCCGAACGCGGCCCGCTCGGTGATCGCCCGATCCAGACCGGAGAGGTCGTACACGTGGCTCGATATCGAGTCGCCGTGCCGGTCGCGCGCTTCGGCCTCGGTGAGACCGACGTGCGCGAGCTCCGGATCGGTATAGGTGCACCACGGGATCACCCGATAGTCGATCTTCGCCCTGACCGGAAGGAGGGCGTTCTGCACCACGGTGCGCGCTTCGTGATCGGCCACATGCGTGAACATGTACCCGCCGGTCACGTCGCCCGCCCCGAAAATGTGACGTTGAGACGTTCGCAACCTGGCGTCGACGGTCACCCAGCCGCGGTCGGTCTCGACCCCGGCCGCATCGAGTCCGAGGTTCTCGGTGTTCGGCCGCCTCCCGACCGCCACCAGGATCTCGTCGGCATCGACGAACCCTCCTTCGTCAGACGCAGGTGCAGCATCGGCGCGAGACCCGGGCGGTTCGATGTGCAGCCGGGCACCGGTCGCGGTCGGCTCCACTCGTGTCACGACCTGTCCGGTCCGAACGTGTATCCCTTCTTCCTCGAGCACCCGCGTGAGCCGATCGGCCAGTTCCGGCTCCTCCCGCACGAGCAGACGGTCCATCATCTCGACGATCGTCACGTCCGCCCCCAGACGCCGGAAGGACTGGGCGAGTTCGACCCCGATGGCGCCGCCGCCGATTACGGCGAGCGACCGGGGAAGGGTCGATCGGTCGAACGCCTCGACATGCGTGAAGTACCCCGTCTCTTCGAGCCCGGGGATCGGTGGCACTGCCGGCCCCGTTCCCGTCGCGATGACGAAGCGTCGCGCAGTGATCCGTCGTCCGCCGACCTCGATCTCGTGGGGGGAGACGAACCGGGCGGTGCCTTCGACGACGTCGACTCCCATCGCGCGAAAGCGCTCGGGGTCGTCGTGGGGGGCAATTTGCCCGCGCACGTCCCGAACGCTCTCCAGTACGGCGGCGCCATCGATGGACGGCTCCGAAGGGGGGAGCCCGAAGGCCGCGGCCTGGCGGAACCCGTGTGCGAGCCGTGCCGAGCTGATCAACGCCTTCGAAGGTACACAGCCCGTCCACAGACAGTCGCCACCCAGGCGGTCGCGCTCGATCAGCGCGGCGCGGGCGCCGAGGCCGGCGACGCCCGCCGCCGTCACCAGGCCCGCCGTGCCTCCACCGATGGCGACGACGTCGAATTCCTTCGTTGAGGTCACTGCTCGCTCCTTGATATTTGCCGGCGCGCTCGAACCTCCGTACGTGCGGTTCGCGCTCGAACCTC
>JBGMQU010000131.1:0-1597 GCA_048060725.1 Gemmatimonadota bacterium | reverse complement strand
TTGATATTTGCCGGCGCGCTCGAACCTCCGTACGTGCGGTTCGCGCTCGAACCTCGTCTTCCCGCGACCGCTGAACAACAGAGCTACCAGGTAGGGTTCCGAAACCGGTTCCCCCTCCCGCGGTGTTCTCGTATGGTGTTCAACGATCCGAGGGTCGATCCCCACACCAGCCGGGGGTCGATCCCCACACCAGACGACTGGAGCGATCATGATCGAACGCGGCGACGCCGCACGTCCGCTCGGCGGCGTCCTCATCGCGGCCATGGTGGTCGCCGCACTCGCCGCGGCACCCGTGTCGGCGCAAGCCAACGACGACGAGTTTGACGAGGCCCGCGCGTACGTCTCGGACGAAACACTCTTCGTCCCGTTCCGCGTGACCGATGCCGACGTATCGCCGCTGCGCGACGTTCTCGCCGGTGGTGTCGTACAGAGCGATACCTGGCTCATGATCATGGAGCATGACGCGGGACGGCTCGCGATGGTGATGGATCAGATGGCGTACCACCATGTGGCGCAGGGCGATCTGAACGGCGAGCCATGGATGGTCTCGTTCTGAGTGGTTTGCAACACGGGGATCAGTATGACCCCCACTTTGGACGGAAAGACCTATCACTTCGAGTCGCGCGGACTCTACGACGGCGTGTCGGTTCTGTGGGACGAAGAGACGGAGTCGCTCTGGCACCACATCACGGGTGAGGCCGTCTCCGGGCCGATGAAGGGGGCGACCATGCCCATCTTCAATCTTCTCCAGATGACGGTCGAGATGGCGCTCGACGCGTACCCCGACATCGATCTCGCGCTGTCGGACCGACCGATTCGCGAAGGCGGCACGCGTCGCTCCGTCGATCGGGACATGAAGCTGGGCGAATTGTTCACCGGGACGATCGCGCAGGAGGACGAGCGCCGTCCGACGATGGAGATCGGGGTCGGGCTCTGGACCGACGACGTTCACGTGTACTACCCGGTCTCGGCAATACGTGACGCCGGGAAGGTGCTGATCGACGATCTCGGCGGTGAAGCGGTCGCCATCTATCTCGACCCCTCGACCGGTGCGCCGCTGGCGTTTCACACGGCGGCGACCTCCGCGAGTTGGGAGGGCGATGAGTTGCGGTTCGACGACGGAACGCTGCTCCGCGAGGGAGTCCTCGTCGATGCAGACGGTTCGCCTATCGACGTCCGCCGCCCGCTTCAGCTCTTCACGCGTTGGTACGGTTGGGCGCTGATGTTCCCCGACACCGAAATCCGAGGGAACTAGAAACTCGCGGATCTCACAAGTTTCTTTCCACTTTCTTTGCGAGACGCACGGCGCGAGGCCGAGGCTCGAGACCCGTTCCTCGGCCTCGAATCCCCGTAGGTTGGTCGCGTAACCAGAGTTGCGTTAATGTCGTCCATATGTCGGCTGTCGGAGCTCGGAGGGTGCAGATGTTGCCCCCGATGGGCCCGTTGTCGTGCGGGTTTCGGGTGCGGAGGTCTGCGGGTGCGGACGAGCGAGAGATGGGTTGGGAAGGACCGGGTCTGGCGAATCGCGTCGGTGTCGACGTTGGCGTCGCTGATCGTGGCGTGCTCGTCGACGCCAACGGGGCCGCCCCCGCCTCCC
>JBGMQU010000130.1:0-9449 GCA_048060725.1 Gemmatimonadota bacterium | reverse complement strand
ACGTTCTGCCCGGAGATCAGGTCCTCGAGATCGAACACCTCGGGTTCGCGCCGATGGCCGAGGTGGTGTCGATCGTGGCCGACCGCACAGTCGACCTGAACATTCAGATGAGCGCGAATCCGATCGAGCTCGAACCGCTCGTGGTGACCGCCGTTCGCGATCGCCGCCTCGAGATCCGCGGGTTCTACGACCGGCGGACGTGGGGAGATCGAACCGGTCTCGGCCAGTTCCTCAGCATCGAGGACATCGAACGCCGAAGCCCCTCCGCCGTGACGAGCCTGCTACGAGAGTTCCCGGGTATCGAAGTCCGCTGCTCCGGCACGCGCGACTGCCAGGTCCGGACGACGCGCGCCTCCGGCTGCAGGGAGGTCAACATCTACCTGAACGGCACCCTCACGCTGGGCGAGGGACGATCGGGGCCGGCTGCTCGGGCTAGCGGAATCTCGATCGACGAACTTGTCCGCCCGTTCGAGATCGCCGGGCTGGAGATCTATACGGGAGCGGGCTCCGTGCCGGCAGAGTTCAGCGGCACCACGGGCCGCTGCGGCGCGATCGCGATCTGGACGAAGTAAGACATCCGGCCCTCGGCCGACTCCGGGCGGCGTGAAACGACGCCGAGTAGCCTGAAGCGACGCGGGATCGCGTGCAGTTGTTCAGCTGCCCTTGAACTCGGCTTTGCGCTTCTCGAGAAACGCGCTCACGCCCTCGGCCATGTCGTCGGTCGAGAACAGAAGCGAGAACCAGCCGCGTTCGAACTTCAGGCCTTCGTCGAGGGGCATCCGGCGCGAGGCCAGCACGGCTTCCTTCGCCGCCTGAAGCGCGAGCGGGCTTCGCGTCCCGATGTTCGCTGCGAGTTCCATGACCGCCGACTCGAGTTCTTCGGGAGGGTGCGCGGCCTCGACGAGCCCGATCTCCGCGGCCTTCTCGCCCGAGATCATCTCGCCGCTCATGATCAGGCGCATTGCCCAGCCCTCGCCCACGAGACGCGGCAGGCGCTGGGTGCCGCCGCCGCCCGGAATGAGGCCGAGGTTGATCTCCGGTTGACCGATCCGGGCCGTGGTCGCCGCGACGCGCATGTCGCAGCCCATGGCCAGCTCGCAGCCACCGCCCAGGCAAAACCCGTTGATCATGGCGATGATCGGCTTCGGAAACTGCTCTACGGCGGAGAAGATGTTGCTGGCCGCCATCGACCGATACTGCTCGACCGGCCGGGCGTCCTTGAATTCACCGATGTCGGCGCCGGCGATGAAAGCCTTTTCGCCGGCCCCGGTGAGCACGACGACCCGCACGTCATCATCGCCCGCCAACTGGTCCAGCGCGTCCAGCAGGGCCCGGCGGACCTCGCCGTTCAACGCGTTCAGCTTGTCGGGGCGGTTGATCGTCAACTTCGCGATATGTCCGTCGAGCTTCTCAACCAGAAGAACGTCGCTCATCGCCTCTTACGCGTCCGGGACGATGTTCACGAACCGGCGGCCGCCGCGGCGCACCTGAAACTGGACATGGCCGTCCGCGAGGGCGAACAGCGTGTCGTCTTTTCCGCGGCCGACGTTGCGGCCCGGGTGGAACGGCGTGCCGCGCTGCCGCACGAGGATGCTCCCCGCGGACACCCGCTGACCGCCGTAACGCTTGATGCCCAGATACTGAGCGTTCGAATCGCGACCGTTTCGGCTCGAGCCGACACCCTTCTTATGCGCCATGGCTACGCGTCCTTCTCTTGGATCGCCTTGTCGATATCGCTCTTGAGAATGCGGCCGTCTTTTCCGCTACCCTGGATCGAAGCGAGATCGATACCGTGCTCGGCCGCCAGGTCCCGCGCCACCGGCGTGATGTCGTAGTCGTCGTCCGCAGGCGAAGCCTCGGCGGCGGGTTCCGGCGCCGGCTCGTCGGCGGGTTCCGGCGTCGGCTCGTCGGCGACTTCAGCGACAGGCTCCTCGACCACGGTCGCCTCGACAACCTCTTCGGCTTCGACTACCGGCTCTTCGACTACCGGCGCGGCCTTCTCGATGGGCTTCTTCTTGCCCTTCGGGAACGAGATCTCCACGATCTTGATCTCGGTGAAACCCTGCCGATGTCCCTGCTTTTTCCGATAGCCCTTCCGGCGTTTCATCTTGTAGACGATGATCTTCTCGCCCTTGCCGTGGCCGACGATCTCGGCCTCGACCGCGGCGCCGTCGAGCGAGGGCGTACCCACGCGGATGTCGCCGTCTTTCTCCGCCAGGAGGACCTCGTCGAAGGTCACTTTGTCGCCAGGATCGGCGTCCAGCGTCGGGAGCCGAAGGGTCGCTTCGGGAACCGCGCGGAACTGCTTCCCCTTAGCCCGAAAAATCACGTACATGAGTCTATCTCGGTCTCGGATGTTCCGAAAAATTGCCAGCCGTAAATGGTAGCCGGGGGGTGAGGAAGTGTCAACGTAATGGGGCGGGTCTGTTCGGCTACGCCTGGATGTACTTGTTCGTCACGTCCGTGTCGGCCGGGTGCGAGAGAAGACGGAACTCGTCGAGTCCCAGAAGCGGGTCGTCTCGAACGTCGAGATCCAGCTCGAATTCCCGGCCCAGGCCCCGCAGAAAGTCGGGCTCGTCCTCAAGCAGATACAGGGCGATCACCGGGTGGGTGAGGAGCGTGATCCCTCGCTCCCGACCGGCCCGCGACACCCGCAGCAGGGCGCGTTCGACACGGCGAATGACGGTATCGGGGGCCAGTATCCGGCCGGTGCCCTCACAGTACGGACACGGGTCGGTCATCCGCTGGTCGAGACTCGGACTGACCCGCTGGCGGCTCATCTGGAGCAAACCCAGATCGGAGATCGGGAAGAGCTTCGTGCGCGCTCGATCGCGGCTGACGTGGGTACGCATCTGCTGCATGACCTTGTTCCGCGACGACTCCTCGTCCATGTCGATGAAGTCGATCACGATGATCCCACCCACATCGCGTAGCCGCAGTTGGCGGGCGATCTCCACCGCTGCCTCGAGGTTCGTGCGGAGGATGGTCTGCCTGGGGTCTTTCCGTCCGGTGTAACGCCCCGTGTTCACATCGATCGAAACGAGCGCTTCCGTCTGCTCGATCACGACGTGCCCGCCGGACGGCAGATCCACCTTTCGTCGGAACGCGCCCCGGATCTCCTCCTCGATTCCGAACTCGTCAAAAATCGGCGCGTCCGCCTGATACAACTCGACGCGATCGAGAAGATCGGGGTCAACCTGGCCCAGGTAGGACTTGATCTCGTGGTGGAGCTCGGTGGAATCGACCGTGAGCATGTCGATCTTGTCGCTGAAGATGTCGCGAATCAGGCCGGACGTCATGCGCGCGTCCTCGTACACCAGCGCCGGCGCCTTCGCCCCCTGCTGTCGCTTCCGGACCTTCTCCCACGCCTTTCGCAGCGACTTCAACTCGCGATCGAACGACTTCTGGGTGAGTTCCTCCCCCACGGTGCGAACGATGACCCCGCCGTCGCCCTCCTTGAGGACGTTGCGTACCATCTTCTTGAGGCGTGCGCGCTCCTCGCGACTCTCGATTTTCCGGCTCACGCCGACGTGAGTGCTCGTCGGCATGTACACGAGAAAACGCCCGGGGAGCGACACCTGACTCGTGACCCGGGCGCCCTTCGTACCCATCGGCTCTTTCGTCACCTGCACGAGCAGCGACTGGCCCTTCGTGAGCACGTCCTGGATCGGCGGGTAGGTACGGTCGCGGCGGCGGCCTCGACCCTGGCCGTCGTTCCCGTTTCCGTTCGTGTCGTCATCGTCGTCGTCCGAGACGAGGTCGGAGGCGTGCAGGAATGCGGCCTTTTCGGCATTGATGTCGATAAAGGCGGCCTGGAGGCCAGGAACGATCGCCTCTACGACCCCCAGATACATGTCGCCGACGATCCGTCTCTCGTCTGGACGCTCGTGCATGAGCTCGACGAGTTTGGAATCCTCGAGTATCGCGACCCGCTTTTCGCGAGCCGTGGCGTGGACGACGATTTCGCGACGCACGCTAACCGGCGTGAATCGGGACGCCGCCCGCTGTGGCGACCGTAAAGATGCCTGGCACCTGTGCGGACAAGTTTATCTGTATGGGACTATCCACTAACGGACAGCCGTCGGATCGCGTTGCATTGCTGGCGCCGTCGATCGCCTCCCCTTCAGGGCGCGACCGTCGGCCTCGCCGCCGGCTCTCAAACCTAGCGAGCGCCCGACGCCAACGGAAATACGGGAAACCCCGGTTCAGGCGCACGGCGGTCAGACCTGCCCGTGCTCTTTCAGAAGTTCGCGGCAAATCACGATCTTCTGGATCTCCGTCGTTCCCTCGCCGATCTCGGTGATCTTCGCGTCCCGCATCATCCGTTCGACGGGATACTCTCGCGAGTAGCCATACCCGCCGTGCAACTGAACCGCCCTGGTGGTGACGTCCATGGCGGCTTCCGAAGCATACAGCTTCGCGATGGACGCTTCCTTTTTGTGCGGCTTCCCCTCCATCCGGAGGCGCGCGGCATGATACGTCAACACTCGAGACGTGTGCACCTTCAGGTCCATCTCGGCGAGCATGAACTGCACGCCCTGAAAATCGTTGATCCTCTTGCCGAACTGCTTGCGTTCTCCGGTGTATCGGACGGCCTCGTCGAGGGCGCCCTGCGCGATCCCGAGCGCGTGGGCGGCGATGCCGATCCGTCCGCCGTCGAGCGTGTCGAGAAAGATGGGGAATCCCCTGTCGATTTCGCCAAGGACGTTCTCCTCGGGGACCTCGACATCCTCGAAAATCAGTTCGCGGGTGTCCGATGCGTTCCACCCGAGTTTGCGCAGCTTCTGACCCACACCGAATCCCGGCATGGCGTCGAGTTCGCTCGAGTGTCCGAACCCGACGTCGGTCGCCGCGTCCAGATCGCAGGTCTCCTTGGTGAGGATGAAGACGGTGATCCCCTTCGCACCTTTTCCCGGCGACGTTACGGCGCCGACCACGAAGATCTCGCCGACGCCTCCGTGTGTGATCCACGTCTTCTGGCCGTTGAGGATCCAGCGATCGCCCTTCTTCTCCGCCGTCGTGCGCATGGCGGCGGCATCCGAGCCGGAGCCGGGTTCGGTGAGCCCGAACCCGCCGAGCACCTTTCCACCGGCCAACGGGGTCAGGAAGCGCCGCTTCTGTTCCTCCGTCCCCCAGCGCGAGATCGGCGTGGCGCAAAGCGACGTGTGCGCGCCGATCATGATCGAGTGGCTCGCATCGACGCGAGCGAGTTCCTCCACCGCGATCGCGGAGGCCAGAAGGTCCATGCCGGCGCCCCCGAATTCCTCCTCGAACGGGATGCCGAACAGACCGAGCTCGGCCATCTTCGCACCGTTCGCCCAGGGGAATTCCTCCGCTTCGTCGAACTCCGACGCGACGGGGGCAATCTCGGCACGCGCGAAGTCTCGCACCATCTCCCGGATCATCTCGTGATGATCGTCCTCATACAGGCTCAGATCTCCCAATCGTTTTCCCCGTGGGCTCTGGATGACGTTGTATTGTCTGCACGGCAGGCCGTAACGTACCTGTAGCTCCGATCAGCACGAAACCAGGCGTCGCGGCGTCGCGACGCTCAACATACACGCCTGTGCCGGCCGTCACGAACGGTTGCCGACGCGCGTTCTGGGTTGGGTTACAGAGGTCCGCGGCGGCGGGCACGCGACCGACGCATGGTGTGGACGGGAGAAGCGTGGACTTCGAGGCGGCGTTCAACAGCCACCATGAGTCGCTGTTCCGGTACGCGAACCGGCTCGTCGGCGACTCCGACCTCGCGTCGGATGTGGTGCAGGAGTCGTTCGTGCGGCTGCTGAGCCATCCGTTGCCGGACGATGAGGTGCGCAGGTGGCTGTTCACCGTCGCCACGAACCTGGTTCGCGACGATGCCCGGATGCGTTCGCGGCGTCAGCGGCTGCTGACGGAGCGCTTCGAGCGCTCGGATCTGGTGAGCGATCCGGCGAATGTGCCCGACGCCATGGCGTCGCGCTCCGAAAAGATCGCGGCCGCGCGGGGGGCGTTGGCGCAGTTGTCTGACCGTGATCGGCAGATGCTGCTGATGAGGGAGGAAGGATTCCGGTACTCGGAGATCGCGAAGGCGATCGACGTGGCGCCGGGTTCTGTCGGGACCCTGTTGGCCCGCGCATTGCGAAGATTTGCGGCTGCGGTGGATCCGGCGCACATAGATGAAGAGGAGTAGGGTAGACGCATGCACGATGTAGACAGCATGCACGTCGACGAAGGCGTCCTCATGGCGTTGATCGACGGCGAGTCGGTGTCGGGAGACGATTCCCGAAGCCATATCGACGCGTGCGACGACTGCACGCGGAGGCTCGAGGAGTTGCGTTTCGCCGATCGAAGCGCGAAGGGCGCACTCGAGGCGCTGGACACCCCATCCCCCTGGTCGGAGATGCCGGACGCGCTGCGCGAGGCGAAGCGAGGCGCGGTCACGCCGATCAATACAGCGAGCCGCGCTCCGCGACGTACCGGACGTTCGGTCGCCGCGGCAGCGGGACTGGTGTTCGTGTTGGCCGGCGGCGCCTACGCCATTCCCGGCTTGCCGGTCCGTTCGTTTGTCGATCAGTCGATCGACGCCCTGTTCGGTGGCGATCAGGGGCCGGCGGACCCGGGTCCGAGCCGGGTGGCCGTCGAACCCGTCGACGGCGCCATCCGCGTCGTCATTCAGGGAGCGACCGCGAACCTGCGCGTGACGGTTCGCAGCGTTTCCGCCGTTCGGGCGTCGGTTTCCGCCCGTGATGCGCGATTCGGTATCGAGTCCGGGCAAATCCGCGTCAGCGATGCCGCGGGAGATCTCACCGTCGAAATCCCGTCGACCGCGACCGGTACCGTCGAGGTGGACGGCGTCCCTGTCGTCCGGTCCGTGAACGGCGTCCTCACCAGGTTGCCCGCGGCCGATGAGAGCCCCGCCGTGATCGTCGTGGAGACTGCCGGGTAGAAACTCCCGGAGCGGGGGGACCACACAACGGGTCCCGAGGCATGGTGGAGGGCGAGCGAACCTGACCTATGGTTTCCGGAATTCTCGCAGGGGTTCTCGGCATCGCGTCTCTTGGCGCGCTTCAGGACACGACCGGCGTTCTTCACGGTCGCGTCCTGAGCGGCACGACAGGGGCGCCGATTGCGGGGGCTTCGGTTTCGATCCGGCACGGGGGGGCCTTCCGGCTGCTGGTCACCGACGATGAGGGTGAGTACCACGCCAGGGGACTGACGCCGGGCGACGCTCTGGTCGTCGCTCAGGCGCTCGACCACGCGGGACTGGAAGCCGTCGTGAGGATCCCCGCTGGAGGTACCGTCGCCCTCGACCTCGAGCTCGAGCTCAGGCCGGTAGAACTCCCCGGGCTGTTCAGCCGGGTCGAAGCCGAGCGATTGCACCTTCCTCCACCGCTCCTCGTCCAGGGCGGGTTCCGTGACGAGGGCGAGACCGAGCTGAGGGCGCTCGAGGCCACTCCCGGAGTCAGCGAACTCGGGCTGGGAGGCGGTCTCGGCCTCGACCCGTCCGACCCGGCAAGCATCCTGTACGTGCGCGGCGCCGTCGCCGACCTGAAGCTCGTGCTTCTCGATGGGGCGCCCGTGTACGCGCCGTTCCACCTCAGCGGGTTACTCGACGCCTTCCCCGACGGCGTCCTGGAGGACGCGACGATCTACGTTGGGGGGATCCCCGCGGAGTACGAGGGAGGACTGTCGTACGTGCTGGATCTGGAGGTTCGAGAGGGAGACAGGGATCGTTTCCGAACGTCGGGCTCCGTCGACCTGCTCGGGGCGACGGTTCGAGCCGAAGCGCCGCTGGGGTCGAACGCCCGCATTCTGATGAGTGGCCGCGGTCTGCATGGCGCGGGCTATTCTCTCCTGACCGGCGGTGACGAGCTTCCGTACGGATACGGAGACGCGCTGGGCCGAATCAATGCCGACGTCGGCGCCGGCCGGATTCGCGCGACGGGGTTTTGGAACCGCGAGTCGGTGCTGCTCGACATCGGAAAGCTCGAGGGCGCCGCGCCGGAAACGGCGTATTGGGGCAACACGGCGGGCTCCACCCGCTACGACACGCCGCTGGGCGGCGGCACGCTCCACGTGAACGCGTCGTTCGGTCGGTTCGCGACGCAGATTCCCGCGCTGGACGAGGCGTCCGAAGGACCCGTTTCGTTCACCACGGCGCGCGGGCAGACGTCGCGCAGTCGAACAGGGGCCTTCTACAGCTTCGGCAAAAACGTGCGCTGGTCGATCGGCACGGCATTCGACACCCATCAGACCGTGCTCGACCAGCGAACCGTGTTCGGCGACACCACCGTGCACATTGTGGCCCGCGCCCAGGTCGGCGCGTTGTGGGGGGAGGCCGTCTGGGACGTCGTTCCGGACGTCGAGATTCGGGCCGGCCTGCGCACGAGCTATTTTCAGCCCGACGGTGTGGCTCGGCTGTCGCCGCGCATATCCGCGCTGTGGCGCCTCGACCAGAACGCCCGGCTGCGCATCTCCGCCGGTCGTTTCTATCAGGTGGTAAGGGGCCCCGAGACCATCCTGTCATCGGACCTGACGGGGCCGACCGTCGGCGCCAGCGTACCCGCGCTCGACTCTCCCGATCCGGCGTTCGGGTCGCAGTTGTTCGCGGTAGCCGGGGCGACGCACCTCGTCGTGGGTCTCGAGAACGACCTGCCCAAGGGCATCGACATCGGACTGGAGGGCTTCTTCAAGTCGTTCAACGGCCTGCCGGAGGTCGGCGACCTTCTCTCGTCCGGCGCCGACCTGTGGGTTCAGGCGACCGAGGGTCCGGTCCGCGGGTGGCTGGGCTACTCGCTGGCCTGGGTCTGGTCGACGAACGCGACGGGCAACACGCCGTTCGTTGGACGGCAATTGCTGAGCGGCGGCCTGTCGGCGGGGGCTGGCGTCGTCGACCTGGGGCTACGGCTCAGCTACGGGTCGGGACTGCCATTTCAGGGTGTGGCGGGCCGGGGCCCGGCGGGCGCCGGAAACCCGAGACTGGATGAGGGCCTCGACGGCGGCCCGCCACCCGCGATCGCGGGCGCCCCCGACGATTCCTACCTGAGGATCGACGTCGAAATTTCGAGGCGCTGGACCGCCAGCATCGGGAACGCTCGCTTCGAAATCGCGCCCTACGTCCGCTTGCTGAACGCGTTGGACCGTCGCGACGCGTTGTTCTACCGCGCCGCCGAAACCGGTCCCACGCGACCGGCCCCGCTCGCCTCCGTACCGCTCCTCGCGGTCGTCGGGATGGCCTGGTCGTTCTGAGCTGCACGGCTGTCACATCAGGTGCTCCTCAAACGTGGTTGTGTGCGGGCCGTAGCGCGGTGTTTCGGGCCCGCAAACCGACAAATACCGAAACGTCTTCGTGATGTGGAATAGAGTGTTTGGGCAGAAGCGGCCTTTCCGGCGCCTCGCATTGGCAGTCGCCGCCTTAGCTTCGCTCTCGGCATGCAGCGTGAATCCGTTCGCGCTGTCGCAGGAAG
>JBGMQU010000129.1:0-9495 GCA_048060725.1 Gemmatimonadota bacterium | reverse complement strand
CAGCTCGGCGTACTTCCCCATCTGTTCTTCGGAGAGAATCTCCGCAAGCTGCGTCTCGGTCTCCTCGCGGAGTCCCATCCTGGCGGCCCGCATCGCCTGGCGATCCTCCGGGGGGCCGTCGGCAAGCATCTCGTCGCGGCGCGCCGATTGCACCTCCAGGACCGCTCGGACCGAGATCACCTGCTCGTCGGTCAGCGACAATGCGTCTGTCAGCTGCACCATCTGTTCGTCCAGACTCGGGCCTCTCATGCCGGGGCCGCGTTGTTGCGCCTCCAGCGGGATGATCAGGGCTGTCAGCGCGAATGCGACGGCGAACGCGCCAAATGTCTTCCTTAACATGGCTACCTCTCGTGGCCAGGGTTATGGGGTGCTCCTCTGCTACGTTCTCAGCACCCTCTTCAGGACAGCGCCCGGCGCATCCATGTTAAGAGCCTGAACTAACGTGGCAGCGTCCTGAGGTGTCTAGTTGGACGCTGGCACAGATCGTTGTTTACATGCCGAGGTCGAGAATGAGGAAACTGCGAGAATGAGGAAACTAATTACGGGGCTGGTCATCGTCGGACTGGCGGCTTCCGCCATCTTCGTGTTCACGCGGACCGGAGACGCCGAGACCAGTTCCTATCGCTTCGTAGAGGTGGAGCAGGGCGACGTGGAGTCCGTCGTCGCGGCGACGGGAGCCCTCAACGCGGTCACTACCGTGCAGGTCGGCACCCAGGTGTCCGGACAGATCACGAACGTCTACGCCGACTTCAACGACCGCGTGACACGCGGCCAGTTAATCGCGCGAGTCGACCAGACCCTTCTCCTCCAGGCCGTGCAGAATGCCGAGGCTAACATCTCGCGTTCCGAGGCGGAACTCGTACGGCGAAAGTGGGAATTCGAGCGCTCCGGTGAGCTCTTCGAGACTCAGGGGGTCACGGAAAGCGAGTACAGAACGGCCGAGTACGACTTCGCCGTGGCGCGCTCGAACCTCGCGTCCGCCCAGGTGAATCTCGAGCAGGCGCGGCGCAACCTCGGATACAGCGATATCTACGCGCCGATCGACGGCGTCGTGATCGAGCGCAACGTGGAGCCCGGGCAGACGGTTGCCTCCAGCCTGAACACCCCGCAGCTCTTCCTCATCGCGAACGACCTCGCCGAGCTGGAGATTCTCGCGTCGGTAGACGAGAGCGACATCGGACAGATCCACGACGGGCAGGAGGCCCGCTTCACGGTTCAGGCGTATCCCGATGAGTCGTTCGCCGGAACCGTGCGTCAGGTGCGGCTGCAGTCGATCGTCCAGGAAAACGTCGTCAACTACACCGTCGTGGTCACCGTGCAGAACGACGACGGCAGGCTGTTGCCGGGTATGACGGCAACCGTCGATTTTGTCGTCGAGCGCGTCGAGAACGTGTTCAAGGTGCCGAACTCCGCCCTGCGCTTCCGCCCGAATCAAGCGATGCTCGCGGAGTTGCAGGTGCGCCTGCAAGCGCAGCGCGCGCAACGCGCGACCGAGCAGAGCGCCGAAGCAGGTGAAGGTGGCGAGGAAGACTCCGGTCGTGGCCGTTTTGCGGATATGTCGGAGGAAGACCGCCAGGCGATGCGGGCCCGCTTTCAGCAGGAAGGCGGCGGGCCGGACCACGGTGGGCCCGGGCGGCCGCCGGGGGGCGGTGGGTCACCGGGGGCCGGCGGCTCCCAGCTGTACTACGTCGACGCCGACGGCGCGCTTCGGGTGGCTCGGGTGCGCATCGGCGTCACCGACGGGCAATACACGGAGATCACGGGCCGAAACATCGAGGCCGGGATGCAGGCGATCGCCAGTGTCGTCGTGTCTTCCGCGGCCACCACCCCGACCAATCCCTTCCAGCAGCAGCAGCAGTCCCGGGGCCGCGGACGTGGCTTCTAACGAGCCGGCCACCGACAGCGTGGCCCAGCCGGTCGAATCGGCCGTTCCGCTCGGGAGTGCCGGCCCATCCGAGGGTGAGGTCGTCATCCAGACCCGGGCCCTCGAGCGCGTGTACTCCACGGGGCGCACCGAGGTGCGGGCGCTCGACGGCGTCGATGTCACGATCCGCGACGGCGAGTTCGTGGCGGTCATGGGCGCGTCGGGCTCGGGGAAGTCGACGCTCATGAACATCCTCGGTTGCCTCGATCGCCCCACCGGCGGCAGCTACACGCTCAGCGGCACCCGGGTGGAGGCCTTGAGCAAGAACGAACTCGCCGACATTCGAAACGCCAGAATCGGATTCGTGTTTCAGAGCTTCAACCTGCTCTCGCGAACGTCAGCGATCGACAACGTCGAGTTGCCCCTCCTGTACGACCGGTCGGGGCGGAAGTACGACAGCCGGGAAGCCGCGGCGGAAGCGCTGGCGCACGTCGGTCTGGGTGACCGGCTGGATCACGAACCCAGCGAGCTTTCCGGGGGAGAACAGCAGCGGGTCGCGATCGCCCGGGCGCTCGTCGGACAGCCCTCCATGATTCTGGCGGACGAGCCGACGGGCAATCTGGACAGCCGCACTTCGGTCGACGTGATGACGCTGTTTCAGGACCTGAACGACCAGGGCATCACGATCCTGGTCGTGACCCACGAAGCAGACATCGCGCGGTATTGCAAGCGAATCATCCGCATGCGAGACGGTCACTTGATCGCGGACGAACCGGTGCTGGACCGGCGAATCGCCCGCGACGACCTCGTCAAGTTGACGGATCTCGATGCACAAGACGTCGTGGAGGTATCGGTATGAAGAAGATGACGCTCGCGAAGGTCGCGACCTCGAGTATCCTCAAGAACAAGATGCGGACGCTGCTGACGATGCTGGGGATCATCATCGGCGTGGGCGCCGTGATCCTGATGGTTGCGATCGGCCAGGGCGCCCAGGGGGAAATTCGGTCCCAGATCGAGGGCCTGGGCACCAATCTCATCGTCATCTCCGCCGGCACGAGCAACTCGGGGGGCGTCAGCCGCGGCGCCGGCAGCTTCAACCGCCTGCGGATCGACGACGTCGAAAAGCTCCAGCGCGAGTCGGTCCTGCTCGCGGGTGTCTCGCCCGTCATCACGACCGGCGGACAGATCATCGGTGGGCAGGGCAACTGGCGCGGCCGCATCAACGGAGTGTCCACCGACTACGCCGTGATTCGCGACTGGGAAACGACGAGCGGATCGTTCTTCGACGGCGCCGATCAGCGGCAGACCCGTCGAGTCGTCGTGATCGGGCAAACCGTGAAGGAACAGCTGTGGCCCGACTCGGACCCCGTCGGGGAACGGGTTCGGATTCGCAACGTCCCCTTCCAGATCATCGGAGTCCTCGCCCCGAAGGGTCAATCGGCTGAGGGAAACGATCAGGATGACGTGATTCTGGCGCCGTACACGACGGTACAGACCCGGCTATCCGGACATTCCTACATCCCGCAGATCCTCGCGAGCACGTTCTCACCCGATGAGATCGCGTCGGCGCAAGCCGAGATTATGTCGATCATGCGCGAATCGCATGGCCTCGCGGAGTGGGAGGAAGATGACTTCACGGTCCGGAATCAGTCGGATCTCGCGGAGGCCGCGCAGGGAACGACCCAGGTCATGACGCTCCTGCTCTCCGCGGTCGCGGGCATCTCGCTGCTCGTCGGCGGGATCGGGATCATGAACATCATGCTCGTGTCCGTCACCGAGCGCACGCGCGAAATCGGCGTCCGCATGGCGATCGGGGCGCGGGGATCTGACGTGATGACGCAGTTCCTCGTCGAAAGCGTCGTGATGAGCGCGATCGGCGGGCTACTGGGCGTGGGTCTCGGGTTCGGCGGGGCCACCCTGTTGGGCAACGCCACCGGGTGGAGCACCGCGATCTCGGTGCCCACGGTCATCGTGGCCCTCGTCTTTTCGGGGACGATCGGGATCTTTTTCGGGTTCTACCCGGCACGACAGGCCGCTGCGCTCGATCCGATCGAGGCGCTTAGATACGAGTAGCCGACCCGCGGCCGGGCCACGTCGCAGCGGTCACAAAGGGAGGATCACCTTGCGCGCTTCTCACGTAGTCACGCTCGCCTTCACCGTGGCCACGTTCGCCCTCGCCGCATCGGGCTCCGCAGTCGCCGCCCAGGCCGGCCCCATCGATCGTGCAGAAGTGATGACCCACACAGCGGGGATGGCCGCTCACCACCTGTGCTCGGGCGTGTTCGTGGTCGGCCGCGACCACCCCCGCGACGCGAGCCGCGTGCTGGCCGAAGACATCGCACGCTTCACCGTATTCAACTGGCAGGACGACTTCGAGTACGCGATCGACTACGAGACCCGGACAGCTTCCGTGTGGGGCGCCGGTGCCGAAAAGCAATCTGCCGAGTACAACGACGACCAGGGGTGCACCATCCTGCCGGCCGGAATGGACGACGTCGCGTTCACGCCGGTCGAAGTGCCGCGACATATCCCCGACCCTGAAACGACCGCCTGGCCGACCGGAGACGTCGGCGCGTACCACGAGTCCGTCCCGTCCGAGGTCGATGAGACGGCCCTCGCGGCCGCCCTCGATCGTGCGATGGGCCTGAGTGAGCACAACACCCGCGCCCTTCTCGTCGTGTACAGGGGCAAGATCCTCGCGGAGCGCTACGCCGGCGGCTTCACGAAGAACACGCCGCAGATCAGCTGGTCACAGGGGAAGAGCATCGCGAGCGCCCTGGTCGGCGCGTCGATGCAGGCGGGCGTTCTGGATGTCGGCCTCGACGATGCGGCGCCGGTCCCGGAATGGCAGGGCGCGGGCGATCCGCGCCGCCAAATTCGGATGCGTGACCTTCTGCAGATGTCGAGCGGGCTCGATTTCCAGAACTGGGGGATCGGTGCGGATTCGTCGTGGATCGACGCGAACGAGCACTTCCGGATCTACTTCGATGGGATCGACGTATACGAGCATGCGATCGATCAGCCGATGGATCGCGACCCGGGGGAAGTTTTCCGCTACCGCAACTCCGACCCGTTGACGCTGAGCCGCATCGTCAGACAAGCCGCCGAGGCCAGGGGCGAAGAATGGCTCACCTTCCCGCAGCGAATCCTGTTCGATCGCATCGGCGCACGGAACTACGTCCTCGAGACCGACGCCTGGGGCAACTTCATCATCACCGGGTACGATTTCGGAAGCGCGTGGGACTGGGCCCGCTTCGGACTGCTTCACCTGTGGGACGGCGTCTGGCCCTCGACAGATGGCTCGGACCCGGATCGGATCCTCCCCGAGGGGTGGGTCGATTTCGTCAGCTCCCCGGCGCCCGGCGCGCCGAGGCAGAACTACGGAGGCCTCTTCTGGCTCAACGTCACCGGGGCGTGGCCCAGGGCACCTCGCGACGCCTACTGGGCCGCGGGGTTCATGGGCCAGTACACGGTCGTGATCCCATCCTACGACATGGTCATCGTCCGGCTCGGCCCGAGCGACGGGAACATCAATCGGTATCTGTCGGACATCGTCGGCGACGTCACCGACGCCATCGACCGATAATCGCGCCCCGGCCGCGGTTCCCTCAAACGATCCGATCCCGGACACTATCCCGATGACCAGGCCTGCTGCGGGGCGTCGTTGGTGCGCGATAGAAGTTCCCCGGATTCCGACGCCCTGCCGTCACCGCCTGCCGCTCACTGCGAATCAGGTGAGGCCGATCGCGATTCCGACCAGGATCGCCACGATTCCGAGGGCCACGAGACCCAGGTAGCGGGGGAAGCAGAACGTGATCCACTCCTCGTAACGGACTCCGGCGGAGGCGAGGATCGCCATCAGGGCCCCGTTTGTCGGCGTGACGAGGTCGCCCAATCCACCGCCGAACTGGTACGCGAGAATCGTGACCTGGCGGCTGAGCCCTAGTAGATCGGAAAGGGGGACGAGGACGGGTAGCGTGAGCACCGCCTGGCCGCTCACGCTCGGCACCGGAACGTGGATGGCGGCTTGCGCGAACACCATCCCGATCGCGGAAAGCTGGACGGGCAGGCTCTCGAGAGGCACGAAGAGGCCGTGCACGATCGTGTCCACGATGCCGCCGTCGGTCATGACGACGAGGATCGCACGCGCGAATCCGATCAAGAGCGCCGCGTAGGCCATCGATCGGAACCCCTCCGCGTAGGCCTCCGCGGTGCCCGTGACGCCGAGCAGTCCGACAAGGCCGACGAACACGCCCATGAAGAAGAAGAGGGCGGACATCTCGTTGAACCCCCACCCGAGTCCGAGCAGGCCGTAGACGAGCAGGCCGAACGTCAGGCCGACGATGCCGAAGATCAGGCCGTCTCGGCGCGTCGGCTGTTCGTCGTCGGCGGCCGCGACGAGTTCCTCCGGATCGGTGCGGGTGCGCTCGGCATACCGCATCGTCCACCAGATCCACAGGACGAGGGCGATGGCGAGAAAGACGAGGCGGAATGCGCTCCCCGACGCGAGCGGCACGCCGGAGACTTTTTGCGCGATCTGTACCTGGAATGGATTGATCGGGCTGAACGCCGAGCCCACGAACGCCGCGCCCGCGCTGATGGATACGGCCGTGAGCGGAGTGTAGCCGAGACGCCGGGTCAGGAGGATGAGCGCGGGGACGAGCGCGATGATCTCTTCCTGCATGTTCTGCAGGACGCCGCCCAGGGCGAACGCCAGCGAGACGATCGGGACCGTGAGGATTTCGCGCCCATCGACGCGCTGAATCAGCCACCCGATCCCTCGCCGCAGTGCCCCCGTGGCGTCGAACACGGCGAACGCGCCGCCGATCAGAAAGACGAGGAATACGACCTCGCCCGCGAGGAGCATCCCGCGCGGTATGGCGACGATCGCGTCGAAAGGCCCCACCGGTGTGGCCTCGACCGCGGCGTAGGTGCCGGGGACCACGACGCTCTGCCCGGTTTCCGGGTGCACCGTCCGTTCGTAGCGGCCGGCCGGGATGACATACGACAGCGCCGCCGCGAGCAGGATAAACCCGGTGAGCAGGGTCAGCGGGTGGGGAAAGCGGAGCCTCATTCGCTAGCCGGCCGACCCCCACCGATCTGGCCGGTGCGGTAGAGTCCCCACGTCCACCATGCCTTGCAGTGGCGGAACGTCAGAAGGATCGACGCAACCACCGCGCTCACGGACACCCACACGACCCACGTCTGAAACCCGTAACGCGAGAACAGAAGAACGAACGCCCCGATCCCGGTGAGACCGCCGATCCCGTACCCGAGCGCCATCGGACCCCCGAAATGCGCGCCGTCCCGACCCAGAAGGTCGAGACCGCATGCCGAACAGGAGGAGCACATCCGGTAGCCGGATGCGAAGAGAGCGCCTTCGCCACACGCGGGGCACGTGTGGCAGAAGGTCGTCTTCAACATCCCCGGCGGAGTGTCTCGGCCGTCGGCACCGTGCTTCCGGGAACGGATCTCCGTCAGTCCCGCAGCGAGTCCGCGTCGGACGTCGCCGTGCGCTTCAGCCCGAGACCCGTCTTCCTTCCCTTGTCGACGGCCGGCACACCATCCGCCATCCATTCGGGTTCGGGCGCGCCGATCAGGTAATGATCGAAGAACTGCTGCATCCGGATCGTGAAGTCGGTCTGGTTCTTCTTCTTTGTGAGGCCGTGGGACTCACCGTTGTAGTTGAACAGGAACACAGGCTTCTGGAGCCGACGCATGGCGACGAACATCTCGATCCCTTGATACCACGGGACCGCGCCATCTTTGTCGTTGTGCATCATCAGGAGCGGTGTGTTGATCTTGTCGGCGAAGAAAACCGGCGAGTTGTGGATGTACCGGTCTCGCTCGTCCCACAGCGTACCGCCGATCCGGCTCTGGGTCCGTTCGTACTGGAACATGCGGCTCATACCGCTCTGCCACCGGATGCCGCCGTAGGCGCTGGTCATGTTCGACACGGGCGCCCCGGCCTCGGCGGCGGCGAACAGATTGGTCTTCGTGATCATGTAGGCGATCTGGTAGCCGCCCCACGAATGACCCTGGACCCCGATGGCATCCTCATCCACAAACCCTTCGTCGACGAGCGAGAGTACGCCCGGAATGACCGCGTCGAGCGCGCTCTCGCCCGGGTACCCGATCTCGTAGGGGATGTCCGGTACAAACACGAGATACCCGCGGCTGACGTAGAACGAGTACTGAATCGAGGCCCGGCTCGGGACCGGCGCACGATACGCGTTCATGCGATCGGTTTCGCGCTCGTAGAAGTAGACCATCATCGGGTATTTCTGCGACGGGTCGAATCCGTCGGGTTTGATGAGGATCCCCTCGAGCGGCACGCGGTCCGCGGACAGCCAGGAAACGAGCTCGGTGTCACCCCAGCGGTACTCGGACTGCTGCGGGTTCACATCGGTGAGCTTCGCACCGTTCGCGAAATCGAGGTCGCCGACCCACACGTCGGGAAATTCGACGAAGCTCTCGCGCGTCCAGATCATGCGGTCGGCGTCGCGCGCCTTGACCGGCCGGCCGAAACGAGCGCTGGCCGAAACGAGGGGGGTCGGAACCGCTTCGCGATCCGTGCGCCCCATCGCGTACCCGCCACCCCGCGTCGTAAGGTCGAACGTCGACATCATGACCTCCCCGTTCGGGGTGTCGACCCCACCACCGCCGCCAAAGCCGAAGAACCTGCCACCTCCACCGCCCCCTCCGCCCTCCGGATCGAGCGGGGTGACCCGGTAGCGCGTCTCCGTGGCGCGCCCGTTCGTCAGGCGGATCGGCGGTGTCCGGCCGGTCGGATCGGTGCGCCAGACGTCGTACTTGTCGTAAACGAGCAGCGCCTCGTCGTCTTCCGTCCAGACCGCGCCGCCATACGGAGGCGGTTCGTCGGGATGGTCGTCGAGCTCGTTGTAGAAGGCGACGGACAGACCCGCTGTCAGGCTACGCGCCTCACCGCCGTCCAGACGCACGACCTTCCAGTCCAGGGCGCTCCCATCCCACCAGTGCACGTACTCTCCAGCCGGAGACAGGCTCGCCCCGCCGAACCCGCGCACACCGGTGGCAACACGCCGGCGATCACCGCTCGACACGTCGATCGCGTAGGCATCCATATACCGGCCATCCCAGGAAATCAGCTGACGATACGGCAGGTCGGTCGTACCGAGCACGAAGTCTCCTGCCCCATTCTCAGTGCGCCGGATGTCGGGGACATCGAGGGTCGCCAACTGAACCACCCCACTGGAACCCTCGAGCGAGACGGCGAGATAGGTCCGTTTCCGCTCGCGGTCTGCCTGGACGAGCTGCATGGGCTGCAGGTAGTCGTCCTTCCAGTTCCAGATGTCGACCGAGACCTTGTCTTCATCGAGCATCTTCTCGGGCTCCGGTGCGGGACGCGGCGCCGTTCCCAGGAAGAGCCGCGAGCCGTCCTCGGAGAACTCGGGCGAACCGTGCTCGCTCACCCACCACCCGGCCGGAACGCCTGGCGTCTGCGAATCGGCCACAACCGCCACGGCCCCTGTGTCGTCCGAGCGGTACAGCGTGTACTCGGGCCGATCGGCTTCCCAGTCGGCGGCGTCGGAGAGGAACGCCAGCCGGGTGCCGGACTCATCGAACGCGAGCCCCGTGTAATGCCCTTCGCC
>JBGMQU010000128.1:0-9604 GCA_048060725.1 Gemmatimonadota bacterium | reverse complement strand
GCGAAGCGTCGATGGACGTCGACCTCGCGGGCCTGCCGGACGGCGTTCAGCGGCTTGTGGCGCTCGCCCGCGCGGTCCCGAAGAAAGAGGCCGAAGAGGAGGCGCCGCCAACCTCGACGCTGGACAGATTGGGGCAGCCCTTCCTCGACGCGGGGACGCGTGTCGGGGATGCGCTCAGTTTCCTCGGCGAGACCACGCAGGCATTCGGACGCCTGTTCACGAAGGGGCCCCAGTTCCGGCGCGCCGACCTCCTGGAGTTGACGCAACAGGCGGGCGCGGACGCCCTGGGCATCGTGTCCCTGGTGGGCCTTCTGATCGGTTTGATCCTGGCGTTCGTCGGCGCGCAGCAACTCCGGCAGTTCGGCGCGTCGATCTATGTGGCTGATCTCGTGGGTGTCGCGATGACGCGCGACATGGCGGCACTGATCACCGCGATCGTAATGGCCGGCCGCAGCGGCGCGGCGTACGCCGCCCAGCTCGGCATCATGAAGACCAACCAGGAGATCGACGCGCTCTCCACCATGGGGATCCGGCCCGTCGACTACCTCGTGGTCCCTCGCATGATCGCACTCGTCACGATGCTGCCCATACTCGTCCTCTTTGCCGATTTTCTCGGAATCCTCGGGGGGGCACTGGCGGCGACCAGCATGATGGACGTCTCCTGGACGGAATATTGGCGACAGACCGCCTCTGCGGTCTCCGTGGGTCACGTGCTTGGAGGAGTATTCAAGGCGGCGGTGTACGGCGCGCTCGTAGCCTTCGCGGGGTGTTATCAGGGGATGCGGGCGGAACGCAGTTCGATGGGGGTCGGCGCTGCAGCTACCTCCGCCGTCGTCGTCGGAATCGTCGCGATTATCGCCGCCAGCGGGCTGTTTCAGATTCTGTTCGACATTCTGGGGATCTGATGGACTCGACCCCGAGCGGAAACGCACACATCGTCGTCCGCGATCTCACGATGGCGTACGGGTCCTACGTGCTGATGCGCGACCTCGACTTCGAGATCGGACGTGGAGAGATCTTCTTCATCATTGGCGGGAGCGGGAGTGGCAAGAGCACGTTGCTCAGGCACATGCTCGGGCTCAAGGCGGCCGCGAAGGGTGACATTCGCATCGACGGCGATCTCGTGTCCACCGAACCCGAACACATGCGCGACATGCTCCAGCATTTCGGGGTGCTCTATCAGGGCGGAGCCTTGTGGAGCGCCCTGACGCTTACAGAGAACGTCGCCGTTCCGCTGGAGGAGTTCACCAATCTGGACCCGCGCGAGATCGAGCGCGTCGCCTCTCTCAAGCTCGCCCTCGTGGGCCTGGCCGGGTTCGAGCGATACTATCCGTCGGAGATCAGCGGCGGCATGCAAAAACGGGCCGCCCTGGCGCGCGCCATGGCGCTCGATCCGGAAATCCTGTTCGTGGATGAGCCGTCGGCAGGGCTGGACCCGCTGAGTTCGCGCCGCCTGGACGATCTGATACTCGAGTTGCGGGACAGTCTCGGCGCGACCGTCGTGATCGTTTCGCACGAGCTGTCGAGCGTGTTCGGGATCGGCACGAACAGCGTGTTCCTGGATGCGGAGTCAAAGACGATGATCGCGACGGGGAACCCACGGGATTTACGAGACCACTCCGAACATCCCACGGTACGGCAGTTCCTCAATCGAGGAGAACTGGACGGATGACAGGACGTCGCATGACCATCCGGTGGAATTCATGAGTCGACGCGCGAGCCCCCGGGTGATCGGCGCCTTCGTCGTTGCCGGAATCGGGCTGGCCGTCGCGAGCGTCGCGATCTTCGGCTCGGGTCCCCTCTTCCCCAACACGTACCCCTTCGTCGCATTTTTCGACAGCGGGGTCGGAGGGCTCGGGCCAGGTTCACCCGTCAAGTTTCGCGGCGTGACCGTCGGCTCTGTGGAGGCGGTGTTCCTGAGGATCGCGGAAGTGCAACAGGAACCCGACGACGCCAGCATCCCGGTCATCTTCAATATCAACGCGGATCTGATCGCCGGGCGAGGGGCGACCCTCGACCTGTCCAATCCCGCATCGCTCGACTCGCTCATCGATCTGGGGATGGCCGCCAGCCTCGGGACGGAGAGCCTCGTGACCGGCCGCCAGTACGTCGCCCTCGATATGTACCCCGATCGTGAACGCCGCCTTGTCGGGACGGAGGGTACGGATCTTATCGAGATCCCGACGGTGCGGACCGGGTTCGAGGAGATTCAGGAAAAGATGCAGGATGTCATCTCGAACGTGGCCGCCCTCGATCTCGAGGGGCTCTTCGAAGATGTACGGGGCGTGGTGACGAGCCTGCGGGAGCAAATCGAGGGCGGTGATCTCGAAAACCTGAAGGAGCGGGCGACGACGGCGCTCGAGGGCCTCGATCTCACGCTCGCCGAGTTTCGGGAGTTCCTGTCTACTGCAGATTCACTCCTCGTGCCGATCGCGAGCGATATGGGCGAGTCCGTGAGCCTGTTGCGCAACGTCGCGACCGAGGTCGACAGCACGCTGGCGACGTTGCGGGGTGCCGTCGAACCACGCGGCCGGCTCGCATATCGACTCGACGTCGCGCTCAAGGATCTGGCCGACGCCGCGCGGTCGTTCCGGAATCTCGCGGACTATCTCGAGCGGAATCCGTCCGCGCTGATTCGGGGTCGCCCCGAGGACAAGGAGTGAGGTCGGTGTCGAAATCGATGATCGGACTCGTCCGCATGCCCCTGTTCTTCGCCCTGGCGGTCAGCGCCGTCGCTGCCGGTTGCTCCCCCCTCTCGCCGCGTGAAGACTCGTCGCGATTCTTCCTCCTCACGTCGACAGCACCTGCAACCGGCGCCCCATCTCCGTCGGCCGACGCGCCGGCGGGGTCGATCGCGGTCGGGCCGCTCGATTTGCCCACATACCTGAGCGGCCCCCTGCTCGTGACGCGGATCGACGACAACGAGGTGCGGATCTCTGACTTCGAGCGGTGGGCCGAGCCTCTGCGGGACAACATGGTCCGGGTGCTGGCCGAGAATCTTTCCGGACAGCTCCAGGCGAGGGTCGTCGTCTTCCCGGCGCTCCTCTCCGAGGAAGTTCGTCTGCGCGTACCGATCGCCGTCAAGCGGTTCGAAAGAGATTCGACAGGCGCTGTCGAGCTTCGCGCCCGCTGGAGCATCGACGATGTCGTCACCGGCAAGAGCCTCGAATACGGGGTTTCCACGATATCCCAGCCTCCGCTGGGAGTCGGCGGTGACGGCTCTGCGGCCACGATGAGCGCGGCCCTCGCGAGCCTCAGCCGGGAGATCGCGGCGAGGATCCGCGGGTTGCCGGCGCCGTAGTGAAGGAACTCGCGCCTTTCTCCACTCATTTAGTAGGGGACACGGCGTGTGAATGGATCGCACCGGCACGAAACGGGCGAAAGGACCTCAGTGGTACCCCCTTGCCGGCTTCCTTCAAGTACGGTCTGGTATCAGTTCTCGAAACCAGTCCGGGGGGGAAGCCGCCCATGGCCCACACCGCACACACGGACACGTTCGCCCGGGACAACCTCCCGCCGGCTGATCAGTGGCCGGAGTTTCGGTTCGACCGGCCCGAGCTCGAGTATCCCGAGCGCCTGAACTGCGCCACGGTGCTCATCGACGAAGCGGTGGCCGAAGGTCACGGCGACCGGGTCGCGCTCCGTTCGACGGATGCCACGTGGACCTATCGGGAGCTACTGGAGCAGGCGAACCGGATCGCGCACGTCCTTCGCGACGACATGGGGCTCGTGCCGGGAAACCGCGTGCTGCTTCGATCCGCGAACAACCCGATGCTGGCGGCGTGCTGGCTCGCCGTGATGAAGGCGGGGGGGATCGCGGTCACGACGATGCCCCTGCTTCGTGCGAACGAGCTTCGAGTGATCGCGGAGAAGAGCCGGGTCTCGCACGCGCTCTGTGACGCGCGTCTGGCCGGCGAACTGGAAACGGCGATTGGCGGGTCGGGAACGCCAGTGAACGCCATGACATTTGGCGGCGGCGAACTCGAAGAGGCCGCGGCGGGAAAGCCGGCGGTCTTCGACAACGTGGACACCACTTCCGACGACGTTTGCGTCCTGGCGTTCACGTCCGGCACCACGGGGCAGCCGAAGGCCACCATGCATTTCCACCGGGACGTGCTGGCCATGGCGGACACGTTCGCGCGCCATGTCCTGCGGACCCGGCCCGAAGACGTCTACCTGGGCAGTCCCCCTCTCGCGTTCACCTTCGGGCTTGGCGCGTTGTTGGCGTTTCCGCTGCGGTTCCGTGCCTCGACGGCGTTCCTCGAGGCCCCCACCCCCCGGGCGGTGCTCGAAGCGATCCGATCCATGCGAATCACGTGTCTGCTTACGGCTCCGACCATGTATCGGGCGTTGATGGCAGAGCTGGACGAGTACGACCTGTCGAGTCTCGAGCAATGCGTCTCCGCCGGAGAGCCGCTCCCCAAATCGACCTCGGACGGCTGGTACGACGCCACAGGCATCCGGATCATCGATGGGATCGGGACGACGGAACTGATCCACATCTTCATCTCCGCTGCGGGAGAGGATATCCGGCCGGGTGCGACCGGACTGCCGGTTCCGGGCTACACCGCATGTGTGCTGGACGATGACGATCGGCCGCTGCCTCCGGGAAACACCGGCCGTCTGGCCGTGAAGGGCCCGACCGGATGCCGGTATCTCGCCGACGCCCGGCAGCGCGACTACGTGGTGAACGGGTGGAACGTGACCGGCGACACGTACCGCGTGGATGAGGACGGTTACTTCTGGTTCGAGGCGCGCGCCGACGACATGATCATCTCCGCCGGGTACAACATCGCGGGACCGGAAGTCGAGTCGGCGTTGCTGGAGCACCCGGCCGTCGTCGAGTGCGCGGTCGTCGCCTCGCCGGACCCCGAGCGCGGACACATCGTGAAGGCCTTCGTCGTGCGGAGCCGGGAGTACGAAGCCGCGGGCGAGGAACTCGTCTCGGAGTTGCAGGATTTCGTCAAACAGCGGATCGCGCCCTACAAATACCCCCGCAAGATCGAGTGGATCGACACGCTCCCGAAGACTCAGACCGGCAAGGTGCAGCGGTTCAGGCTCCGGGAAATGGAGCGGGCGGCGGCCGAAGTCTGAGGTAGTGATCGAAGGCGAGGGCCGCGAGGCGGCTCACGCGAGGCAAATCAGTACCGGAAGGCGTACTGGAACTTGATCAGGAGCTGATTCGAGGTCAGCGCCCAGCGGTCGGTCAGATCCTGGATGTTGTGGTTGTAGATGACGAACAGGTCTCCGAGCGGGTGGAAGGTCCAGCGGAGTCGCGTGTTGGTTCCGATCTCGCGGGTCTCGTTGTCGTATTGGACGAAGCTCACCACCTCGAGATCGGGCGACAGGTTTAGCCGTACGCGTGCCCCATACAACTCCTGCGTGAACGCGCCGGCCGACAGGCGGCCCGTGTTGCGCGTCATTCTCAACTCGATCGTCGCGATCGGGGCGGGATTGATGTCCAGACTCAGGCGCAGTTGCTCGAGCGAGCCGTCGTAGAACTGACCGAACCAGAGGGTGCCGCGAGGGTTCACTTTCGCGCCGGGGGACAGACCGCCTTCGATTCGATAGCGCACCCAGTGGTACGATCCGGGCTGGATCTCCACGCCGTCGGCGATCTCGAACGCGTCCACCAGCCGCTCGCCTTCCGGCACGACGTTGAATTCGAGGCGTTGGGCGCCCTCGAAATTCCAGTTGAGCGGGGCCGTGAAGATGCGATAGCTCTCCCATTTTCCGTCGAGGTCGAGGACGAGGCTCGGAAACACTTCGTTACGGATGATCCGGAGCCACGACCAGGCGGGTCGAACGTCCCATTTCACGCCTCCCGAGATCTGGTAGATCCCGCGGCGGGGGACGAAACCCATCGATGGATCGAACCCGTCGCCGATGCGCTGAAACGTCAACGATGTCGCCCAGGTGTCGTTGGGATAATCGATCTTGCCGCCGAATGCGGTTCGGTCCCCCGTGAGGCCCTCGCGCCCTGTAACGAGCCCCCAGGCGCCGACGAGAAAGTTCTTGTCGCCACCGAGCCGTGAGGTCTGGAACGTGAAGTCCGTCCCGAAGAGGTAGCTGTCCGCCCGCCCCTCGGGGTCGCCCACGGTCGCGATGATGCCTGCGCTGGACTCCGCCAGCACGTTCTGCTGGATGCGGAACGCACCCATGGTCGTGGCGTCGACGAGGCCGTCTACGGACCCGGTGCGCGTGACGAGCCCGCCAAAGTTCGTATCGCCGACACGTCCGCTGAGCTTTCCGCCCACCCGAAGCGGAACCTCCTCCCCCGCCAGCAGGCCGACCCGTCGCGTGAAGAACGGGACGATGTCCGGTCGGCGGAATCCCGACTGAAGCCCGATCCCGAAATCGAAGATGTCCGCGTTCTCGAGAAAAAATGTGCGTTTCTCAGGAAAAAACAGCGAGAAACGAGTCAGATTCGTCTGCCGGGTGTCCACCTCGGTCTCGGCAAAATCGGTGTTGACCGTGGCGATCAGGTTGATGTTCGATCCGAGACGCTGAGCAACGTCGAGGCTGGGCTCGAACGTGGCCTCTCGACTCTCGTCGAGGCCGGGTTTCTCGAACCCACCGACGACGGAGGGGCGGACGGTGAGTCCGATTCCAGTGGTGAACCCGGGGAGTTCTGTCAGTCTGCCGGCGCGGCTCGTCTGGGTGATCTTCGCGTCGCGGATCGGGCTGGCCCACCGACTCATCTCCTGGCCACGCTGGCGGCGGCGCTCGACGTTGAACCCCCACTCCCGCAGGCTGCCGTTGAACACGAGGGTCTGGAGGGGGATGCGGATCTCGACCGACCATCCCGCGTCGCTCCGCGACGTCCGCGCCTCCCAGATTCCGTCCCAGCGCGGGTCCTCGCCATCGCCCCGCCGAGCCACCAGCGCGTCGTACCGCGCCCCGCGGGGATTGACCGCGAAGACATAGCCCGAACGCCCGTCAAGGAACGGATCGAGGACGATTCTGATGTGGTCTTCGTTGCGGAGTTGCGGGTCGCGGCTGATGGAGTACGAGACGATGCCGTCGGGTTCGGGGTCGAAGGCCTCGACGCCGATCACGAGATCGGTGGGACTCGCCAGTACGCGTACCCGTGTGAGGCCGATCAGGTCTCCGCCTTCGACCGGGTCGAACATGGTGAGTCCCTCGATCGGCTCCGCCGTGTCCCAGTCCGGCTCCGACAGAACGCCGTCCAGCCGGAATCCCGAACCGAGCGACCCGACGCGGACGGTGGGGGCCCGGGAGCCGGCGCCAGCCTTGACGATCGCGGCGTCCTGGGCCGCGGCTTCGGCCGCGAGTCCGGCAGTCAGAAACGCCGCGAGGGTGAGCTTTGCCGCCAGCGTGAGCTTTGGAGTATCCAAGGAGGTGGTGCAGTCCCCTTCGAGGCAGCATCTCGTTGCATGACGCCCGGTGGTCGGTGGTAGAGAGAGACCCGCGGCCCCCGAAGGTTTACACGTATCGACCCTCACGCGCTGCGTGCCCCCGGTGCAGGGAGCCGACGTTCACCTCCTGCCGTCGTCACGCCGTTCCGACTCCTCCCCGCCGGAGCGGGCGCCGTCCCATCCTCGGTCGGAGTTGGTCACTGACACCGGATATGCCCGGGCGGCGCCATGCTCGTACACGAGCTCCCCGCCCGACTTTCCGACCCGGTACCCTGCGACGAGAAGCAACACCGCCATCCCGACCGCGGCGTAGCGGGCACCCGATCCGATGCGGCCGGAGACGAGCCCCAACCCGAAGATGACGACTCCCACGACGCTCAGGCGCAGGAACGTCTCTGCGGCCTCTTCGTGATCATGAATGGCAGATTCGGCCACGACCTGCTCTACGGTGTCTTCCTGATCTTCTCCCGTTTCGACGGCGAACCACGAACTTGCGGCGAGCCCGACCGCGAGGAGAGCCGCCCAAATCCAGGATCCCCTCCGCGCCGCACCCCGGCGGATCAACACGACCGTGATGATGGCCGCGACGGGCAACAACACCGCAAGTACGATCGGGAAGTGAACTACGGCCGGGTGAAGCGGTTCCGGCAACATGATGCTATCTCCTTCAACTGGAATGAATCGTTTCTCTTCCCATCTCTTCCGACGAGAGCACGTTCGCCAGAAGCGGCTCCGGCTGCCATCCGCCTCATGACGGATACGGCGAATACTCGCGTCGGACATGGCTCGTGAACCACGGAGTCCAGCGGATGACGGATACCGGCCCGGTATGACGAACGGCGATCCTGATCGGAGCCCGGGCATCCAGCTGACGCTGGCGCTCGTCTTCCTGCTCGTCGTCGTGGGGGGAATCGTCGATCTGATCCTCGACAGACCCCAGCGACTGATCAGCGCCCATGTCCTCTTCGAGCTCGGCCTCGTGCTCTTGAGCCTGGGAGCAGCCTCGTACCTGGCCCGACGGTGGTTCCTGGCGTCGTCGAGCCTGCGACATCTCGAGCACACGGTAGAAGAGCAACAGGCGGAGCAGGACGCGTGGAGGGAACGAGCGCGCGGCGCGCTGGCAAGTTTCGGAGAGGCGATCGGAGACCAGCTCGACACCTGGAAATTGACCCCGACCGAGCGTGAGGTCGCGCTCAGGTTGCTCGGGGGCGAGAGCCACAAGCGGATCGCTCGCGAGACCGATCGCAGCGAGCGTACGGTCCGCCAACACGCGATGTCCGTCTACCGAAAGGCCGGTCTGGCGGGGCGCGCCGAACTGGCCGGGTTCTTCCTCGGCAATCTCTTGCCGTGACTCTCGCCGGCTCTCCGGCTATGCTTTCGCCCTGGCGAGGCTTCCCTTCGGATGGAGACGATGCGATGCGATTGGCAAAACGGCTGATTCCCCTGGCTCTGGTCCCGCTCGCGGTGATCACGACCGTAGCCGCGAGCTTCGCGGACGGCAGGCCGCCCCATGAGCGGAAAGAGGTGGCTGGGCTGGCGATCGTATTCGGCGCGGAGCCTGAACCGGCGATTACCGACGAGATGCAGTCTCTACGGTGGCGGGTCAGTTCGCTCGAGGACGAGGAGCCCTATGCGGACTTCCAGGACGCCGAAGTGACGATCTCCCGGGGAGGCGAAGAACTGGGAGCATTCAAGCTGCGCGGGAGCCGTCGTGATCCGGGGCAGTATCAGACCCGGCACATCTTCACTGAAGCGGGCGAGTACGACACGGTGTTGAAGTTTCGGAAAGGCGACGACGAGGAAGTGCACACCGTGGACTTCGCGTTTCGAATTGCCGACCGAAGCAGTCTCGAGATCCCGGCCCGGCGCGGGGGCGGCAACTAGCCCCGCGGCCTCCTACGCCACCCGCTCGAGTCTGCCGAAGAGGAATTGCTGCGGCACTCCCGCCGGCGTGATGTGGGTTTCGATCTTGCTCGTGACGAGGTCCATCTCCGGTCCCAGAAGCTCCTGGAGCCGCTCCGCATCGTAGCGCACCACATCGAGCCCGCTGCATCGCGTCGGCCCCTTCGGTCCGAACGTGGCGATCACGGCGCCGCCATCGAGTGCCAGCGCACCAAGCAGGCTCGCCTTGTACATGGCTCGATCCCGGTCTTCGGTCAGGAAGTGAAGCACCGCCCGATCGTGCCAAACGTCCCAGGCGTGAGGCGATACGAACTGCCGAACGT
>JBGMQU010000127.1:0-9866 GCA_048060725.1 Gemmatimonadota bacterium | reverse complement strand
CCCGACCCAGGCGAGGGCGTAGCTCGAATCCTCGGCGATGGCCTGCTGGAAGTAGTCGATCCCACGACGAACCCCGTCCTCGGTCCGCTGATCGAGCAGTTCGCGGCCCTGTGAGTAGTAGCGGTAGGCGTCCAGGCTCTCGGTGGGCGTCCGTTCGACCTGTCGTTCTTCCTGGGGAGTGAGGCGGCTCTCCAGGGCCTGCACGATCCGTCTGGTGATCTCGGCCTGGATCTCGAACAGGTTGGCTGCGGTCAACTGCCTTCGGTAGCTTTCCGCCCACGCCTGCCGATCGGTCCGCGCGTTCACCAGCCGGGCGCTCACCTGCACCTGATCGCCGGACTCCTGAACCTCGCCGCGCAGGATCCAGGCTACCCCCAGTTCCGCCGCGATGACTGGCAGCGATTTCTCCGAAGTCCGGTACGGCATCACCGAGGTCCGGGAGATGATGCTGAGGTCGGAGATGCGCGACAGGCGGGTCAGGAGATCGCCGTGGACGCCGTCGGTGAAGGGCGTGGCCTCCTCACTCCCGATCGTTTCGAACGGCAGGACGGCGATCGACCGGTCGCTGATGTCGTCCTCTCCAGCACGACCACCTCCCGCCCCGCCGCCGATGACGTACCAGCCTCCCGCCGCGGCCGCCGCCAGCAGGCCGAGGGCGACCAGGGCGGTCGGGCCGAATCGGCGCCGCGGTTCACGGGGAGCATCCGCGTCAGGCTCCTGTCCGGCGGATAGCGTCCTTCGGACGCCCTCCGGGGTCAGCTCGAAGGCCCAGGCCACGACGAGGGCCACGGGGAACCCGATGATGGCGATCGCGAGGAAGAACGTACCCGACCAGGCCGGAAGGGTAGTGGCGGGAATCAACACATCCACCGCCTCGAGCCCGACGAAGGTCACGGCCACATACGCGATCGCGACCCTGTACACCTTCCGGCGCTTCAACTCCGCCAGGAAACTCTGCGGTCTATCGAGGGGGTCGGACATCGGACCCCTCCTGTCCCCAGTATCGGTCTACCTCGCGAACGAGTTCCTCGTAGCGGGGATCGTCGCGTAACGGGCCCCAAAGATCGCCGTAGAATGAGCGTACGGCGAGACTCGGCCATTCGCTCCACGCATCAATCGTCTGGAATGCGTCAAAGGCTTGATCCACCTCTCCCAGGGCGACGTGGACCAGGCCAGCTGCGAAGGGCCGGTTCTGCTCTTCGAGTTGGGCCAGCAGCGTTCGGGCTTCTGTCGTGTCTCCGGAGGCCACGTGGATCAGCGCCAGAGTGGCCAGGAGACCCGAACCGGTCCAGGGAACAACGAGATCCTCGAGGATCGCCGTTGCTTCCGTAAATCGCCCCAGGCGATACAGCGACACTCCCTCCTGGAAGCTCGCGGTTGCCCACGAAGCCTGGATCTCGTGTATACGTCTCGCCTCTTCGAGCGCTTTCTCCGGTTCGCCGATCCCCAGGTAGGCCAGCGACAGGTTGCCGATCGCCTCGGGTGACAGCGGGTCCAGTTCAACACCCCTCTTCGCGCTTTCGAGTGCCTCCTCGGGATGTCCCAGGAGTTGGTGCACCCAGGCCAGCCAGCTGTGGGCCTCCGCGTAGCCTGGTCGAAGCTCGACGGACCGCGTCAGCTCCCGGATCGCCGCGGGACCGTCAAAACGCAGGGAATAGAGGAGGCCCAGGGAGGCATGCGCCTCCGCCGACTCCGGGTCCAATTCGAGGGCACGGAGAACCGCGCTCTCGGCTCGGGGCAGGAAGCTGTCGGCGACCGCGTACGCATGCATCAGCGAGAGCGCGTCGGCGACCCCTACCCAGGCGAGGGCGTAGCTGGAGTCATCGGCGATGGCCCGCTGGAAGTAATCGAGCGCGCGACCCATTGCGTCCTCGGTCCGCCGATCCAGCAACTCGCGGCCCTGCGTGTAGAGGCGATAGGCGTCCAGGCTCTCGGTGGGCGTCCGTCGGACCTGCAGTTCCTCGCGAGGGCTGAGGTGGGTCTCGAGGGCGCGAGCGATCTGCCGGGTGATCTCGGCCTGGATCTCGAACAGGTTGGCCGCCGTCAGCTGCCGCCGGTAGCTCTCCGCCCACACCTGCCGATCGGTGCGGGCGTTCACCAGCCGGGCGTTCACCTGGACCTGATCGCCGGCCTCCTGTACCTCGCCACGCACGACCCAGGCTACCCCCAACTCCGCCGCGATGGCCCGCAGCGACTTCGCCGGGCTCCGGTACTGCATCACGGACGTTCGCGAGATGACGCTGAGGTCGGAGACGTGCGACAGGCGGGTCAGTAGATCGACATGGACACCGTCAGTGAACGGCGTGGTTTCCTGGCTCCCCAGCGTCTCGAACGGCAGGACCGCGATCGACCGGTCGCTGATGTCCTCCTCTTCACTCCCACCACCGCGGCCGACGACGTACCAGCCTGCAGCCGCGGCCACCGCCAGCAGGCCGAGGGTGGCGATCGCGGTCAGCCGGTTCCGTCGCTCAGGGGAGGCGGTGGGTTCCCCTTCCTGCCCTACGGAGGGAGTCTTTCGTACGCCCTCGGGAGTCAGCTCGAAGGCCCAGGCCACCACGAGGGCCACGGGGAATCCGATGATGACGATGGCGAGGAAAAACGTACCCGACCAGGCGGGAAGGGTGGTGGCGGGGATCAGCAGATCCACCGCCTCTAGCCCGACGAAGGTTACGGCCACATACGCGATCGCGACCCTGTAGACCTTCCGGCGCTTCAACTCCGCCAGGAAGCCGTGGGGTTTTTCGAGTGGGTCGGACATCAAGCCCTGTCAGTTCCGATCGAAGGCACACGTGAGGTCGACGCCACAAACTAATGAGTGGATCCAGCGATTTGAAAGGACCGGAGGTGCCCTCGAGGATCCGGCGCGCGTCACGCCTGTGGGAGTGTGGCGCACCGACGAGGTACATGGGGACGTTCGAATCGACGAAGATCACGCGTCCTGAGCGCTTCCGTAGCCGGCCTCGATCTCGTGCAGCATCTGGTCCATTCCCGCCGAGGCGTGCGCAGCCAACTCCGGGGCCACCGCTGATGTGTGCCCTTTCCGGTTTCTCCCTATCTTTCGGGTGGCCGCTCAACCGCTACTCGCATCGACAACACGGATCGGGGAAGGCACCTGCTTGATCGCCGAAACCTTGGGCCACTACCGGATCATGGAAGTGCTCGGGCAAGGCGCGATGGGCACAGTGTACCGTGCGTTCGACACGCGCCTCCGGCGTGAAGTGGCGGTCAAGGTTCTCGGCGGGTCCGGCTTCTCGTCCAGAGACGAGCGTCGGCGTCTCATCCGTGAGGCGCGAGCGGCGGCACCGCTCAATCACCCCGCGATCGCGACGATCTTCGAGGTCGTGGATCTCGAGGAGGTGTCCTTTATCGTCATGGAGTTGGTGGTTGGCGAGACGCTTGGCGGGAGAGTCGGCACGATGGGTGACGATCCGCTCGGATTGGCTCGTCTCGGTCTGGCCGCCGTCCGAGGCCTTCGCGCAGCTCACGAGAGCGGTGTCGTTCACGGGGACATCAAACCCGACAACCTCATGATACGGCCCGATGGCGCGCTGAAGATTCTCGACTTCGGCGTGTCGAGGCGGTTGTCGAAACTCGATCTCGATGCGATCCAGACCATGGCCGGGAACCTGGACGTCCCGGATGTGACCGACGTGGCATCGGACACGGACACTCTCGTTGGGTCGGGCCTCGTCGCAGGAACGCTGGCGTATATGCCGCCGGAGCAGATGCGCGGCGAACCTGTCGATGGCCGCGCCGACCTCTACTCTCTGGCCGTTGTTCTGCAGGAACTTGCGACCGGGCGTCGACCGTTCGAGGCCCCGTCGCCGCTTGCCACGATGGCTCGGGCCCTGAGTTCCGACTCCGCCGTCGTGAAGGAGCTGGCCCATTCGCTGCCCCCCGCCCTGACGCGGGTCCTCACGAGGTCGCTCTCCACCTCGGCCGACGGTCGGCCTGCGTCGGCCCAGGAGGCGGAGGTCGATTTCGAAATGGCGGTCACCGCGCTAGAAGACCGGGAGCCTCGGGGCACGGAACGACGCGTCGTGGTGGTGATGCCCTTCGAGTTGCTGGCCGGCTCTTCGGATGACGCGTTCCTCCGGATCGCGCTGGCCCAGGCGGTGACACACGGGTTGGCTGAACAGGGCGACCTCGCCGTCCGACCCACGAGTGCGGTCACACGATTCCTGGACGAGTCGTATGACCCGACTCAGGTCGCGGCCGAACTCAAGGCACAGGTGGTCGTGGAAGGGACGATCCAGAGGTTGGGCCCGAGCCTCCGTGTCCAGGTACAGGTGTGGGACGCGGAGACTCGTGCGACGCTGCTTTCCGTGAAGCGGGACGCGACGATGGACGAGTTGTTCGATCTTCAGGATCGACTCGCGCAAGACATTGCGGGGAGCCTGGCGGCGGAGCAAAGCGAGGCAGCGGGGAGTTCGGCCGCGCTGAACCCGGAGGGTCGCGATCCGGAGGCGTACGAGCTCTACCTGCGTGCGGGCGAGAGACTCCTTCGCATGAGCGATCACGACACGCGGGTCGCGATCGAGCAGTTGGAGAGGAGCGTACGGCTGGATCCGGAGTTCGCTGATGCATGGGCCCGGTTGGCCGGGGCGCAACTTCTGATGGACGTCCTTTTCGATCCATCCGACCGGTGGCATGAGGCGGCCGCATCCTCAGTGGCTCATGCTCTCACGCTCGACCCGGGGAATCCTGAAGCGTGGTCGGCCCAGGGCAGGCTGCTGTGGTCGCCTCGCGAGGGGTACCGCAACGAAGATGCTCTGCGCTACCTCGGCGCGGCGTGTCGGCACCACGCGCCTCCTCAGGACGGACTGATGTGGTACGGTGCTGTGCTCGCGCACGTCGGCCTTCACGACGAAGCCGAGCAATCGGTGAGGCGGGCCCTCGAGGAGCAGCCCGATGACCTGCTCGCTCGTTTGATTCTGGGTGAAGTCATCTCATGGAGGGGTGACCACCAGGACGCCGTGGAGCACTATGCACAGCTGATCACGCTGGATCCTTCCAGCATCTTCTCGCAGATCTGGTACCCGCTGGGGTTGACGTACGTGGGTGATCTGGAGCGAGCCGGGCAGGCGATTACAAAGGCGCGGACCAGCTTTGGCGAAGATGCCATGCTCCAGGCGGCCGAGGCCCTGGTCGCGGCCCGACGGGGAGATGCCGCCACTGCCCGGGAGCGCATCCGCTCGTCGATCGAATGCACGAAGTCCGTCTCGCATCAGCATCACGCGATGCATTACGCCGCCGCCGCCGCGGCGACGATCGAAGACACAGACACGGCGATCGAACTCGTTCGACGGGCGGCGGACTCGGGCTTTCCGAATTATCCAGCGTTCCGGGCCGATCCTCACTTCGCGTCGTTGGAATCGAACCCTGCCTTCATAGAGCTAATGGAGGATGTGGAGGGGCGGTGGCGTGGTCTCCGCGCCGGGTTCGGTACGGACCCGGGCTAAGCGGTGACGGTGCCGGCCTCGGCCGAATCCAATCCCAGCCACCCGACTGAAACTTCGCCGAACTCGGAACGCCTCGACAAGATCCAGACGGAGGGAAGGATCCGAATCGGACATTTCGGATGCGAGCGAGCCCGGTAGGTGAGCGTACGACGTCGCACCTGCCAAGCGCGTAGCCCGGATGCAGATGTAGTCGCGTGTCCGCCACACCATCACACGCCGGGCCCCATCCCGGTGCTCCTGCCCGGTGCTGTCTAAGCAGTGTGTTTCCAGCGGGATATGACGATCGAACTGCTGTCGGAACGTGGATTGCGCCAAGGCCTCTCCGCGTTCGGTACCTCACGAATCCCGCCTTCGCGGCGATCCGGAGGGCGGGTTCAGCCAAACAAGGCGGTGGAATGGCGATCGGAACGGCGATCGAGATAGAGGCTCCCCAATGCGAAGTCCTGGCCAGGCAGTGTGAGGCTGCCAGCCGGATCCTGAGCCCCGGGGCCCTCGAGTTCCTGGCGGAGCTCCATGAGCAATTCGATCAGCGGCGACGCGACCTCTTGAAGGATCGCGAACGGCGTCAGGTCGCGCTCGACGCCGGCGAGCGGCCTGACTTCCTCGCACACACGCTGCACGTGCGCGAGGACGACTGGCGCGTCGCCCCCACCCCACCAGATCTCGAACGCAGGTGGGTCGAGATCACGGGCCCCGTCGATCGAAAGATGGTGATCAACGCGCTCAACTCAGGCGCCGACTGTTTCATGGCCGATTTCGAGGATTCGTTGAGTCCGACCTGGCCAAACGTGATCGACGGTCAGACGAATCTCTATGACGCCGTGCGCCGACAGATCGATTTTACGGCAGCGAACGGCAAGGACTATGCGCTCGGATCCGATCTCGCGACCCTTCTCGTTCGGCCCCGTGGTTGGCATCTGAACGAGACCAGAGTCGAGATCGACGGCCAGCCCATTTCGGCCAGCCTGTTCGACTTCGGCCTCTTTTTCTTCCACAACGCGCGCGAGCAGATCGTTCGTGGAGGCGGCCCGTACTTCTATCTCCCGAAGCTCCAGGGCCACCTCGAGGCCCGTCTGTGGAACGATGTGTTCACGTTCGCACAGGCTCGACTGGGTGTCCCACACGGGACGATCCGCGCGACGGTTCTCATCGAGCACATCCTCGCGGCATTCGAGATGGACGAGATCCTCTTCGAACTGCGCGACCACGCCGCCGGTCTGAACGCCGGACGCTGGGACTACATCTTCAGTGCCATCAAGACCGTCTCGACCGACCCCGATTTCGTCCTGCCCGATCGCGCGGACGTCGGCATGACCGCCCCCTTCATGCGTGCCTATACCGAGCTCTTGATCAGGACTTGTCATCTGCGCGGTGCTCACGCGATGGGAGGCATGGCCGCATTCATTCCAACCCGCCGCGACATCGAACTCAACGAGCGGGCGCTTGCGGCAGTCTCCGCCGACAAGGAACGCGAGAGCCACGATGGTTTCGACGGCACCTGGGTCGCCCACCCCGATCTGGTCCCGGTAGCTCGCGCGGCTTTCGAGGCCGTACTGGGGAATCGGGACCATCAGAAGGACCGTTTGCGTGACGACGTGTCCGTGGGCCCCCGGGACCTGCTCTCGGTCGGCGCGACTCCCGGCTCGATCACTCGGGCGGGTGTGGAACTCAACGTGAGCGTCGCCCTCCAATACCTGACCTGGTGGTTCAGAGGGTTCGGAGCGGTGGCGATAAACAATCTGATGGAGGACACGGCGACCGCGGAGATCTCGCGCGCGCAGCTCTGGCAATGGCTCTATCACGAGGTAGAGCTGGATGACGGAGAGTCATTCACGGTCGAGCTGTACCGAGACATCCGTCGTCGCGAATCGAAGCGTCTCGAGCCCGTGCTCGATGACGCGGACGGACGGCTCAGCGAGGCCGCGACCGTGCTGGACAGGTTGGTGCTGGCGGACCGGTGCGAGGCGTTCCTGACACTTGCGGCGATCGAACGACTTTGACTCGAAGGGCGCGCGGGCGTGAACTCGGGCGCATCTAAAACTGGAGCTGAAAAGATGATCATGAACGGCAACTCGGCGTTGAACGGCGACTCGCGGGCGCACTTCAAGAAGAGCCTCGCTGTCCAGGTGGCGGATCTCGAGAATCGGTGGGCCAGCGAACAGCGATGGCGGGGAATCGTCCGCCCATATAGCGCCGAGGACGTCGTGCGGCTTCGCGGCTCGCTACGCATCGAGCATAGCGTTGCCCGGGCCGGCGCCGAACGGTTGCGTTTGCTGCTCGAGGACAGGGAATTGGTCCGTACGTTCGGAGCGATCACCGGATCCCAGGCGGTCCAGATGGTCCGTGCCGGACTCGAGGCCATTTACGTGTCGGGGTGGCAGGTAGCGGGTGACAACAATCTGTCGGGTCACACCTATCCCGACATGAGCCTTTACCCGAGCAACTCCGTTCCGACCTTCGTCCGCCGCCTGAACAACGCTCTCCTTCGGGCCGACCAGATCGAGTGTACCGAGGGCCACGTGACTCGGAACTGGATGGCGCCGATTCTCGCCGACGCGGAGGCGGGCTTCGGTGGGCCCCTCCACGCGTACGAGCTGACTCGATCGCTCATAGAGGCGGGCGCAGCCGGCGTCCACTTCGAAGACCAGCTGGCGGCGGAGAAGAAATGCGGACATATGGGCGGAAAAGTGCTCGTACCCACGAGCCAGTTTATCCGCACGCTGTGCGCAGCGCGGCTCGCTGCCGATGTGCTCGATGTACCCACTGTCCTGTTCGCCCGGACCGATGCCGAGGGAGCCAGGCTGCTCACGAGCGATATCGACCAGCGCGACCATGAGTTCATGACCGGTGAGCGTACCGCCGAGGGCTATTTCCAGGTCCGCGGCGGACTCGACTCGGCCATCGCCCGCGCGCTGGCATACGCTCCATACGCCGATCTCCTGTGGTGCGAGACCAAGACGCCCGACATCGACGAGGCGCGGAAGTTCGCCGAAGCGGTCCACGCGAGGTTCCCCGGGAAGCTGCTGGCGTACAACTGCTCGCCGTCGTTCAACTGGACGGCCAAGCTCGGTTCGGAGCAGGTGGCGACGTTCCAGCGCGAACTCGCGGCGCTTGGCTACAGGTTCCAGTTCATCACACTTGCGGGCTGGCACGTTATCAACCTCCGGACGTATCAGCTGGCAGTCGACTACGCCGACCGCGGCATGTCCGCCTATGTGGACGTCCAGGACGAGGAGTTCGATCTGGAGGAATCCGGCTATACGGCCGTCAGACATCAGCGCGAAGTGGGAGCCGGATATTTCGACGCCGTGCTCAACGCGGTGTCGGGCGGCGAAGCCTCGACTTCGGCGCTCGCCGGATCGACGGAGGAGGCTCAGTTCGAGACCGTGGCGGGCCACTAGCAAGCTTTGGTCGGGGACCGTCGACACGCTCCCGTCGGGTCGGATCCTCGTCTCGAACCCGGACACACCGTTGTGGTCGAACGGCGACGCGTGGGTGTTGCGAGAGATATTTCGGGTGGGCTCGCTCGACGGTGAGGGTCCGGATGTATTCGGCGAGATCCGCGATATCGAACTCGGTCCGACGGGCGACCTTTACATCCTCGACGGACAGGCCGACGAGGTCCGTGTGTTCGGACCCGATGGCGGGCACCTGCGCACCTTCGGACGCACCGGCGAGGGCCCGGGGGAGTTGAACCGGCCGGCCGGTATGGCACTGGACTCCGATGGCCTGCTGTGGGTGATGAACTGGGGGAACGCCCGGTACTCCGCCTATGATCCAAACGTCGGAGAGTTGGTCACGGAGCGCAGACGCCTTGCCGGGTTTACCAGTTTCCCCTGGCCCGGGTCGTTCGACCGTGAGGGCCGCCTGCTCGACGTGGGCCTTTCGTTGCAAGGGGATCGCGGAGGTGATCCCGCCATCCTCCGCCTGGACAGCGCGTTCGTTCCAACCGACACGCTCCCGATGCCCCGGCCGGACGAAAAGTACACGATCGCGTTTCGGCGAAACGGTGTGATGTTCATGTCGACGATGGTTCCTTTTGCCCCCCAACCTTCCTGGTCGCCGCGACCGGACGGCGGGATCGTCGTGGGGGAGGGCGCGGCGTACCGTCTCCACCGAATCGGGTTCGACTCGGACACGACCATGACGATCGAGGTGCTGCGCGAGCCAGTCGCCGTCTCGAGGGCGGAGCGCGATTCGGCGTTGGCCGCGTTCCGGCAGCGAGCAGGGCAGGAGGATGGGCTGGAGCCGGACAGAGAGCCGCGAATTCCGGAAACAAGACCTGCCCACGGAGCACTGTTCGTCGACGATGAAGACCGCATCTGGGTACGGCGGACGGTCGCCGCGGGCGCCGCTCCGGCATGGGACGTGATCGACGCGGAGGGCCGATTCCTGGGCTCTGTG
>JBGMQU010000126.1:0-9974 GCA_048060725.1 Gemmatimonadota bacterium | reverse complement strand
CCTGTCGGCGGTGACCCCGCCAGCAGCTATCGCTTGTTATGTGGCGACTCGACCTGTGGCTCTAGTCGAGGCCGGCTGCTTTTCGGAGTGCGTCATTTACAGCCTTCGAATCGGGAAATACGGCGGCAACGTCTGGGTCTAGAACCACGACATTACTCCCGTCCTTGAACCGATCCGCGTACCTGGAGCGCTCCGCATCAGAGAAGTCGTATTCGGCCCGCATCTCGCCGACCTCCGATTCGTTGGGCTCCCTAGCTTCCTTGCTCATAGGCTCGTTGCTCGCGCCGCGTTGCACAGCGGGCGGAGATGATCCGGAGTCGGTCGCCATCCTCGGTGTGCGCGACGACAAGGACTCGCTGAATACTGGACATACCCATCGTGACATACCGTTGTTCGTGCGTCGAGTGGTCCGGGTCCGGCACGGTGAACGACAGCGCATCACCAAACACTGTTGCGGCTTCACGAAAGTCGACGCCGTGCTTCGCGAGGTTGGTTTTCGCCTTTGTCGGGTCCCACTCGAACGTCAGGGCTACACCTGGGAAGTTAGCGAATCTGAGGCAGCGTGCACGCCAAAGATCAGAGTCGCCGTCATCCCCGCCTCAACCGGAGGGTGCTGAGAGCCACCTGACGGTTCGCGATTCTGCTGCGGGTCAATGTGGTCCGGGCGCGCGGCACGCGCGAGCCCTCATTTCAACGGCCGCCTGCGCCCTCCCGCGGCAAGCCCTCGATGAAGGAGCGCTCCCAGGCCGCGAGTGCCTCCCTCAGCTCACCGGCGACCTCGGGCTGGGCAGCGAAAGCGTTGTGTCGTTCTCCGATGTCGGAATCCAAGTCGAAAAGCAGCTGCGTGTCGCCATCGATGACGTACTTCCAGTTTCGCTTGCGCACGGCCTTCATCCGACCCATCCGCCAAAAGAGCGCTCGATCCGCACCTTCGTCGGGATTCTCGATCGTCTGGAATAGGCTGGTCCCATCCAACCCTTCGGCGGAGGCTTCTCGACCCGCCGCGTCCAGAATCGTCGCAGTGACATCCATCGCGATCGCGGGCTGGTCAACCGTCAGTTCCGCCTCGAGTCTCCCCGGCCATCGGAGGATCAGGGGGACCCGGATTCCACCCTCCCATAGCGTGCCGAATCCGTGAAAAAGTGGATCAGACCGAACGAGATGACGGCCCCCGTGGTCATACGTGAAGAGAACCAGCGTGTTCTCCGCCAGACCCCTCTCGTCCAGCCTGTCGAGGATCCGTCCGATACCGCGATCCATAGCCTCGACCATGGCTACGTAGTCCGACCGATTGGCCTCGTTGACGTCCCATCCCCTGTCCCATTCGGACTCGGGCAAGTCAGGCCCTTGATACGGGGGTAAGGCTGTATTGTACGCCAAGTAGAGGAAGAACGGCTTCTCGGAGTTCCCGTCGATGAAGCGCAGGGCTTCGTCTGTGAAGAGGTCCGTGAGATACCCATCCTCACTCACCAGTTCTTGGCCTCGGTACAGGCCCGGCTCGCCATTCGGAGTCAGGTGGCTGTGATACCCAAGAGTCCACGTGTGGAATCCAAAGAAGGTGTCAAAACCGTGGGCGATCGGACCGAACTCTGGTCCCGAACCAAGATGCCACTTGCCGACGACCCCGGTCGTGTATCCGGCGGCATTGAGTTCCCGGGCCAATGTGCCGTGCCGCGCGGAAAGACCTTGGCCCGGGCCGCCGATGTTGGTCTCTAACCCTACTCGCGGCGGGTAATACCCGCTGAGGAGTGAGGCTCGGGATGGGCCGCAGATGGGAGCGGCTGCATAATAGTTCGAGAAGCGCACGCCTTCCGCGGCGATCCTGTCCAACGACGGCGTCTGGATGTCGGTGGCTCCATACGGTCCGATATCGGAGTACCCCATGTAATCAGCGACGATCAATACGACGTTGGGGGGACCCTCTGTTCGTTGGGCAGCGGCGGGGAGCACTGTCAGGAAGACCATGAGAACGGAGCCAATACCGCAGCGCATGGCATCCACAGCTGCGTGATACATCGCGAGTCGGCCTGAACGCATCATCGAGTCGGGTCTCCGTTCAGCGGGGTGATCGTGTAAGACATCAAAGCTGTTCGCTCATCAGGGACTCCCGTGTCATTTGCCTGGGCCATCTAACTCATCAATGGGTTGCGCGGGGGCAAACAAACGCTCGCGTGGCCCGATATGCGATTCGAGTAGCTCGGCCACGGCCTCGTGGCTCGCCGCGAACGCGTCCCAGACCGACGCACACCAGGCATCTATGGCCCGGTCTCGGTCGGGCCCCGCAGGCGCGGCCATCACATCAACTGCGGTGACCGATCCCCGATTCTCTGGCAAGGCGAACGACGGCCAGTCCTGCCTCCGGCGCGCGAGGGCCATGTGAACCTTCTGCACCTGGCGTCCCGACAGACCCTCCTCGAGGTGGAGGAATAGGCCGACGAGTGCGAATGCCAGCCCGATTGGCTTCGTCTTCTCGGTCGCGTGCTGGGCGGCCCACGCGTCTACGACGTGCTGGTGCACGAAGTCCGCGTCGCCGAGAGCCAGCGTGTAGCACTGCAATTCGTCGTATGCGGCTCGTTCACACGAGATGCCCGTGGCGCAGCCATCGCGCCTCGCGTCCGTCTTGTCCATGGCTCGGTCTACGTGGGCTCGAGCTACGTGTCGCCGAACAGGTCGTCGGCCGCCTCCGCCATGGCCTCTTCGTCCAATCCGCCCTCTCCGCCCGAGATCATTTTATCAAGCAGCTCTTCGGTTTCCTCTCGGGTGTTGATCCGCGGGAAGGGCGTGTCGGGAACCGGCAGCTCGAGAAAGTCGCACAGCGGCTCCCACTCCTCAGACACCTCGTAGACGAGCAGGCGCTGGGCGGGAAGCGCCGCCTGAATCTCCTCGTTGCGGCGCTCGAAGTAGGAGACCATGAAATCACGATCGCCCATTCGACCGTCCAGTGTGTCCCAAATCGTCCGCCGTACCAGCTCGCCAAACGGGCTCGGTTCGATGTACGCGTTGAACTTCGGCGACATGATCGTCGCGTTGGTCGACTCGAACCAGCTGTTCGCGTCGCGAACGGTCAGGATCACTTTTCCCTCAGGATAGAGGTCGGCGAGTTCTCGCCAGAACGTGCATGCCGGATAGTCCACGGCCGCGGAATAGCTGTCGAACGTCGTATCCCAATCCGACGACCCGTTCGCGGCATCGAGCCAGTGGTCGATACGAGAAGGGTCGGCGAGGACCTCGCCCATGTGATAGCAGCGGCCAACCCCGAGTTGTTCGAGCGCGACCTTGAGTGAGGCCGTGCCGGTCCGTCCCAATCCGGCTCCGATGACTCGTAGTGACATTGGCGATGACTCCTGTTTCGAGTTCGTGTTTCGGTCGTCCCGCCGTCTGTCAGTCCTCGGGCGTTTCCTCGAGAGCCAGTCCCACAGGGATCCAAAAACTGTGAAGCAATGCGACGAGGCCCTCGGTGAGAATCAAACTTACGGCGATCGCGTACAGAACAGGTCCCGGCGGCCACGGCCAACCCGCGAGATTCACGAGCATCGCCAGGGTCGCTGCGGTCCCCATGAGGTATGCCGACCGCAGCATCCAGGGCGCCTGCGGGGGGTAACCGAGTGCGTTGAATCGGACGCTGAGTCTCTGCACGAGGAGGAGGGCTCCCCCGCATCCGAGGAAGCCGGCGGCGCTGGCCATGCGCCACAGCGCGACGGACGACAGGGCCAGCATGTCGAGAATCAGTGGGAGAATGCTGAGGAGGAAGGCCAACCCGCCCAGCATGACGATCAGGAGCGCCCGAACGGCCCCGCGAGGGCTCGATCCTCCCGCAAGAACGGAGTGGATCGCCCCCAGGCCCGTGAAGGCGATCGCGGACTCGGCGAAGACCTCGAAGAAACTCATGGGTTCACGGTCGGGTTCACGGTTCGGCTCACTGCTCTCCCTCGATCGAGTCGCCGTAGATTCGGCAGTCGACAAAGGTGTACGAAAAGCCGTACCAGCGCGAGAAGAGCTGCATCGGACGGACGCCGTCCTCCCACCGGGCGAACGGAACGTGATCGGTCGCCCCGATGCCGACCGTCAGGATGCGGTCTCCCCACGGGTCCTCGATGCCGTCCCCGATCGACTCGACCGGGTAGTAGCGGGCGTCGCCGTCCTCCACCACGCCGAGGCCCCGCGTCCACTCCGGAAGCCGGTCGTCGGGTTCGCCCATCGTCTTGCGGAAGCCCGGCGGAAACTTGATGTAGGGCTGGAGACGCGTCATGACGTGCCCCAGGATCCGCTTCATCAGCGAAGGCCGCGACCGCGAGAGCTGGACATCGGGGTCGTACTCGAGGGCGCCCGCGACCGTCGTCATCCTCGTGGGCCACGCGTCGAGTTGCGCGCCGGCGAGCTCGCCGTGTACGGCCCGGCCCGTGATGTGGTCCCAGTACGTGCGGGTCTCGTCGTCGATCAACAGGACGAGTCCGTTGTAGAGACCTCCCGCGCTAAAGTGGTGCACCTCGCCGTCAACGAGTGGAGTCAGACCGACTCCGCTGCCGCAGACGCTTCAGAAGGAAACCACGTACGGTTCGCCGGCCAGCTCGCCCTGCGCCACGTGGTGGTAGGTGAGCTGGTGGAGCAGGAAGGCCCGCGTCTCGCCGCCGCGCTCGATGAGCATGAGATCCGTGTCGTCCGAGAGCCCTGCCTCCCGGAGCGGCTCGCCTCGGTCCGGGACGCGAAAGCGCTCGAACATGTCGGGGTCGTCGAGCTGCGCCCGGCTGACATCGAAGGTCTCATCGACAGGCATGGAGTCTCCTACCGTTCCTCGAGCAGGAGGATGCCGAGTTCCTGCCGTTTCTCTCTCCACAACTCGATCATCCTCACGTAACGCTCCGGCTCGACGGCCGCGAGGTCGCGGGTCTCACCGGGATCGGCTTCCACGTCGAAGAGCTCGAAATCCGCCTCGTCGAGGGGGCCGTCCATGTTCACCAGCTTCCACGGGCCCTCTCGAACGTACGCTCGCCCACGGTGGAAGAACGTGGTGACGTAGTCCTCGGAGTGTGTGGACCGCGTGGAGTCTGACAGTCGTGCCAACATCGACTCCCCGAGCATGGGCCAGACCGACCCGTCCGACGGATACCGGGCTCCGGCGACCTCCAGGAACGTCGGCGCCAGATCCATGACCGTCAGGTACGATCGATCGATCTCACCGCGACGCGGGACGCCCGCCCCGGAGACGATCATGGCCGAGGAGATCCCGCCCTCGCGGGTGTACTGCTTGTATCTGCTGAAGGGGGCCGAGCCGGCTTCAGCCCAGGGTCGGTCGTAGGACACCCAGGACGTGACCCGCCCCATGTTCTCGTAGGAATTGTCGTAGTGGGCCTGGAGGTACTCCGAGAACGGGCCGCGGGCGAAGAAGTCGTTCCCGTCGGGGCCATTGTCCGACATGAACACGATCATCGTGTTCTCATACAGCCCGCTCGCTTTCAGATGTTCGATGAGCCGACCGACGTGGTCGTCGAGATTCTCGAGCAGCGCGGCGTACAGCTCCATCTTCCGGGCTTCCGTGCGCCGCTCCTCGGCGTCGAGCTCAGTCCACGGCGTGACGGCCTCGTTGCGGGGCGGCATCGACCAGTCCCGGGGAACGATGCCCGCCGTCTTCAGCGACTCGAACCGCTCCTCCCGGAGTCGGTCGTACCCCTGATCGTACTGTCCGGCGTACAGATCCAGGTACTCGTCGGGCACCTGGAGCGGCCAGTGGGGAGACGTGTACGCGGCGAACGCGAAGAACGGACGGCCGTCCCCCGCGTTCGAGTCGATGAACTCGATCAGGCGGTCCGTGAACACCTCCGTCGAGTACCCGCCCTCGGGGAATTCGGCCCGGGCGCCGTCCTGCGTGTAGAGGGGGCCGCCCTCGACCATCCCGATCACGCCGAAGTGGTTCGGGCCTCCGGTACGGTAGCTGAACGACCGCTCGAAGCCCGCGGAGGCGGGCCCGTGCTCCAGCGCGTTGCCGAGGTGCCACTTGCCCGCCGTGTAGGTGTGATAGCCGGCATCGCGAAGCAGGCGAGGGAAGGGCATGACCCGATCGGACAGGTGCCCCTCGTACCCCGGGGTGTCGAGCGAGACGCCCTGGTCGCCGATTCCGGCGACATGGTTGTTGTTGCCGCTGAGGAGCATCGACCGGGTTGGAGAACAAAGGGGCGCCGTGTGAAACCGGGTGAAGATGATCCCCTCGGCGGCGAGCGCGTCGATGTTTGGTGTTCGAATGTCGCTGCCGAATGCTCCCAGGTCGGCGTAGCCCATGTCGTCGGCGACGATCAGGAGGATGTTCGGAGGCCCCGCCGGCTCCGGCGGCGCGGAGCACGCCGCGACGAGAAGGAGCCCCGGCATCAGGCACTTCCCCTGGAGGAGCGACCGCACTGCGAAGCCCAGATTCGTCATCGGACCGCCAGATCGGGGACAGAAGCGACGATGACTTCGCGCCGCTCGGCGGTCAGGCTCGCCAGGCCGCCCCGGCCCGGCAGGTCGTCGAGCGTCGACCAGTAGGCCTGGTAGTCGCCGAGCGAGTCGAAGCCCAGGAACCTGAGGTAGTCCCAGCCGTCGGAGACCAGGAACTTGCCGGTGGCCGAGGGGATTCCCGCTGTCTTCTCCCACGCCGCGACCGTCGCGAGTACGTCCTCGAACGCATCGTGTTCTCCCGGGAGAATCCGGTACCAGACGAGGGCCGTCCGGCCGCGCGACGATGGATCGCCGGATCCCAGCGCCGGGAGCATCTCCACGAACTGGTCCGTATGCCCCGAGATCAGGGGACCGATCTGACCGTAGAACGCCCCGATGCCGGCCTCACCGAGCGCGGAGTTGGAGCGGTCCATCCCGGCCATGCCACGAAACGCGCTGACGACGATGAGATCGAGCGGGATCGAGCTTTCGATCTCGCGAAACCCCCGGAACGAGATCATCGCCTCGTCGTCTTCGTAGAGCGGGATCGCGTGTTCGCGGAACGCGTCGACCGCGTCGGCGGACGCGCCCGGCACGAAGGAAAACGTCACGATTTGTCGCACTTCCGAGGCGACCGGGACCTGTGCGTGGAGCGATCCGGCACTGAGGCACATGACCCCGAGGACGATCGAGAACGGGCGAGACGCATCCTTCGCACGGTACCCCATCACTCCGCCCCCTCCGCGCGGGCGAGTGCGCCGCCCACGCTGATGCGTCGCACGCCGAGGTCGGCCAGGGCAGCGACGCTCGTGAAGTCGCTGCCCACCAACACGTTAACCGGCTTTGGCGCAACGGCTTTCACTACCGATTCGATCTCATGTGGGGTGCGGAGACCCGGGGCGTAGAGGCAGTCGGCGCCCGCCTCCGCGAAGGCGGTCAGGCGGCGGAACTCCTCGGTTCGTCGCTCCGAGCCAGTCATTCTGCGTCGCTGCCCTGTAGGAGAACCAGCACCGAGTCAATCTGGGCCACGACACGAGCCACTTCACTCGAGTACGTGGCCGCGGTCGCGTGAAACTGCTTGATGAGGCCCATCATTTGGACGTCGGTCCGGACCCCGGCCAGGGTCTCTCGATCGATCGGGTCGAGGAACGCCGCCCGCCCGTTGCCGATCTCGAACTTCCCGGCTGCCGAAGCCGACCAAGGGCCTCCGTGCAGAACCTCCTTCGCCCAGACCCGTTCGGCGGCCCGGCCCAGGAACTCGGCGTCTTCCCGCGCATCATCGACGAGATTGAGGAACGTGACCAGGGCCTCGCGGAGCGGGCGGTTTCGAATCAACCCCAGCTTTCCCGCTCCGATCAGGGCGTCGATCGTCCCGCGTACGGGGTCGAACGTGTACGGTCCCGACATCGACCTCGTGATCACATCCAGCGAATCCTGGGGGAGCGCCATCACCTCGGTGGGGGTCAGGCTGGCGAAGACCGCGTATAGCGCTGCGTTTGCCCCGTGCGTCTGCACCACGTCTGTCGCCGTCAACTGGTTGGCGAGGAAATCCTTGCGCAGGGCCTGGAGGATCTCCGCTTCTTCCGCACGTTCGCGCCGGGCATCCCACGCCGCGTCGATGGCGAAGGCGACGAGGATACTGAGGAGGATGGCGATGCTCTCCATGACGAGCCGTCGCCACTGGACGCTCGTGCGCTCACTCATGGTTGCCCCTCACTCATGGGCGGCCCTCTTCACGGGCGGCCCCGGAGAAGACGGCCCCGTGCGGCTTCGCGGCGCCCGCCGCGCCGTGCGGCCAGGAAGACCGATCGAAGCTCACGCCCACCTCGCCCGTCTCGCGATCCCGAAACGTCGTGTCGAATGCGAGCGCGCCCGTTTCCGGATCGAGGTCTATGACGAGAACCCTGTACTGGGTCGCTCCTTCCCCCGAGGTCAGGACGACCCGCCTGCCCCCCGGCTCGATCGAGATCCAGTGAGGCGACCAGGCTTCGTCCCATCTCAACTCGTCGAGAACCGTCGGACTGGAGGGATCGGTGATGTCCAGGGAAATGAGGGCGGAACCGTTCGAGTTCGCGTATGTCTGTAGCCAGATGTGGCCCGTCGTCGCCGGGATCCCGCATGCATCGGTCTCGTAGTCCGCCCACGGGAGCACGTTCACCAACTCCGCCCGGGGCTCGTCCGAGTCCAGGTCGTGCAGCCTGTACATCGCACACGTAAACGTCGTCATCATGGCGGTGACGCTGTCGGCGAGCAGCCGAACCTCGGCCGGGTCCCGATGCTCGTAGCCCCGTTCGCCGGGGGAGAGGACGACGGTCTTCAGGAGCGTGAGGTCGGAGAGTCGCCAGACCTGAAAGGACGTACCGTTCGCCTTGGCCCACATGTCGGTGGTGGTGCTGACCGCCCGGTCGAGTTTCGGGATGGGCGTGACGCTGTACGCCCGGATCTCGGGGTCCGCCGGATCCGCGGCATCCGCGGCCCGGACGAAATTCCCCGCCGGGTCGAGCTCCACGAGGCCGCCCGCCGTCTCGTTGCCCTCGCCCTTCGTCTGGAACGTGGCGAGCACGTGCCCGTTCGGGAGGCGTTCGAACGTGTGTGGATAGGTGTAGTCGCCCATCGCCCTGAAGGAGTTGGCCACCCGTGGACGCATGGGGTCGGAAAGGTCGATGACGAAGCTCGAGCCGTCCCGGAACGAGTTGACGAACAGGGAGTCGCCCGCGGGCATCACGTGCTCGGAGTGATGGGCATGCCCGTTCACGCCGACCGCGACGCTCGCCACGATCGCGCCATAGCTCTCCGACTGAGGGTCGGCATCGATCACGGCGAGAAAGTCGCTGTCGTCCTCGGCGTCCGCGCCGGCCCAGACATAGAGGAACGGGCTCGAGGCCGCGGCCGGCTCTTCGATCACATCGTCCGGGATCATGTCGTCCGACGTCGGCCCACAACCCGTCAGGGCCGCAACCGTGAAGGCGATGATGAGGCTCGGCGACACCGAAGAGTTCAAGCGCATGGAACCTGTGTGGTTCGGGTGAGCGGGAGGCCTACACCAGGGGTTTTCAGCAGGCTGCGCTAGGCGCCGGCGACAACCTCGATTTCGACCACGAGATCGGGGAGCACCAGACGACTGACGCCGAGGAGCGATTGGGGGGGGCGGGTGCCGGCCTCCGCGATCCACGACGCATACACGTCGTAGTTCTCCAGAAAGCCATCGACGTCGGTCGTGAAGAAGCGAATTGACAGGATGTTGCTGCGGTCCATGCCTCCCGCCGTCAGCACCGCATCGACATTGGCGAGCGTCGCTTCCATCTGACCGCGAATCTCGTTGGGATGGAGGACCGTGAAGCCCATTTCGGTCTCGGGGGCAGGCGCAACCGCAACCTGGCCGGAGCAATGAAGGTGCGTTGTGACGCCCTCGATCAGCTCGCCCTGGTCCAGGCTCAACGGCAGGCCCCACTCCCACGGATTGACCGATGTCCGCTTCATTCTTCGCTCCTTGGCAAGTCGGTGGTGTCGAACGCCCTTCGCTGCGCGAGGGTTGACGAACAGACTATCGTCTGAGGGCCAGCACA
>JBGMQU010000125.1:0-10064 GCA_048060725.1 Gemmatimonadota bacterium | reverse complement strand
GCGCTCGCCGACCGCTACCGGATCGAGCGTGAAATCGGTCAGGGCGGGATGGCGACCGTATTCCTCGCGAGGGATCTGAAGCACGATCGCCAGGTCGCGATCAAGGTGCTGAAGCCCGAGCTCGCAGCCGTGATCGGGGCCGAGCGGTTCCTCGCCGAGATCAAGACGACCGCGAACCTCCAGCACCCCCACATCCTGCCGCTGCACGACTCGGGCGAGGCGGACGGCTTCCTCTTCTATGTGATGCCCTATGTGGAAGGGGAATCTCTGCGAGACCGGCTCGACCGCGAGCACCAGATCCCCGTGGACGACGCGGTGAAGATCGCGACCAACCTGGCCGAGGCGCTCGACTACGCGCACCGAAAGGGCGTGATCCACCGCGACATCAAGCCCGCCAACGTGCTGCTGCTCGACGGCAAGCCGGTGATCGCGGACTTCGGGATCGCGCTCGCCGTTGGAGCGGCGGGCGGAGGACGTCTTACCGAGACGGGTCTGAGCCTCGGCACACCGCACTACATGAGCCCCGAGCAGGCGACCGGCGATGCGCATGTCGGCCCCGCGACGGACATCTACGCGCTGGGCTGTGTCCTCTACGAGACGCTGGTGGGCGAGCCACCCTACACGGGAAGCACGCCGCAGGCCGTGCTGGGCAGGATCATCACGGGCACTCCCGACCCCGTGACGGAACACCGGAAGACGGTGCCCGCCAACGTCGAGGCGACGGTCGACAGGGCGCTCGAGAAGGTGCCGGCGGATCGGTTCCCCAATGCGGCGGAGTTCGCGAGGGCGCTGGCCGACCCGGCGTTTCGGCACGGAGAGCCGGCCCGGGCCGGCGCGACCAGCCGTCCGCAGAGCCGTCTCACGATCGGCCTCGTGGCCGTGGCGGTCCTGTTGGGGCTCGCCGCCGCCTGGGGGTGGCTCCGGGGCCCGACGACCGGGCCTCCCCCCCTCCCTCTGCAGGCCGCCCTTCTCTTCCCCGCAGATTCAGGTCCGGCGATCGGGAGTTGGCTCGCGCTCTCCCCGGACGGCGCCCGACTCGCCTTCACGTCGACGCGAGAGCTGGACGGTGGCCGCATCTGGATTCAAACGCTCGAGAACGGACGGCGGGTGCCGCTCGCCGGTACGGAGGGGGCCGAGGCCCCGTCGTGGTCCCCCGAGGGCGACCGAATCGCCTTTGGTTTACCGGACCGCGAGATCCGCGTGATCCCGGCCGACGGGGGCCTGGTCACGACCGTGGCCCGGCTCGCCGCAGGCGTCGGGGTCCCGCACTGGGGCGTGGACGGGAGAATCCTCTTCATGGCCGATGGCGGCATCTGGAGCGTGTCCGCGAGCGGCGGGACGCCGACGCTGACGGTGGAGATGGACAGAGGGCCATGGGCATCCGTGATCACGACGCTTCCGGACGGCCGGCGCTTCCTCGTGGGAGGGCTGGGCCGCCAATCGTCGGGCATTTTCCTGGGAGATCTCACGACAGGTGAGCACCGGCTGCTCGTCGAGGGTGCCGCACACCCGAAATACGTGGATGGATGGCTCATCTTCCGGCGGAGCGACGCAACGATGGTTGCCCAGCGTTTCGATCCCGCCTCCGGGACCCTGACAGGGCCCATGATTCCGCTCGCCAACCGCATCTCGACACAGGGGGGGGAGAAGCAGTTCGATGTATCGCGGAATATGCTCGTCTACCTGCCGCGGCCGGCTGATCGCGATTCCTGGGCCCTCTGGGCGGAAAGGGATGGGAGGACGACTCCGGGCCCCTTTTCGAGTCAGGGTACTGTCTGGATGCACGCCCTGTCACGGGACGGGTCTCGCATCGCGTCCGGCGGCTTCGGACTGTGGGTAGCAGACTCCGAGGGCGAGCTTCCACGCCGAATCGATGGGGCGGGAAACCGGGCCTTCTACCCGAGGTGGTCGGAAGACGCGAGCAGGGTGATGTATGACGCGCTGGATGGACTCCAGGCGATCGAGACGGAGGCGGGCTCGGCGCCTGCCCTGATCGTGTCGGCCGAGACCGGGAGCACGTACCGACCCGTGGGATGGGGGCCTGCAGGCGAGGTTCTGTTTATCCAGAACTTCCCGGACGGCTCATCCGCGCTTCGGGTTCTGGACGAGGGCGGAGCGGGAGAGATCCGAACGGTGCTGGAAGACGCCACCCAGGCGTTTCTCTCTCCGGACGGCCAGTGGATCGCGTACGCATCGGGGCGGGACGGCCAGGTGTCGGTTCGTGCGTACCGCGGCACCGATGAGGTCCGCATCTCTGAGGATGGGGGGGTCGCCCCCTCGTGGGGGCCCGCGGGCGACGAGGTCTTCTTCGTCACCCCCACCGGGCAGGCGATGGTGTCGTCGCTCCGGTTCGACGGCGGCGTCCGCGCCTCGATTCCGACAGCGCTGCCCCTCGGTGTCTCGCTCGGCGCCGGAGCCACCGTCTTCCTCGCGGCCCACCCCGACGGCCGGCTTCTCTTCGCCCCGGGACGGCCGGCGAGAGAGAGTGTCAGCGTGCTCCGTGACTGGCAGAGCCTTGAAGACCGGGAGTAGCGTCGGGCAAAGCTGACGCAGCATATCTCGAGACGAACCCGAAGGAGCGCGCGTGCACGGAAACAGAACCATCACGTTCGGCTGGGCGGGCGTGGTCATTCTCTTCGCCGTCTGGACCGTCAGCTCCGTATGGCTCGTCGGGCTGGTGCCGGTAGCGGAGTGGATTCCGATTGCCGTCTCGGGCGTCGGGCTGCTGATCGCGCTCGCCGTCTCCGTGTGGAACGTCTCCGAACAGCGACGGCTCGCCCAGATGAATTTCGCGGTGACGCTCTGGGGTCAATGGGCCGAGGAATCGATGCTCAAGGCGCGAAACACAGCCTGGGACGCAATCGCCGGCCTGCCGGTCGTTGAAGGGCGAAAGAGGGTCGGAGAGCTCAGAACCGCCGGAGCGGAGGAAGAAGCGAAGTACCGAAGCATCGCTCGAGTGAATCACTTCTTCGCCGACCTGAACGATTTTCTGGACGCCGGACTGCTGAACCACAACGATGTCGATGGGCTCTTCCGTGACACGTTACAGGCGTACTACTGCCATCTCATGGTCGTCGACATCGCGCGGGGGATGGAGGATGTGGGGGGCGATGAACAGCAGCTCTGGTTCGACAACAAGGTTCTCGGCCTCGCCGACCACCTGAAGCTCCGAGATCCGAAGCACTATACCCGGTATGGCCTGGCGCTGGCCGGCAACCTCGAGGCGGCGTCCGGACCGGCGAGGTAGCAGTTGCTCAGCCGTACAGCGGCTCGAACGGGCTACCGTGCGGCTCGGTCGGGAGGTCGGCGTCCACATACTTCCATAGCGGACAGTTCTCGTCCCGTTCCGTGCGCCCCGTGATCGGGCAGCGACCGTCCACGCGGCATTCGTCAACGCAGAAAGCCGACGCGGAGGCCCGGATGCCTTGTGTGGTCCCGGGCCCCATGAACGTGAGCCGATCCGTCCGGGCGACCAGCCACATGAGCGCGAGAAAAATTCCGACGATTCCGATAACTGCGGCCAGGGGCGTCATCACCCACCTCCTGAAGAGATTCAGAGGGAGGCGCTGAAACGACGCGGATCATGTTCCGGCGACAGAGCCTGCCCTACTATTGAATAGTGGACCTTAATATCTTTTGTTGTCAAGGCGAGATTAGAAGCTCGACAGATACCACTTCCCGCGGCGGTTGATCAGGTTCATCTCCTTCGGGTGTCGCCGTCGTTCTCGCCCTCGGGATCACAGAGGCCGGCCAGATCGGACGGGTCTCCTGTCCGGGCCGCGACGAAGATCGCCGCCGTCACCGCGACCGGATCAGAGTGATCCACCGTACCCGGATGAACCTGTTGGCTCTCCTGAGCCGCGGCGGGAGCCGCAACCAGAGCGAGAAACAACAGAGCTAGATTCTTCAGCTGAGGGCGCGGCGCGTCCTTCAGCTTCTCGTCGAAACGCCGGAGGGGTAGAAGGCTTGGGGAAGACCACCCCGCTCGATACCTTGGGCGCCGCCTCTTACCCCCAAGGATTCACATGCGCACAACACGCAACGCACTGGCCGCCCTGCTGGTGGCCACCACGCTCGGCTGCCAGGAAACGGGCTCTGCCTCGCTCGAAACCGACAACCAGAAAGCCAGCTATGGCATCGGCCTCAACATGGGTCGGCAGCTCGAGCCGGCCAGCGGCCATATCGACATCGCCGCCCTACGGGCCGGAATCGAGGACGCGCTGGCCGACCGCGAGGCGCGAATCTCCGAGGAAGATCTGCAGTCCGTCATGCAGACCTTCAACGAGACCATCCGGGCGGAGATGCAGGTAGAGTCCGAGGCGGCGGCCCAGAAGAACATCGATGCGGGAGAGGCCTATCTCGCGGAGAACGGGGCCAAAGAAGGTGTGACCACCACGGAGAGCGGACTCCAATACGAGGTGCTGCGCGAGGGGGACGGCGGCAACCCCACGACGGCCGACAGAGTGACCGTTCACTACCGTGGGACGCTCATCGACGGGACCGAGTTCGACAGCTCGTACGAACGTGACGCACCCGCAACGTTCAGTGTGACCGGCGTAATTTCCGGGTTTTCCGAGGGGCTCCAACTCATGACCGTGGGTAGCCAGTATCGCCTCGTCATCCCCGGTGATCTCGCGTACGGCGAGTCCGGAAGCCCTCCAAAAATCGGGCCCAACGCAACCCTGATCTTCGAGATCGAGCTCCTGGAGATCCCCGGGTCCTAGAAGGCTGCTGAATCGCTCCGCGACATGTCGATGTCGGCTCCACCCGCCGGGTGGAGCCGCTCGCGGATCTCCAGACACAATACAGGCATGGTATTCGCGTAATGAATTTCGTATATTAGCTGTCGCCTATGTACCTGCAAGGCGTTGTGTAATGGGACGACAGGCAGGCCTGAAGCAGAGGCGTGGAGAGGTTTTGGAGTGTTTCATGACCAAACTGCAACGAGAACGAGCCGGAGAACTGCCCGTTTGCTGTGCCGAGGCGCTCGAGCGTAACTGTCCGGACGACCACGGTGGAACACACCGTTGTGAATACTGCGGCGGAATGCTCGCGTTCCTGGACGGAGAGTGGAGGCCGGCGTCTCTCGCGCAGGAGGCGCCTGCGAATCGCGGAGTGTGAATAGCAGACCGGGAGACACGCCCGTGAGCCACCAGGAGAAGTCGTGGACCTTTCTTTCCAATCACGCTCACGTCCTGATCTGTGTCGTGAGAGATCCGCACATCCGGATGCGTGACCTCGCCTCGCAGATCGGCATCACCGAGCGCGCTGTTCAACGGATCGTGGCTGAGCTCAAGGACGCCGGCTACGTGTCGTTCGAGCGGCAGGGCCGTCGCAATCATTACGAGGTCCACACCGACCTTCCAATGCGACATCCCCTGGAGAGCCACTGCGAGGCACAGCACCTGCTCGACGCCATCCTGGTGGATTGCGTCGAACCCTGAGTTCTAACCGCCGATACGAGACATTTCCACCTTCGCCCGGGCGCCGGTCTCGGCCGTGCGGAGCTCGGAGTAGCGATCCGTCCGGGCGGTCCAGACGCCGGTGAGGAACTCGGAGATCTCCTCATCGGAGCGCCCCTCCCGCACGAGTTCGCGGACGCTGTGGCCCGCCGTCGCGAACAGGCAGGTATAGAGCACCCCCTCGGCTGAGAGTCGGGCTCGCGTGCAGTCGCCGCAGAAAGGCTCGGTAACCGACGCGATCACTCCGATCTCCCCTCCGCCATCTTTGTAGCGGTAGCGCCTCGCGACCTCTCCGCGGTAGTTGGGATCGACGGGTTCGAGCGGTAGTTGGTCACTGATCGTCGCGACGATCTCCGAGGAGGGAACGACATCATCCAGCTTCCAACCGTTGGTCGTTCCGACGTCCATGTATTCGATGAAGCGGAGGATGCAGTCCGTTCCCCGGAAATGCCTCGCCATGTCGAGCACGCCGTCGTCGTTCACCCCCCGCCTCACGACCACGTTGATCTTGATCGGGGACAGGCCGGCCGCCCTCGCGGCGTCGATCCCCTCCAGGACCCGATCGACAGGGAAATCCACGTCGTTCATCGTCCTGAAGACGCCGTCATCCAGAGAATCCAGGCTCACCGTGATGCGCTTGAGCCCCGCATCCCTGAGCGCCTGAGCCTTCCTGGCCAGTAGCGCCCCGTTTGTCGTGAGGGTCAGATCCGCGAGGCCATCGAGGGACGCGATCATACCGACCAACTGCTCCAGGTCTCGCCGCAGTAGCGGCTCACCACCCGTGATCCGGATCTTCTCCACACCGTGACCGACGAAGATCCGGGCGAGGCGGGTGATTTCTTCGAAGGTCAGCAGGAGTTTGCGGGGAAGAAACCGATACCCCCGCCCGAACACTTCCTCCGGCATGCAGTAGGTGCAGCGGAAGTTGCAGCGGTCCGTGACCGAAATGCGAAGATCGTGGAGCGGCCGACCGAAGGTGTCGGTAACGCCCCCCGTCGGGCCGCCCGCGAGACTCATTTCTCGGAGGTGAAGTACGGGTCCGCACCGCCGGCGTGATCGGTGACGTCCTGGATGTCCTCGATCTCCGGAACGGCCTCCTTGAGCACCTCTCGAATCCCCTGAGTCAGGGTGACGGAGGCCATGCCGCACCCCTGGCAGCCCCCACCCATCCGCACGTACACGACATTGTCGCGAACATCGACCAGGCTGATGGTGCCGCCATGCGTCGCAACACCCGGGTTGATCCGTTCATCCAGCACCTGCTGGACCCGCTCGGCCAGCGGCCCGGTCAGGGGCTCTGACCCGAGCGGCTTGATGTTGGGGTTGTCGAATTTGAACCCGCTCCCCTGGAGCGTCTCCACCCAGTCGATCGTCGTGCCGTTCAGGATCTTCGCGCTCTCGCGGTCCACGACCACCTCGAACCCATCCGTCTGGATGGTCGCGTCGTCCGCCTGCCGTTCCGTCCCGTCGATCAGCGACATTTCGTATTCGGGCGCCACAGGACTGGGGTTGGGGATGCTGATGCGCACCGCGACATCATCGCTCTCGTCGTCCGCGATGAAGGCGAGGATCTGATCCCTGGCCCCGGAGGTGAACTGTACCGTCGGGACCAGGTCGTTTTCCGGCGTGTCTTCCGAAGTGTCTTCCGAAGTGTCTTCCGAAGTCCGTTCGACGGGCACCTGCTCATCGCCGCAGAATCGGTCGAAGGCCGCTTTCACGTCGCTCGCGATCTCTGCGGCCTCCCGACCCTCGATTTGATGGCGCTCGAGCATGAAGACGAGCTCGCCACCCCGGTGCAGAGCGATCGAGGGTGACGAGGGTTTGACGCCGACGAAGTACTCGCGCGCCCGGGCCACCGCCTCGACGTCCTGGCCCGCGAACACCGTCACGACGCGGTCCGGGAGAACGGCGTGCTCGAGCGCCATCGCAACCGCGGGGCGTGCATTCGCGGCCGCACACCCGCAAACGGAGTTGACCACGACCAGCGTCGCGCCGTCGGGGCGCCCGAGGACCTCATCCACCTCTTCCGCGGTCCGGAGTTCCTGCACGCCAAGGCGGGTGAGTTCCTCCCGCATGGGTCGAACGAGTTCTGGATCGTAAGGCATGGCTACTCGGGTAGACGAGGGAATGCGCGCATGGGCCCGACCACGGGCGGATATCGTACCGATCAGAAACTATCCGGCCTTCCCGAGACTGGTCAAGATGATTTCGATTCGCTACCATTTTTCCCATGCCGAGAACGGAAGCGAGTGCGCAGACCCTGGCCGACCTGCTCGCGCAGGTTGGGCGTGCCGCGTACTGCATGAGCCCCGACGAAGACCTGACGCCGGCACAGTGGATGGCGCTGCGTTACCTGTCCCGTGCCAACCGATTCTCCCGCACCGTGTCGGCCTTCGCCGATTATCACGCGACGACGCGCGGCACCGCGTCGCAAACGGTCAAGCGTCTCATAGAGCAGGGCTACCTCACCCGTACCCCGTCGACCAGAGATGGTCGGAGCGTCCGACTCGACCTGACCCGGAAGGGTCGTGGGACGCTACTGGAGGATCCGCTCGAGGCCCTGGTCCGCTCGGTGGACGGCATCCCGCGTCGTACGCGCGCCGATATGACTCGACGGTTGGAGGGCGTACTGGAACAACTGGCAGGGGAACGAGACGGGTGTCTCTTCGGTACCTGTCCTTCCTGCCGGCACCTGCACGTCGACGGCGAAACGTGCTGCCTGTTCGACGAACCGCTGCAGCCGGAGGAACTGGCAAAGATCTGCGTGAACTTCGCGCCGATCAGACCCGTTCAGTCAGCCACGTAGGACCGCGGTGACGATCGAGGGCCGCCGCCGCATCCTCCTTCTGCTCTCCTCCTCGAGCTATCGGGCCGAGGATTTCCTGTCTGCCGCCGAGCGACTCCGGGTCGACGTGACGGTGGGCTCGGATTACCGGACCGCGCTGGCCGACGAGGTCTTCGGATCCACACTCGAGCTGGACTTCGATGACGTGGCCGGCTCGGTCGAGGCGGTCCGCCGGCTCGCCGAAGACCGACCGCTCTCCGCCGTGGTGGCTGCCGAAGACGCGGGCACATCCCTGACGGCGGCGGTGTCGAACGCGCTCGAGCTTCGCGGCAATTCGCTCGACTCGGTGGAGATCTGTCGCCGCAAGGACCGGTTCCGTCTGGCTCTCGCCGACTCCGATATACCGTCTCCCTGGTACCGCGCGTACCCTCTCGAGACCGAGCCACAGACGCTGGCTCATGATCTGGCCCAGGAGCTCGAGTTCCCCTGCGTCGTGAAACCGGTGGGGCTCTCGGCGAGCCGTGGAGTGGTTCGAGCCGACGACCCCGAGGGACTGGTGCGCGCATTCGCTGAGGCCCGCCGGGCTACCGAGGACGCCGGACGCGGGGGTCCGATCCTGGTCGAGGGCTACATCCCGGGGGATGAGGTGGCCCTGGAGGGGATTCTCGAGGACGGCGCGCTGAGGACCCTCGCCATCCTCGACAAACCCGACCCTCTCGTCGGGCCCTACTTCGAGGAGACGATGTTCGTCACGCCCTCGCGTCTGGCGCCCGAAGTCCAGCGCAAAGTCGAGAGCGTCGTCGCACGGGTGACAGCCCTCGTCGGCCTGCGCGAGGGGCCGATCCACGCCGAGCTCAGGATCAACGAGCAGGGCGTGTGGCCGATCGAGATCGCACCGCGGACGATCGGCGGACTGTGCGCCCGGCTGTTCCGTTACCGAACCGGCACCGCCCTGGAGGAGCTGGTTCTGCTCCACGCCCTCGGCCGCCCACTCCCCAATCAGAAGGATGGGCCCGCGTCCGGGGTCATGATGATCCCGATTCCGCGCGCCGGCATTCTCACCTCCATCGAGGGGATCGAGGCGGCCACGCAGATGCCGGAAGTGCAGGAGGTGTCGATCACCGCGACCCTCGGCCGACGAATCGATCCGTTGCCGCGCGGGAATCGTTACCTGGGGTTCATCTTCGCGCGGGCGGGCACGCCCGAAACCGTGGAGCAAGCGCTTCGTGACGCCCATTCGTGCCTGGAACTCCACATCGAGGACGGGGTCGAGGAAACCGACGAGAGGCCCTGAACGGAGAGGATCGGACATCCCCGGACGAGATGATCGGCGAATACGTCGCCGCTCACCTGCCTTCGAGAGGCACCCCCGGCCTTGGCGACGTGGCCACCGCTCGCATCGCACGACTGCGAGCCGGTTAGCCAGAGGCGTTCACTCGGTTGCCGGCTCCCTTCCCCGCGATCAGCTTCCTCCGGCACCAGGACTTCGAGTTGCCACCCTGACCCAGGAGCGGTTCCGCGATGCCCAAGGGGTTCGACGAGCTAAAGACGGCGCTGACCGACCGCTACGACCTCGAACGCGAGATCGGCGAGGGCGGGATGGCCACCCTCTACCTGGCGCGCGATCTGAAGCACAACCGGAGGGTCGCGGTCAAGGTCCTGAAGCCCGAACTGGCCGCGGTCGTCGGCGCTGAGCGATTCCTCACGGAGATCGAGACCACCGCAAACCTCCAGCACCCGCACATCCTGCCGCTGTTCGACTCGGGCGAGGCGGACGGGTTCCTGTTCTACGTGATGCCCTACATCGATGGCGAGAC
>JBGMQU010000124.1:0-10121 GCA_048060725.1 Gemmatimonadota bacterium | reverse complement strand
CCGCGGGCGCTCGGGTGCAACCACCACTCGCGTACGCTGACCAGATCACCTCGAATATCGTGCACCATGCCGAGCAACTCGTCGCGTCGAGCCGCCGCGTCGACCGCGAAGTAGAGAAACGTGAACGGCTGGTCGCGATTGACGATGCTCACGTACTGGCGGAGCAGGCGGTCGGTCTCTTCCGGACTCCTCGCGTTCGGGATCGCCTGGAGGATCGGTTCCAGCTCCTGGTTGCAGTAGCTCGCGAACTGAAACGTCTGTCCTACCGCTTCGCACGAGAACAGCTGTCGGTCGTCCACCTCCAGATCGGGCTCCCATTCCAGAACGAAGGCGTCGAAGCGACGCTCGGGACTCGTGATCGCATCGATCAGGGCCGACCCTTCCATGGTCCGGACATCGACTTGCACGCCGATCCGGGCCAGTTGGGACTGCACGATCGTCATGATGTCCGCATACGTGCCGCGGTCGGTCGAGACGAGTTCGAACGTCAGTGGCGTGCCGTTGCGGTCGCGCACGCCGTCCCCGTCGGTGTCGATCCAGCCCAGCCCCTCGAGGGCTGCGGACGCCGCCTCGCGAGAGAACGGCGGGGCGGCAAGCTCCGCGGGGTAGGCGGGGTGCCAGGGGCCCAACGGTCCGTTGGCGACCCGCCCCAGCCCGTTCCTGGCCGCGGCGATGAGCTCCTCGCGGTCGATGCCCATCGTCAGCGCCCGTCGGAGCGCCGGATCATGAAACAGGTCCCGCTTTCCGTTCCACGCGATGAACCCGTACGCGCGACTCGGGATCTCCACGACCGTGACACCCTCGTCATCCCTGGCACGCGCCACCTGTGTCGGCGCCAGCGCCCGGACGTACTGCACCCCGCCGGTCCGAAGCTCCGCGAGTTGCGTCTGCGCCTCGGGAATCGTGCGGTAGACGAGCCGATCGAGAAACGGCCGTCCGCCGAGGCCTACCGGGAAGTCGTCGTTCGCCTCGAACGTCACGACGCCGCCGGCATCGCGCCCCACGAATCGGAACGGCCCGTTCCCCACGGGCTCCGACCCGAACGGGGCCATGGCGAGTTCCGCCACGTCCAGGTCGGCCAGCAGGTGTCTGGGCATGATCGGAAGACGCGTCCACCCCGCCAGCAGACCCGACCGGGGCCGGACCGCGAACTGGATGGTGTACTCGTCGATCAATTCCGCCCCTTCCCACCCCTCGAACCACTGCGCGTTCGGGAAACCGGACCGGGGGTCCTTGAGAACCCGAAACGTGAAGTCGACATCGGCGGCGGTCGTGGGCTGGCCGTCGTGCCAGAGCACGTCCTCGCGGAGACGGAAGACGACTCGCGTGGAATCGTCATTGATCTCCCAGGACTCGGCCAGGTACGGTTGCGGACGAAGCATCTCGTCGGCTGTGAGGAGTGTCATGAGCACGACGTAGCGCTGAAACTGCTGAGAGAGCTCGTCAGCCGTGGCGGCGGGGTTGAACGTCTCGATCTCGGCCGCTCCGGCGATGACGGCCGTTCCGCCGAACCGCTCGGCCATGGGGATGTCGACATCGAGCACGACCGGCGCGTCGGGGGCGTCGCCGCACGCCATCGAAACGGCCGCCGCGAGGATCGCGACCCGCGTCCAGCGCCTGCTCGCGACGGGCCGATCGACCCGTCGCACGGTTGTCTTCCGCATCACATCCACCCCCCACTCCGCTCCGCACGGACATTCTATATATAGCGGCTGCCCGCGGATTCCGCCGCGACCGAGCGCTCATCACCCTCGCTGCCGGCCCCCGGGAGGCCAGAGAAGAACCCTTCTAGCGTGATCCCGTCCGCCAGGTCCAGAGAGGGAGCGTGGCCAATTCGCCCCGGGCGTCCAGCCCGGCGTGAACGACCTCCCTCCGCAACGCCACGAGTTCATCGTTCCAGAACAGCATGGTGATCGGCTGGTCGCGCTGCAGGACCTCGGCGAAGGAGCGCCAGATACGTGCCGCGTTGGCCTCGTCGAGCGTCCGGGCGCCGACGTCCATCAACGAGTCGGCCGTTGGGTTGGCATACGAGCCGCGGTTCGCGCTGCCGTCGATGGCCACCTGGCTGGAATGGAAGAGTGGGCGCGGGTCCACGCGGAAGTTGTCGAGCACCCAGTTCGTCAGAACCGCGTCGAAATCTCTCGACCGGTGCAGGCCGAGAACCGTCTGCCACTCCAGCAGGCGCGGCCGAACTTCGACGCCGATGGGCGCGAGCTGCGCCTGGATCACCTGGACCAGATCGCCGAATACGGGGTTTCGACTGCTGGCCAGCAACTCGAAGCTCAATCGCACGCCCTTCCGCTCGCGTACGCCATCACCGTCGGAGTCGCGCCACCCCAGACGCTCCAGAATCGCCGCGGCCGAGTCGGGCGCGTGCGGGAGCGGGGCCAGCCCCGGGTCGTATCGATGCCACGGAGGGATCACGGAACTCGCCGGACGGCCGCGCCCCAGCATGAGCGCTTCGAGAAGCTGCGCACGATCGATCGCCATCGCGAGCGCCCGCCTCGCTTCGGGCTCGGTGAACGGCTCGCGGAGCGTGTTCCAGCCCACGTAGGTGAACTGCCGCCACGGGAACGACACCACCTCGATGTCGGGATCGTCGCGGACGCGTTCCGCGTCCCGGGGGGTGATCGGTCCGTCGAGGTGGATCTCGCCCCGGCGAAGCTGCGCGAGGCGCGTGGTGGGTTCCGGAACGATCCGGTAGGAGACGCGGCCGATCGCGGGTACGCCTCCCAGTTCCTCCGGGAAGCGCTCGACCGCACGGAACTCGAGACCCTGCCCGACCGCCCAGGAGACGAATCGGTACGGTCCGCTGCCGACCGGCTGCCGACCGAACGGGTGCCGGGCGACCTCCTCGGCGGCGACATCGGCAAACAGGTGGCGGGGCACGGGCGGCCAGAAGAAGTCCTCGAGCGGCTCGGCGTGCGGCTCCGAGAACTCGAAACGGATGCGCCGGGGTCCCACGATCTCGGCGCTTTCCACCTGGCTCAGGTAGGCGCTCCCGAGCGGCGAGGCGACAGCCGGGTTCTTCGCGAGGTCGAACGTGAACTTCACGTCCTCCACGGTGACCGGCCTCCCGTCGTGCCAGTCGACGTCATCGCGCAACTCGAATGTCACGCCGGACTCATCGAGATCCCACGACCGGGCGAGCCACGGGCGTACCTCGAACGCTTCGTCGTACGTCACGAGCGGTGTGAACAGGAGCGAATAGATGAGTTCGTTCGCGTTCTGGTCGGTACTGACCAACGGGTTGAGCGTCTGGAGTTCCCCGGCGTATCCCAGGACCAGCGGTCGGTCGGGATCGGCGGGCGCCCGTCCGGCGGAGTCCACCCCATCGCCGCACCCGGTGAGGGCTACGGCCACGGCCACGGCATGCGCGAACCCTCGCGACCGGCTGCTCATGGAGGCCCTCATGGAGTCCGCCCGCGATCTGCCATCACCGGATACCGGTATTTCCGCAGCAGGGGCCAGGTCATCGCGGTCACCAGCGCCCGACTGCCCGCCGGCATCTTGTCGCGCCACTCTTGATCGGCCCGAATCGTCAGATCGCCGCGGACGAACCTGGCGACGTTCCCCTCGATCGCGTGGGTCCCCGACACTTCCGCCGTGTCGTCGGTCACGAACGGGGAGGGGGCGCCACCCTCGCCGACGAACTCGATGATCCTCTCGACCGTGGTACGGGGCGCCGCCGCGAAATCTTCGTATCGAAGGAACATGTACCGGTCTCGTCGCTTTTCCAGGAGCATGTGGATGGCCGTGTTCCAGGTCACCCAGTAGCCGGTGGTGTACGCCGCTCCCTGCCGGTCGAGGTACCGCCCGGGCTCGGCCTGCTTCTTCCTCGTCCAGGAGAAGGCGCAGGCTCGCGGATCGCGGACGAGATGCAGCACGTACAGATCGATCGAATCGATATTCCCGAGGAGGAAGGCATAGGTGGGCCATTTCGACGAGTCGACCACCACCCGGGCGCCGGTCGAGCGAGCGATCCCGCGATAGAGCCGCTCGAGCGTCTCGAGGTAGGTCGCGACCTCGGGTCTGGCTGCGTAGCCCGCCCCTTTTCGAAGAATGGGAAGTAGTCGCTTGGTCTGTGCGAAGCGCTCGCGCATGCCGGCAACGGCCGCCGGGTCGGGCGTTTCCGACCCCTCGAACGCAGCCGTGAGGATGCCGCTCCAGGTCGGGCAGTCACGAACCGGCGCCCCACAGCCACACGCGCGGTTCTCGACCAGGCCGTAATCCCAGACGTTGCGAACCTCTCCGACGGGAAAGAAGCCCGGAACCTGTCCGAGAATCACGTCGAGCAGCGTGCTGCCGCTGCGGCCGTTCCCGGCCAGATACAGGACCTTGAGGCGTTCACTCATTACGCGCACCGGGTGTGCCGAGGAGGGGTGCGAGCGCCATCCACGTAAGGATAGCGCCGACCGACTCGGAGCCAACCATCGCCCACGCCGCTCCGCTGATTCCGTGGCGAGTCGGCAGAATCGCCAACAGGACGACCAGCGACACGACACCGACGATCGAACACCATAGCTCTCGACGCTGGTGGTCGAGCGCGATCAGTGCGAAGCGTCCCATCCGCCTGAACGCGGCGATGGGGACGAGCATCGTCAGGACGATCAGCGTCCAGGTGCTCTCCGGCGTAACGTACCGCGGCCCGAAGACCAACTCGATCATGGTCGGCGCCAGCTGCCATGTGATGAGCAAGAGGGCCAGCGTGCCCGCGACGGCGGTCGCGAGGCCGCGAGCGAGAAGCCGTTTGAACGCCGAAGGCGACCGGTGCGACGTGGCGCTCATCGCAGGGAAAAGATTCGTGAAGTACACGCCCAGGATGGCGAGAAAGACCATGGCCAACCGGTGGGCAGACTCGAACAGGCCAGCTGGCTCCGCGCCGACCATCGAGTAGACGACAACTACCGGCAGGTACATCCGGATGGCCCAGATGAGATTCGACAGGCCGATCGGCAAACACGTCGCCCACAGCGTCCGATCCCAGACCGGTCGGAAACGCAGACGAAACCCCAGACGCCGATAGGCCCATACGAAAGCCGCTCCGGAACCGGCGATCGCGCCGATCTCGGCCGCGGGGAGAATTCCGAGACCTTCGGTACCCCGGACCAGGATGAGAACGAGGACGAGGAAAAGCGCCTGCCGCAGTACCGCCGGGGCGGCAAACCAGAACATCTCGTTTCTGCCCTGGAAGACCCAGTTCAGGAGGAACGGAACGCCGAGCAGGCTGAGCGAGAAGCCGCGGAGGAGGGCCGCCAGCGTGCCGTCCATCGGAACGATCCAGGTGCCACCGAACAATGCCAGTGACGCGACGATCGCGAGCGTCAGCTGGAGCGAGACGATGCGACGCGTGAGGCTTTCCGTCACCCCACCGTCTTTGGCGATCTCGCGGCTGCCGAGGATCCCGAAACCGAAGTCGATGACGAGGGTGCCGACCATCAGGACTGCGAGGGCCGTGCCGAGAACCCCGAACTGTCCGGTGCTCAGGGTGCGTCCGAGGTAGGCGAACGCGACAAAGCTCAGTCCCCTCGTCAGCACCTCTCCGGTGCCGAGATACACGAGGTTGGTAAGCGTCGGCCGGGTCACGCGAGCGGTCTCCCCCGAAGGGGTCGCGAGGCCGACCCGCCGGGTCCACGGCTCAGCGCCGCCACGTCCACTCCTCAGTGCGATAACGCGGTTCCAGTTCGGCGGCCAGACGCTCCACGTCCGCGGACGGTTCGCCAGGGGTCGGCGCCCCGCCGAGCGCTGCCGCGAGAAACTCCGCAAAAGCCTCCGTCAGAGAACCCCGGTCGGGTACCGCGCCCAACTCATCGAGGGCGATGGCGCGCGCACCGCCATCGCCGCCCACCGATGCTCGGGATTGCCGGTTCGCCAGCAGAAGCGATCCGTGCTGGAGCACCGCCCCGCGATGACGCCATTGCGCGCTGCCCACGAGCTTCCGGCCCCTCGCGGTGATCTCGCCGGGAGCCGGGGAAGCGAAACACTCCTCCGGGTCGAGCGGAGGGCCGCCCGGGCGCCCCTCGCTCTCGCCGCCGCGTTCATCGAGCCGGACGCCGAAGGTGCGGAGGGCGCCGTGCAGGGCAGCATGGACCGCCCGGTAGATCGCTCTCGGCCCGCCGAGCAGACGTTCCGGGGCGATGAACGCGTAGGTGATTTCCGGGCCGTGGAAGACGGCGCGACCCCCGGTGGGGCGTCGAACCACGTCGATCCCGGGCACGAAGTCAGTCAGTGGACGGCCGTCCAACTCACGGGCGGTGGGCTGGTTCCGCCCGAGCGAGACGCACTCAGGCTGCCACCCGTACGTTCGGAACACGACGGCGCCGCCGCGAGCGCTCTCCATGGCCGCCTCGTCGAGAGCCATGTTCCGAGCCCCGTCCTCGACGCGAACCGGCCAGACCTGGAGGGTCAGCCGCCCCTTAGACGTCGAGACTCTCCCCGGGCTCCATCAGCCTCACTTCGGCCAGGTCGCCGACCGCGGCGACGAAACGGGCCGGATCGACATCGATGAGGTCGAACGTGCCGTAGTGCATGGGAATGGCCAGACGCGGCTTGATCATCTCGATCGCTCGGCCCGCGTCCTCCGGACCCATGGTGAAGTTGTCGCCGATCGGAACGATCGCGATGTCGACCTTGCCCTCGAGCAACTCCATGTCGCGGGTCAGGGCCGTGTCACCGGCGTGGTGGATCCGCGTTCCGTCGACGGTGACGATCAACCCGGCCGGAATCGACGTGTACGCCTCGGCTCCCTCTGCATCGATCTTGCCGCCGTGTACGGCGGCCGTGAGCTGAACCCTGCCAAACGGGAAGTCCCACCCGCCCCCGATATGCATGGGGTGCGCATTCTGGACTCCCTGCACCTCCATCGCATAGCTCACGAGTTCGAACGTCGCGACCAGCATGGCCCCGGTCCGTTCGAGGATGGCGAACGTATCGCCGAGGTGGTCTCCGTGTCCGTGCGTGAGCAGCAGATAGTCGAGTCGATCGTAGAAGTGCTCCGGCCCCACGTCGGCTCGTCCATTCCCCGTGAGAAACGGGTCGATGAGGATCCGCGTGCCGTCGGACGCGACAATTTCGTAGCACGAGTGGCCGTGAAAAGTCAGCGTTGCCATCGGGTATTCCCTCGTTTTGACGGTCTCGTTTCAGACCGTGTCGTTTCAGGCCGTCTCGTAGCTTTCGACGGGAGGACACGCGCACACGAGGTTTCGGTCGCCGTAGGCGTTGTTCACGCGCCTGACCGGTGGCCAGTACTTGAAATCGCGAGTCCATGGGGCCGGGTAGGCCGCGTTCTCGCGTGTGTACGCGTGGTCCCACGCGTCGGACGTCACCATCGCCGCGGTATGCGGCGCGTTCTTGAGCGGATTGTCGTCGCGGTCCGCGACGCCCATCTCGATCTGCCGGATCTCCGCGCGGATCGAGATCAACGCGTCGCACAGGCGGTCGAGTTCGGATCTGGCCTCGCTCTCGGTCGGCTCCACCATGATCGTCCCCGCCACCGGGAACGACATCGTCGGCGCGTGGAATCCATAGTCCATCAGCCGCTTCGCCACGTCCTCATCCGACACGCCCGTCTCCTTTTTCAGAGGACGGAGGTCGAGGATGAACTCGTGTCCCACGCGGCCTCTCTCTCCCCTGTAGAGCACCTCGAAGTGTTCGCCCAACCGGGTGGCCATGTAGTTGGCGTTGAGGACCGCGCCTTCCGTCGCCGCCTTCACGCCGGCGCGCCCGAGCATCGCGATATACGCCCAGGAGATCAGCAGGATCGAAGCGCTTCCCCACGGCGCCGCCGACACCGGCCGCACGCCACGCTCGCCGCCGACATCGGCGAGCGGATGGCCTGGCAGATAGGGCGCGAGTTCCGCGGTCACGCAGATCGGACCCATCCCGGGTCCACCGCCGCCGTGCGGGATCGCGAACGTCTTGTGGAGGTTGATATGACAGACGTCGGCCCCGTAATCGCCCGGCCGGCACAGGCCGACCTGCGCGTTCAGGTTCGCGCCGTCGAGGTAGACGAGTCCGCCGTGGTGGTGGACGATCCCGGTGATCTCCTTGATGGCCGATTCGAAGACGCCGTGCGTCGACGGATACGTGACCATGATCGCGGCGAGGTTTGCCGAGTGTTCTTCAGCCCTCGCGCGGAGATCTTCGACGTCGATGTTGCCCGCGTCGTCGCATTTCACGACCACGACCTTCATCCCCGCCATCACTGCACTCGCCGGGTTCGTCCCGTGAGCCGACGACGGGATCAGACATATGTCGCGGTGTCCCTCGCCATGTTCTTCGTGTCGGGCCGCGATTACCAGGAGCCCCGTGTACTCACCCTGAGCGCCGGAGTTCGGCTGGAGCGAGCAGGCGTCGAACCCGCTGATCTCCGACAGCCACGACTCCAGGTCCGCGAAGACTCGTGCGTATCCGGCCGCTTGCTCGGCGGGGGCGAACGGGTGGAGACCGCCGAACTCGGGCCATGTGACCGGGACCATCTCCGACGTCGCGTTGAGCTTCATCGTGCACGACCCCAGCGGGATCATGCTCGTGTTCAGCGAGAGGTCTTTCACCTCGAGCCGGTGGATGTACCGCAGCATCTCGGTTTCGGAGTGGTACCTGTGGAAGACCGGGTGCTCCAGGTACGGGTCGCTGCGAGCCAGGCTCGGCGGGTACGCCGAGTCGTCGAGATGCGAGGCGATCTCAGCGGCGCCCCAAACCGGACCCTCCGCAGGGTCGCCGCTTCCGAACACCGCGAGCAGATCGTCAAGATCTTCCTCGCGGACGGTTTCGTCGAGCGCGACACAGACGGTTCCGTCTTCGTAGGCGCGAAGGTTGATCCCCAGCGACAGGGCACGGCTGATCACGTCCGCGGCGGATGCGCCCGAGAGCGACACGCGAATGGTGTCGAAGAAGTCGGCGTGCACGATCGAGTGGCCGAGGTCGCTCAACCCGGCCGCCAGAACGGCGGTCATCTTCCGCACGCGATCGGCGATCGCCCGCAGACCCTCGGGTCCGTGATACACGGCGTACATCCCCGCCATGATCGCGAGCAGCACCTGGGCTGTGCAGATGTTCGACGTCGCGCGCTCGCGGCGGATGTGCTGTTCGCGGGTCTGGAGGGCCATCCGCAGGGCCGGGTTTCCGTCGACGTCGATGGAGACGCCGATGATGCGGCCCGGCAGACGCCGCTTGAAATCTTCGCTCGTAGCCAGGTACGCGGCATGCGGTCCGCCGTACCCCATGGGAACGCCGAAACGCTGCGTGTTCCCGACGGCGATGTCGGCCCCGAACTCGGCCGGGGGCGCCAGCAGGGTGAGAGACAGAAGATCCGCCGCCACGACGAATCCAGCGCCGTGTCCCTTCAGGCGCGCACCGAGATCGCGGTAGTCGACGATCGCCCCGTCGGTCGTCGGATATTGCACGAGAGCGCCGAAAACGGCGTCTGCGTCGGGGCCGGCCACGAACTCGTCATGCGGCCCTACCAGAACGTCGATACCGAGCGGCGCCGCGCGTCCCTGGACCACCGCGATCGTCTGCGGGTGACAGGCATCGGACACACAGAAGACGTTCCTGTCCGCCTTGCCGAGCGCGGCGAACAACATCTGCATCGCTTCGGCTGCCGCCGTCCCCTCGTCCAGCAGGGACGCGTTCGCGATCGGGAGGCCGGTCAGATCTATCACGACCGTCTGGAAGTTGAGCAATGCCTCCAGCCGCCCCTGAGAGATTTCGGCCTGGTACGGCGTGTACTGGGTGTACCAGCCGGGATTTTCCATGATGTTCCGGAGAATGACACCCGGTGTCAGCGTCCCGTGATACCCGAGGCCCAGGTACGAGCGATACGCGGCGTTCTCCGACGCAAGCTCGCGCGCCCGATCCAGCAGTCGCCGCTCGGACATGGCGGGCGGGAGGTCGAGCTCGCGGCCGAGCCGAATCGACTCGGGGACGGTCTGGTCCACCAACTCGTCGACCGAGGCAACACCGATCGTCTCCAGCATGCCTTCGATCTCTGCCGCGGAGGGACCAATATGGCGGCGGGCGAACTCGCCCGATGGTTCCATCTCAAACTGCATGTCGTTGAAAACCTTCAGAGGTCAGAAGGGGCCGCCACCGCGGGGGCGGGTCACCCCGGGAAGTCGCAC